>PHEL01000057.1 GCA_002842925.1 Alphaproteobacteria bacterium HGW-Alphaproteobacteria-14
CGCAATGCTCGGCCTTGTTCGATCTACTCGCTACGCCAATGAAACGGCATCAACTCGCCGCCAGCGACACTCCCGCGAAGCGGGTTCGTGCAGCGACCCCTGTGTGGACGGCTCTCCGTTGGCAAGGGTGTTTCTTTACTGCGCTGGCTGGTCGTGGCGCCCATGTGTCCGGCCTGTTTACGCGGCTCTGCATGGCCGTTGGCCCTGATGCCATTCGCGCGGTTCAGGTCCCTCCCAGTTGCACACACTCGAAGTGCTGGGGTCGGACGGGTTCTCCTGCTCCGGCGGTTTCAACCGGCTTGTTGCGTCAGTTCAGTCTGCCCTCTCCAACTCATGTGGCGCCCTGGGACGCGATCTCTCAGGCTGCGGCCAACTCCGCTTCGCGGTAAGCCTCGCCGGTTGCCATCATTGCCCAGATGATCCGGGCGTTCTTGTTTGCTAGTGCGACAGCGGCAACCTTGGGCTTCTTGCGCTCCAGCAGCTGCGTCACCCAGGGGCGCTTGCTGCTGCCCTGTTTTGCGCGCCGCACCACGGCCATGGCACCAACCACGAGCAACTCGCGCAGGTAGGTGTTGCCGGCCTTGGTGATGCTGCCGAGCCGCTCCTTCCCGCCGCTAGAGTTCTGGCGCGGGGTCAGTCCGATCCATGCCGACAGACTGCGCCCGCCATCAAAGATAGCAGGGTCAGGAACACAGGCCACGATCGCACTGGCCAGCAGTGGGCCGATGCCAGGTATCTTCATCAGCCTGCGGCCTGCTTCGGTCCTGCGAGCATCGGCCAGGATGCGCCGGTCATTGTCGAGGATCTGCTCCTTCACCATCTCCAGCTGGGTGCACAGCACCCCAAGGCAGGCCCGGGCCTCTTCAGGCAAGCGCGCATCTTCCTGATCGGCGATGACAGCGATCAGCCGCTCCAGTCCTCCGCGTCCGATGGCTGCGGTGATGCCGAACTCGGCCATGTGGGCGCGCAGGGCATTGCTGATCTGCGTGCGCTGGCGGGTGAGGATCTGGCGCACCCGGTGCAGCATCATGGTCGCTTGCTGGTCTGGCGACTTCGCGCCAACGAACCGCATCGTCGGGCGGGTCACGGCCTCACAGATCGCTTCGGCATCGGCAGCATCGTTCTTGCCGCGCTTCACATAGGGCTTTACGTATTGCGGCGGCATCAGCTTGACCTCATGCCCAAGCGCGGTCAGCTCACGGGCCCAGTGATGCGCCGAGGCGCAGGCTTCCATGCCGACAAGGCACGGATGCAGCTTCTCGAACAGCTTCAACAGCTGACCACGCGTTAGCCTGCGCCGCAGCACTGCCTCGCCTTGTGCGTTGACGCCGTGGACTTGGAAAACAGACTTTGCCAGATCCAGCCCGACAACCGATACTTGTTCCATCGTCACTCTCCTCTCCTACTCATCCGCAGGATTATCCCGCGGGGGGTGGAGAGCCGTCCACGACATCAGTTGCAGAGGTTCCATCCTGCGAACTTTGATTGGCGGCTTTTGAGCCGATAGTCGGCTGCCTGCCATTCGGGTTCGCAATTCTCATGGATGTGACGAAAGTTCACGTTCTCAACTTCTCCATACCGTCAGCCACGCGTCCCGCTGACGGGAACGGTCCGGTCCATCAAAAAAATCTGATCCCTTTTGCCGCTTTCCTGCGCCTTAGTTCGTGAGGCTGTTTTGTGCCTCGGCAATGAGGGCGAGAGATCATGGCACAGGTTCGGCAGTTCGGAGACAAGGCGCGGTTGATGGCGGGCGCGGGTAAGGCCAGTTTGGTGCTGGCGCTCGCATGGGCGGCTTCTCAGGCCTCCGCGCAGCAGACCGTTCCGGGCATTAGCCCGAACTGCCAGATTATCGCTGAGGAGGCGATCTGCCAGGGCGATCTGGAGGGTGGGATCACCGCCGACCCGGCCGACCCTCCCTTCAGCATTCTCACCGTGCGGAACGTCAACGGCCCGATCGCCCCTCCGGGCTATTTCGCGATCGGGGTGGTCAAGAATGACCGCGACATCACGATCAACCTCGACGATGACGTGGTCATCAACGTGTTCGACGATCCCAACATCGCCGGGCTGGCGCAGGGTCTGATCGCCATCGTCGATCAGGGTTTCGATCTCACCATCGACTCCGGCGCGGCCATCACCGCCAACGGCAATGGCAGCTTCGCGCTCGGGATCGAGGCGCTGGTTACGAACGGTGACGGCAATCTCTCGATCACCAATCGCGGTGCCATAGCTGCATTCACCGATTTCGAATCCGCCATTGCGATATCGGCCCGCGCGCAAAACTCGACGGGCGATATCACGATCACCAACAGCGGCAACCTGTCGACAGCCTCGGGCGGATCAGGAGAGCGTGATCTGGTGACCGCCGGCATCCTTGCGGTGCACGAAACTGGCGGCGGCGATATCAGCATCACCAACAGCGGTGCGATCACCGTCTCAGCGGCCGGGTTTGACACCGATTTCATAGGGATCGCTGGCGGCATCGTGGCCAACAGCTTTGTTGGTTCAAATACGACCGACATTATAAATTCAGGCACCATCACCGCTTCGGGTGATGGTGCCTACGGCATTGTCGGCTTCACCAGCAATGACAGCACCAACGAGAGCGCCGCGCTCAATATCGAGAACCGGGCGGGCGGCACGATCTCCATCGATGGCATCGCCAATGCCGGGATCCTCGCGCAGAGCGCGGGGACCGATGTCGATGTGACGGTCCAGAACAATGCCGCAATCACAATGGCCAATGGCAGCGGGTCGAGCGGTATCCGCGTACTGATCCAGTCCCGCACGTCGGGCCTAAGCATATCCAACGAGGGCGCGATTTCCGGCAGCGGGGGTTTCCTGCGCGGGATTGCTGTCTCGACGCTCGGCGCGCCGGTTGGCGGGAATTACGATGGCCTGATCTTCAACAGCGCCAACATCACGCTCGACACGCCGGTGGCGCTGGGGATCGGCTTTGCCGCCACGCGCGATGGCACTGTGATCGCCCAGATCGTCAACCAGGGCGATCTCGACCTGTCCGACACCACCGAGCCTGGATCGATCGGCATCTCGATCAACCTGGGTCTTGAGGATACCAATGCAGGCGGCGCCGATGGCGTGACAGAGGCGACCCTGTTCAATTCGGGCGCGATCCTGATGGGGGCAGGCACCGGTATCGAGCTCAACGCCGACACCATTACAGCCACGAACACCGGCGACATCACCATCGCTACAGGCACTGGCATTCGGGCCGAGGGCTTCACCGATCTGGACCTCACCCACAATAGCTCGATCACCACCACCGGCGCGAACAGCGACGGGATCGTGGTTGATGCGAGCATCGCCGAGGATTGGGAGGTGCTCGTCACCGATACCGGTTCGATTGCCACGAGCGGCGCAGGCAGCGTGGGCATCCGTGTATCGGGTGTGACGCAGGACTACGTCGAAACGGCAATCCTTGAAGCGACCGCTGCAACGACGGTGCAGAAGGCAAGGCTGGCCGACCAGGCGATGAACGCGATCACGCAGTACATAACCTCGGGCGCGCCGGGCGATGGCGGGATCGCCGGTACACGGTCATCGCAATCGGTTGGCAACACGATGGCATCGGCAGGCAATGCGGCGGGTGGAGCCGGGGCGGTCATCGTGAACGGCACGGTTCGCGCCGATGGCGGTGCGGGCGCGATCTTGGGCGAAAGCGCGTTGGGCGTCGCGGTCCGGGATGCGGATGCGGTGATCGCCACGACCGGCGACGACGCTCCGGCAATATCGGCGCAGACGTCGATCAGCTTGATTGGGCTGGACGGGCTGGAACTCACCACCACCGGCGCGAATTCGGCTCTGGTCAAATTGACCGGCGGCGGCATGGGCACGCCCGGCAACAGTGCCGCCTTTGTTGCGCTGAACAACCTCAAGGCCTCGACCCAAGGCGATGGATCGACCGCCTTCGTGCTCGATTCCGGGGGCGGCTCATCGGTCGCCAATTTCGAGATCAACAATTTTGCCGATCCCGGGGCCAGTGCGACCATATCGACCATGGGCGACAATGCGCACGGGGTCCAGTTCGTCACGCCCGACGGCGGCTCCACCTTCGCCGGCGAAGTCGAGTTCACCCAGCTTTCGACCGCAGGCGACGGCTCGCTCGGGTTCAACCTCGCGCTTGGCAACACCAGTTCGGCAAGCCTTGGTATCCTCGACAGCGCGGTTTCGACCGGAGGCGCGAACAGCGATGCGGTTCTGATCGGTATCGGCGCCAACAGCGATGCGCTGCTGCTCATCCGCCGCTCGACCGTAGCGACCACCGGCAATGGCAGCGCCGCGATCGACGTCCCGCAGTTGGCCAACGGTTCCATCGGCAACGCGGTGATCATCGACACCGACATATCGACTGAAGGCGACGATGCGCGTGCCTTCGTTTTCGGCGAATTGGGCGGCGACACGTCCAGCCGCACCGCCTTCATCGCGGAGAGCACGTTCACCACCCAGGGCGACGGTTCCACAGCGCTGCTTTTCGGGGCGCTTGGCAACTCCTCCACCAGCATTTTCGATACGATGATCACCACCGCTGGCAGCAACGCGCGCGGGATCGATCACGGATTGGACGGCGATGGCAGCGCCACCGTAATCACCATCGCAAATGTTTCGGTTACCACCACAGGCGCGGCCAATGCCGGGGCGATGATCTTCGAAGGCACGGTGGACGATGATTCGGCCTTCTGGATCTCGTTGGAAGACATCGACCTTTCCACCATCGGGACCGATTCCGATGCCCTGTTCATTGGCGGCGGCGGGTTCGCCAGTTCGGTGTTCAGCTTCGATGCCGCCAACGTCGATATTGCGACGCAAGGCAACAATTCGCGCGGCTTCGTGATCGGCCAGTTCATCGCCGGCGACGGCAGCACAACGGTCGGCGACATGCTGAATATCAATGTCGCCACCCAAGGCGCCAATGCGCATGGCATCTGGCTCGGCACCAGCGCCGACGGGGCGATGGTGAACTCCAGCAGCGCCTTCAGTGCCGCCAACCTCGACATCACCACCCAAGGCGACGGTGCGCGGGGATTCTTCCTCGAAGGCCTGACAGGCGACATGATCGACAGCGATTTCACCCTCCTGTTGCGCGACAGCACGATCTCCACCGCAGGAGCGGATGCGATCGGGCTCGAGCTGGGCGGGATCGAGGGAAGCGTCGCCAATTCCGGCAGGACGATCGTGCTCGCCAATCTCGATATCACCACGGGTGGCGACGGCGCGCACGGCCTCGTCATCGGCCCCAATCTCGACGATTTCGCGATTTCCAACGACCTCGCCTATGACGACATCGTGGTGTCCACCACCGGCGCAGGTGCCCACGCGCTCTACCTGCGGACCGGCGCGCGGTTCAGCATGACCGAGGCGAACGGCCTCACACTCGATGCGACGGGTATGGACGCTTTTGAAGTGTTCGTCGGAATGGACGCCCAATTTGCGCTGCTCAGCGGCGCGCTGCGCCGATCGGATGGTTCCTTTGCCGACGCGCTGGTCGAAGGGGGCACACTTTCTGGCGGTGGCTCGCTGGGGTCGGTGACACTTATCGGAGGCACGCTTGCGCCCGGCAACAGCATCGGCACACTCACCGTCAACGGGGCGCTGACCTTTGATTCCGACAGCACCTTTGCGGTTGAGGTCAACAGCAACAACACCTCCGACCTCGTCACGGTCAACGGAAACGTCACGCTGGGCGGATCGACGCTGGACATCATCGAACTCGCAGGTTCGATGTTTACCGACACCAATTCCTATGAATACACGATCATCGCCAACGATGGGGCGGATGCGGTGAATGGTACCTTCGGGACGATCCGGAATCCGTTCGCCTTTCTTGATGCCGAAGTGTTGTACGGCGCGGGCGACGGGAACGATGTGGTGCTTCAGCTGCTGCAGCAACTGAGCTTCCCGGAAGTGGCGCAAAGCTTCAATCAGACGCAGGCCGCACAAACGCTTGCGCAGTTCGATCGTACTCCGGGTTCTGACAGCAACGAGGTTTACAACGCGCTGCTTCAGAGCACCACACAGTCGGCTCTTGCCGCCTTCGACAGCGCCTCGGGCGAGATCTATGCCTCGCTGCTTGCGGCGCGGGCCGATGCCGGGCTGGTGCGTTCACAGCGTCTTCTGGCGCGCACGCATGAGCGCGCAGGCGAAGGCTGGGGCCTGTGGGGCGGGATCAGCGGATCGAGCGGCGATACCGATTTTGACGGAAACGCCGCCGATGCGAGCCAGAGCCAGATCGTCTTCGACCTTGGAATGGATTATCGCGGTTCCGACAGTGCCTGGGCGATCGGTGCGGCGGTGTCCTACATCAATGGCGACCTTGATGTGGACGACCGAGCGAGCGAAGCTGACTATGACGGCTGGGGCCTTGGCGTCTATGCCCGCTATGGCACCGGCAACAGCGGCTTCAGCCTGTCTGCCGCGCTCGACTTCAGCGATGTCTCGGCCAATGTGACGCGTGACATCGCTGTCAACACGATCAGCCGCAGGGCTATCGGGTCGGCCGATGTTCAAACCATCTCGCTTTCAGGCGAAGCACGCTATGGCTTTGGCGAAGGCGACTGGGCGTTCGGGCCGGTCGTTTCGATCCACTACGCCGATGGCCAGCTGGACGGGGCGAGCGAGACCGGAGCGGCATCGCTGAACCTGTCGGTTTCCGAAAGCAGCTTCGATCAGACCCGTCTGGGCGGCGGATTGTTCGCGAACTTTCAGGGCGAAAACGGCGGCTTTGATCTTTCCGCGCAATATGTCGGAGGAGAAGCGAGGTTCGCACAGGCCCGGCTAACGCTCGATGGCGCACCGGGTACGCCGTTTGCGGTCCGCTCGCCCCGTGTCGACGGCGATGGAGGCCTTTTCGCGGCTTCCGGGCACCATGCGCTCGGCGGCGGCTGGACGCTGGGTGGCGAGGCGCGTGTCTTCGCCGGATCCCAGCGCACCGAGGTGGCCGCGAGTGCCACGCTCGGCTGGCGGTTCTGAAGCGATATGTTCCGCCGTTTGCGCCGGGGGAGCCACGCGCTCGGCAGGGATGAAGAGCGCGAAGCTCTGCATCTGCTCGAGGCCGCGCTCAGACGCCCCCCCCGGCGAGCGCCAGAAGTGGTTGCGCCGCACCCTCCAGCGCCAGTCGCAGGTCGGGAGGAGGGCTGCATGGCTGCTGATGCTGAGCCGCCGACAGTCCTCCGGGGACGAGTGAATGAATGGCTTCTTCAGCCCCTTGGGACTTGCACGCTCGCAACGCACTATGGCATCATACTATTCGGAGCTAACTGCGGGGGCATATTATGGACCATGCAGCCTTGATGGCTGAGTGGCAGCGCGGAGATCCCGCTGCAGGGAATACGGTTCTCAGCGATGTCTATCGCGAATTGTCCGCCATTGCCGCGGCCAAGCTGGCGCATGAACCGAACTGTTCGCTTTCGACTGGCGAGCTCATCAATGAGGCGATCATTCGCCTGTCCAAGCTTACCTCAATGGCAATAAGCAGCCGTGCCCATGTTCTTGCCATGGCCGCGCGGATCATGCGCCAGGTGCTGATCGATCAGGCCCGCAAGCGCAACGCGCAGAAGCGCTATCACGCACAGGTCACGCTTCAGACAGACATTGCCCAGCGCGAAATGCCTGTCGAGATCCTGGAACTCAATGAACGGCTGGAGGAATTGCGCGCCATCGATGGCGAACGCGCGGCGATCGTGGAGATGCGCTTTTTCGGCGGGATGACGCTAGAGGAAATTGCCGAGGTGCTCGAACTGTCAGTGCCAACGGTAAAGCGGCGCTGGCAGGCCTCTCGCCTTTGGCTCCACGATCGCCTGATGCGATGAACGACCGGATCGAAGCAAGGACCGAAAGAGAGGCGATCGACGCCTTGGAAGCGGCGCTGGAATTGTCTTCGACCGAGCGAAGAGATTTCATCCGTTCGCACCCCACACTTGGAGAAACCGCCCGAATTCGCGCGATGAGACTGCTCGACGCGGGACAACATTCGAATTTTGGCGAGGGTCTGCAAACCGGTGGCGCCATCCTGATCGATGCGGACGACGAACCCGAACCCGAATATGTCGGAGCCTATCGCATCCTGCGCCTGATTGGCCGCGGAGGCATGGGTAATGTCTATCTTGGCGAAAGGGCAGCGGGCGATTTCGAGCATGTGGTCGCGATCAAGGTCATCAAGCGGCAATTGATCACCGATGAACTGGTCGAGCGTTTTCGGCGCGAGCGGCAGATTCTCGCAAATCTCACCCACCCCAATATCGCCCGATTGTATGACGGGGGCGAGACCGACGAAGGCGCACCCTACTTCGTCATGGAATTCGTCGAAGGCCTGCCGCTCGGTGCGTGGCTCCGTAACGAACCAATCGATCTGGAGACGCGGCTCGATATCTTTTCCCAGATTTGTCGCGCGGTTGAATCGGCTCACCGGCGCCTGATCATTCACCGCGATCTGACCCCGCCCAACATCCTTGTCACGCCGGACGGTCAGGCCAAGCTGATCGATTTCGGCATCGCCGCGCCGCATCGCGAGGATGCACAGGGCCAAGCCGACAGCCATGGCTTCACCCCTGGCTTCGGCGCGCCGGAACAGCGCGAGGGCGCGCCCGTCGATACGCTGAGCGACGTTTACGCGCTGGGCAAGCTGCTGGCCCTGATGACAGAGGGCGAAAACGATCGCGAACTGAACGCAATCGCCATGAAGGCTTCCGCCGAAAACGGGGAAGATCGCTATACCGGGGTCGCGCAACTGGCGCGGGACATTGCAAACTATCGCCGCGGTTACGTCGTGGAGGCCTATTCCGAGGCACCGTCCTATCGCCTGCGCAAATATGTCCGTCGCAACCTTGTCCCGGTGGCTCTCGCCAGTTTGCTCTCGCTCCTCCTGATCGCCAGCCTCATCGCGGTAACCGATGCTTATCGGGATGCCGCCCGCGAGCGCGACCTGGCCGAGGAGCGCTACAATCAGGTGCGGTCCTTGGCCAAGACCCTGCTGTTCGATGCCTACGATTCAGTCGATGCGCTGCCGGGTTCAACGGCTGCGCGCGAAATGCTTGCCAGGACGGCGCAGAGCTATCTCGATGCACTGGCGCAGGATGCCGACGCTCCCCTCGATGTGCGGCTGGAAGCAGGACGCGGTTACATGCGGCTGGCAGATGTCATGGGCGGTGTAGGCGGCGGCAACCTTGGCCTGCGGGAAGAGGCCCTCGCGAACTATGAACATGCCGACGCCATCCTGACCGATCTGCACACAGAAGCACCGGGTCAAAGAGAGGTGTCACTGGCGCTGGCAGATTTGCGTTATGCCAGATCCAATATGGCATTGCATGTCGAGGACGACATGGCGCGAGGGCTGGTCTTCGCAGAAAGTATCGAAGGCGTGCTGGAGAAAGGTTGCGACGCTAGCGATCCTTGCACCTTGCGGCGAGCGCAGATGGCGATTGCCAAAGCGCAGAACCACGCATGGCTGGAAGCTTACAAGGAGGCTGTTGGCGCGGCCGACCGCGCGTTGGCTTTGCTTGCCCGGATGAGTGCGAAAACCCACCGCACTTCCAAGGCTGCGAGGCTGGAAGCCCTCGCCCATCGCTTCAAGGGCGATGCGCTTTATTATCTCGACGATGTCGCCGGTTCGGCCGAGCAATATGACTTGGCCATCCGACGGCTTGAACGCGCCGGTGCGCATGGATTGGAAAATCTCGACATTGCGCGCGATCTCGCATTGCTGCTGTGGTCTCGCGGGGGCGTGCTCGACGAGCTTGGCCGGGTGGAGGAAGCTGTTGCCACTCTGGATGAAGCGCGCGCAATTATGCAGCAACAGGTCGATGCCGATCCAAACGATGCGGGAAGCCTGCGCTTGCTGGCCGTGGTGAACGGACAGCGGGGATTAACCCTTTCGTCAGCCGACCGGTTTCGGGAAGCGATTGCCGCGGCTGAAGCATCGCTTGCCACGCGCCGCCGGTTGTCGCGCCTGCAACCCGACCAGAGCGGCTTTGCTCGTGATGTGGCGATCCAGCTGCACGGTCTCGGAGAGATTCACGCCAAGGCTGGCAATCGGGCCTCAGCCTGTCGCCATTTCCGCGCAGCGATCGCGCAGTTCGACCAGTTCGACGTTAAATGGGGCATGTCGGATTTCGACCGCAGCCACACTTATGTTTCGGCAAAAGCCGGCGCCCGCGGCTGTTGAAGAAACGCCGGCCACCGTACTCGCTGGCGTTTTCCATCTCCCCATGCAAATTTTTTCAATATCTACAGGCGATTAAAGCGCCGTGATGGCTCCATAGGGTTGCTGAAGAAAAAGCCAAATTGCCCCAAGGTCGCAAAGCTGCCTGAAGGCCACCTCGCGGATATGCAGAAGCTTGCCAACTGGCTTACGAAAGATGCTGGCGGTAGGCCAATTCGTCCCGCTACCCATGAAGAAGAAAGGCCAAGCTCCTTGGCAAGCACGGGGCGACAGTGACGGATGGTCGGAAAACCACCCACTTGTTGCCGGTTCGGTGATCTTCGGACATCGACAAAAGCGGCCATCGGAGCTCGTCCGGCGGCCGCTAGCTTTGTCAGATCTCGATACGCTCAGCGAGGACAAGAGCATCCTCCACATCGACCCCGAGATACCGGACCGTATTTTCGATCTTGGAATGGCCAAGCAGAATTTGGACCGCGCGCAGGTTCCCGGTTGGGCGGTAGATCATGGCCGCTTTGGTGCGCCGCATGGAATGCGTGCCGTAGTCTTCACGCCGCAACCCGACTGCGGTGACCCATTCATCGACGAGCCGGGCATACTGCCGCGTGCTCATCGGTTGACCGGAATGGATCCTGCTTGGGAACACGAAATCATCGATGGTGCCGCCACGTCGCAGCAGCCATGTCGCCAGGCTCGAGCGGGCGTCTGCGGTGATTTCGAATTGCACGGGTCGCCCTGTCTTCCGCTGGATGATCATTGCGCGGTCGCGGACTTCAGATCCGGCCACGAGGTCGCCGATCTTGAGCTTCACCAAATCGCAGCCCCGCAGCTTGCTGTCGATCGCCAGGTCGAACAGGGCGCGGTCACGGAGCCGCTCCTCTCGATCAAGGAAGAACCGGATCGCCCAAATCTGCTTCTGAGTGAGCGGCCGCTTGGTGCCGACGGTTCTGCCGGCATTCCACGAAATTCGATTTTGCATCGCCGGGTCGAGGTGAGAGTAGGTCATCATCTTTCTCCATGGCCTTGATTGGCCAAAAGGAAAGAACGGACGCCGAACCGGCCACATCGCACTTACGCTTCAGATGCGGCTTGATTGCCGTCCTTGGTGGCTCAGGCGCGCTCACGCAATAGGGCGGCTTTTAGGATCGCCCCGGGCCGCATCTCATGGCCGGTGATGGGTGGAAGGCGGACATGAAAGCGCATAGGGCGCTGCCGATGTTTCCACCGGCGACGCTGTCTTGAGGCGTGCCGAACGATCATCCTGGTCTGGCTAGAGCGGTTTCCACACGTTCTGACTCGAAAGGGATTCCCTTACGGTCGTGGTTCTGATTCAAGCTTCCTGCTGGAGGCAGGAGGCCAGCATGGATGG
>PHEL01000058.1 GCA_002842925.1 Alphaproteobacteria bacterium HGW-Alphaproteobacteria-14
GTGGGTGCAGCCGATCACGCTTGATGATGTGCTGCGCCTCACCGAAAAACAGATGCTGCTGGCAAGTTCGCTGGCGCTGGCATCGGGCATCGCCAATGCCGCGCCTCCGGGCAAGACGCTCGCCCGGGTCGATCAGACGCTCCCTCGCGCGGATGAACTGGGGCTTGGCAGCAATGGCTGGGCATTTGGCAGCGATGCCACCGCAGACGAGCGCGGCTTGCTGATCGGCAATCCGCATTTCCCGTGGAACGGGCCGAGCCGGTTCTGGGAGATGCACGTCACCGGGCCGGATGGTTATGACGTGATGGGCGTGGGCATTGCCGGATCACCGATCCCGACCCTGGGTTTCAACCGCGATGTCGCCTGGACCCACACCGTCACCGCCGCGCGGCATTTCACGCTTTATGCGCTGACGCTCGATCCGGCTGATCCGACGCGCTATATCGTCGATGGGCAAAGCGTGGCGATGGCCCCGCTTACCGTGACCGTGCCAATGCCCGATGGCGCGCCGGACGTTACCCGCACCATCTATTTCACCCGCCACGGCCCCGTGTTCGTCGCCCCGCAATCGGGCGTGACGTGGAGCGCGACCAGCGCCTTTGCGATGAAGGATGCCAATCGCGGCAATATGCGCGCGATCGACACCTGGCTGCGGATCGGGCAGGCGAAAAGCGTGGGTGATATCAACGCAGCGGTGAGCGAAACGCTCGGCATTCCGTGGGTCAACACCATCGCGGCGGATCGCCATGGCGATGCGCTGCACGCCGATGTGACCGCTGTACCCAATGTTTCGGCAGCCAAAATCGCCGCCTGTTCGACCCCGATTTCAGGGCTGTTCGCCTCGCTCGCCACGCTGCTCGACGGCACGCGCGCGGAATGTGATTGGGATGTGGCCCCCGGCACCCCCGAACCGGGACTGATGCCCGCCAGCGATCAGGCCGCCACCATCGCCCGCGAATACCTCACCAACTCCAACAATAGCTACTGGCTGAGCAATCCGCGTATGCCACACGCAGCGCTTTCGCCGATCCTTGGCGGCCACGCCAGCGAACTGACCTTGCGTGTGCGGTCGAACTTCACTGAAACCGAAGCGCTGCTGTCAGCGGGCAAGGTTGACCGGGCGCGGGCCAAGGCGATGGTGTTCGCCAACAAGACGCTGGCCGCCGATCTGACGCTGGAACCGTTGCTGGCGCTGTGCGCGGACGCTGCCGAGCCAGCACGCGGTTGCACGGCGCTGGCGGGCTGGGATCGCCGCTATGAAGCATCCAGCAAGGGCGCGGCGCTGTTCCGCGCGTTCTGGGCCAAGGCTGCGCGCATCCCCGGATTGTGGGCGGTGCCGTTCGATGCCTCCGATCCGGTGAACACCCCGCGCGATCTCGACACCGCGGCCATCGCTGATAAACTGCTCGCCGCGCTGGGCGATGCGGTGGCCGAACTTGATGCCGCCGGGATTGCGCTCGATGCCGAATGGGGCAGCGTGCAACAGTGGCGGGCCGGCGATCAACGCATCGCCATTCACGGCGGCCCCGGCACCGCAGGCGTGCTCAATTATCAGGACGCGCGCCCCGCGCCGGGCGGTGGTTTGGTGCCGGTGCACGGAACCAGTTACATCCAGATCGTCGGGTTCGATGATGCCGGCCCGGTGGTCGATGCGATCCTGAGCTATAGCCAGTCAACCAACCCGGCCTCCGCGCACTTCACCGATCAGACCAGCGCCTATGCCGTCAAGGCCTGGCACCGCCTGCCGTTCCATGCCGATGACATCGCAGCGCAAACCATCACCCCGGCCATGCGAATAGCGGAGTAGGTGAAGGGCGCAGAGTTCAGTTGTTCACAAATTGGCCCAGTCGATCGGCTTATGCCGGTCAAGCCGCCGCGATTGATCGGCCAGCGGATATTTTAGCCCGGATGCGCAATTGAACAGCAAAACTTCCTCATCCGCGCTGACCAGACCAATGCGCCGCGCCTTTTCGTAGGCGGCAAGTGTCGCCCCGCCTTCCGGGCATAGCAGCGTGCCATCATCGCGGGCGACCGCCGATACCGCTTCTTCGATGGCAGCATCGGACACGGCAATCGCAAACCCGCCGCTTTCGCGCACCGCGTCAAGGATCAGGAAATCCCCCACTGCCTGCGGCACGCGAATGCCTGCGGCGACGGTGGCCGGATTATCCCAGCGCGCCGCGTGGCGTTCCCCCTGTTCAAAGGCGCGCACCATCGGCGCGCAGCCTTCGGCCTGCACCGCCACCATGCGCGGACGTTCAGGGCCGATCAGGCCAAGCGCTTCGAGTTCGGCAAAGGCTTTCCACATCCCGATCAGTCCGGTGCCGCCCCCGGTCGGGTAAAAAATCACATCGGGCACCCGCCAGCCGAGTTGTTCGACCAGTTCCAGCCCCATCGTCTTCTTGCCTTCGATCCGGTAGGGTTCTTTCAGCGTCGAAAGATCAAACCACCCCTGCGCGTCCTTGCCCGCCGCAACCAGCTTGCCGCAATCATCGATCTGGCCGTTGACCCGGTAAACCCGCGCGCCATAGGCGGCGATTTCGCGGATGTTGATTTCAGGCGTTTCTTCCGGGGCAAAGATCACCGCCTCGATCCCCGCCGCCGCCGCATAGGCCGCCGCCGCGCCGCCGGCATTGCCATTGGTGGGCATGGCGATTTTGGCAATCCCCAGCTCCTTGGCCATGGACAGCGCCAACGCCAACCCGCGCGCCTTGAACGATCCGGTCGGCAGGCGACCTTCATCCTTGACCAGCACCGCACGCGCGTTCAGCCGCGCCGCCGTGCGTTCAAGCGGCAGGATCGGGGTGGCGACCTCTCCCAGTTCAATGCGATTGGAAAAATCGGCCAAAGGCAGCAATTCGCGCCATTTCCATAGCGTGGCAGGGCGCGCGGCAAAGGTTTCCCGCGTCACCGCTGCGCGCAGGGCATCCAGATCATAGCGCACCAGCAGCGGCCGTCCGGCTGGCGACAATCCATGGATCTGGCCAGCCTCATGGAGTGTGCCGGTAAGCCCGCATTCAAGATGGCTGACAAAATACTCGCGTGGGGTAATCATCGGGAACCTTCCAATTTTGATCTGCCGGAACTGACAACACCTGCGCCCGCGCCCGATTGCGCAGCCCGCCGAAATCAGAGGTGAGGAAACGCCCGCTCGCCCTATTCGGTGTCCTTCCAGCCCCAGGCCAGGCGGCAGGGAAGGATGTTCAACAATTCAAAGCCGCTGTCGACCCGATCGAAATGCTGCGCGGTGAGGTTCTGGGCCGATTTGCTGAACTGGTAGGTAAGGAACGCCCCGCCCGGACGGATGGCGCGATGGGTGGCTGCGGCAATGCAGGGGCCAAGACCCTCCGGCAGAGTGGAAAATGGCAAGCCTGACAGGATGTAATCCGCTTGGTCGTGGCCATGCGCGCGGATAATCTCCTCCACATCCTTCGCCGAACCATGAACAGCAATGAAGCGGCTGTCGCTGATGGTGCGATTGAGATAGTCGATGAACAGTTCGTTCGTATCGATGACGATCAAGGTGCCGTCGCGCCGCAGCTTGTCGAGCACCGGGCGGCAGAAGGTGCCCACGCCGGGGCCATATTCAACGAACAGCTTGCAGCGGCCCCAATCGACGGGCGCGAGCATCTTCCTGATCGTGAAGCTGGACGACGGGATGATCGAACCGACCATCACCGGATGCTCTAGAAAGCCCTGGAAAAAGACCCCCCAGGGGCCCACGAATTTCCGCAATTTCTGCTTCCACCGCGTGGTCCTGCGCTCTAGCGAAACCTCATAACCGGCCATTATCAATCAGCACCCCTTGCCCCGCCCCCATCGCGAGGACAACTCTGCACGAGCGCGGAATCGCAAACTCGCTGCCACTTTGCAAGGCATTCCCCGCCCGCCGCACAGTTGCGGCACCCGCAGCGGCTGTTCCCGCCCGCTTGATCGAAGGCTGGAGCGGGTGAAGGGAATCGAACCCTCGTCGTCAGCTTGGGAAGCTGCTGCTCTACCATTGAGCTACACCCGCATCGGGGGGCCTCTGCCTGTTTCACATGAAACATCGGCGGCAGTAGGCCAAGACGCGGCTAGAGGGGGTCAAGCGCCCCTCTTTGAACGAGGCGCGCCATTGCCACGCCCAAGCCCTGCTGGTCAAGCCCGCCGATCAACCCCGGTCTGTTCTGTTCTGGTCTGGCCCGATCAATCATCGAGCCATTGGCGATAGGCAAACCAGCCCATCACCACCACCGCAATGGCGATGCAGAACCCGACCACACCCCAGAACGCCCAGCGTTCATGCGCGAACGGGATGCCATCGACATTCATACCGAGCAGCCCGGTGACAAAGGTCAGCGGCAGGAAGATGAACGCCACCACCGCAATTGCCAGAGAGCGGCGGTCGACCATTTCCGCACGCAGATCGGTCAGTTGTTCGTGCAGCAACGCCGCGCGTTCGCGCACTGCCTCCAGTTCTTCGGCCATGCGCGCGAACCGGTCAGCGGCTTCGCGCAGGTGCAGGCGGTCTTCCTTGCTGATCCATTCGAATTGCAACTGCGCCATTTCGGACAGCGCATCGCGGTCCGGCGCGACAAATCGCCGCAGCATGATCGCTTCTGATCGCAAACGCGCGATCCGGCGGCGCATTTCGTAGATGTCACCATCGTCCAGCACCGCTTCGCATTCATCCAGATCATCGCCCAGCCGTGCCACCTGCGGATCGAGTTCGGTGCTGATTGCCTGCGCCAGCGCGGCAACAAAATCGCCGCCATCGGTAAAGCGCCCGGCGCGCATCGCGGCTTCGACCTTGTCGAGCGCGGCAAGGCGGTGGCGGCTGGCCGAGGTCACGCGCCTCGCCTCAACCCACACGCGGATCGATACCAGCCCGTCGCTGTCGGGCGGCGGGTTGGCGCCCGTGCCGCGCAGGTTGATCAGCACCGCATCGCCAATTTCGTCACAGCGCGGGCGGGTTTCGCCTGCCAGCAGCGCGCTTGCCGCCATGTCGGGGACGTGGGCGGGCAGGTCGAGCGGAGCGCCATGGCCGACCCCCTCGGCATGCAGCCACACGAATCCCGTGCCGCCATAGCCGTCAACCGCATCGGGCGCGATTGTGGTGACAGTGCCGTCGCGCAGCACCAGCGCCTGAAGCGTGGCCGGATTTGTCGATCTATCCATTCCGCCGGTGTTAGCGCAGCGTGGCCGTGCGGCAAGCGGAGATGATCAGGAGTAGCGCGCGCTGGCGATTTCGGCTCCTTCGGCCAGCGCAGCCAGTTTGGCCCAGACGATTTCGGGATCGAGCGCGTTGCTGCCCGCGTGCACCGAAAACCCGCAATCCACGCCCGCCATCACCCGCTGCGTCCCCAACAGATCCGCATAGCGCCCAATCCGCTGCGCGATCAGTTCGGGGTGTTCGATATAGGGGCTTTGCGGTTCGACCATGCCGGGGCACAGGATCTTGTCGTCAGGCAGCGGGTGATCGGCGAAGAACGCGAATTCATGCGCGTGACGCGGGTTGGCACCTTCGATCAGCACGGTCTGCGGTTTCGCCTGCCAGACGATATCGGCAATCTCACCCAGCGCCACATCGCAGTGGTGCGGGCCGGGGTAGTTGCCCCAGCACAGGTGCATCCGCAATTGCTGCGCCGGGATGTTCTGCACCGCATGATTGAGCGCGGCGATGTTCATGCCGATGCGCTTGCGAAACTCCTCAAGCGACAGGTGTGTAAACTGCACATGGCGGCCCATGGCGAGATCAGGGCAATCGACCTGCAAGGTGATCCCCGCAGCCGCGATGGTTTCGTATTCGTGGCGCAAACCTTCGGCCAGCGCGAACACGTATTCTTCATCGCTGGCATAAAACTGGTTGGGAAAGAACAGTGCGGTCACGCCCGGCGATGCGGCAGACATGAAGGTGGCGTGAACACCCCCGTCTTTATTGGCGGCGAGACGCACCAGTCGCTCGGCATCGATGCGCGGGGCTTCCATGTCGATCACTTCAATCGGCGCGGTGCAGGCTAGCGCGGAACGCTTGGCCCGGCCCTTGTTGCCGAACACCTGAGCCTTGGCACCGGGGAAGGCCTCCAGGTCAGCGAATTCATACTGCCCGGCCTTGCCGCCAAAGCCCGACAGGCGGTGCTTGATATAGGTGGCGTAGCTTGGCTTGGACATTTCGCCATCGTTGACGATGGCAATGCCTGCCTGTTTCTGCCGCGCGATGACATAGGCGGTCGCTTCTTCCACCGCCGCGTCAAAATCGGTCGCGGACACCGCCTCTCCGCCTTCACGAGCGAACACCAGATCGAGCAGTGCTTCGGGGCGCGGCAGGCTGCCGACATGGGTGGTGGAAAAGCGGGTCGTCATGATGCGGGCCTTGTTGTGTCGAGAGCGTCGAGCGTAGCGCAGGCGCGCAGGAAGTCATCCACCGCCGCGTTGAAATCACCCGGATTGTCGGCATTGGCGAGGTGGCCTGCGCCGTCGATCAGCGCATGGCGTGCGCGCGGAGCCGTGTTGGCAAGCGCCTTGGCGCAGGCGCGCCGCCACTGCGTATCATGCGCGCCGGTCATCGCCAGCACCGGCATGGCCAGCGCGTGCAGGGCTGCTTGCGAAAGGTTCGGGGGATCGCCAGCGGCGGCAAGATCGCGTCCGTCATAATCGGCAAGCATCGCCGCGATCAGCGCGCGTGCCGCATCGGAATGGGCCTGCATCAACGGATGCGCGGCCCAATCCGACCGCAGTGCCGCCATGTTGCCTGCGGCCGCCCATTGCCGGTAGCGATCCAGCGCGATCACCTCCTTGCGCGCTACCAGCGCGGGCAGCGGCGCACCCGTTACCACCACGCCTGACAGCCGCGCGGCATATTGCTGCGCTACATCCAGCGCCACCACTGCGCCCTGCGACAGGCCGATAAGTGCGAACCGGTCAAAACCAAGCGCATCGGCAATCGCGATCACATCCTGCGCCTCACGCGCCAGATCGGCCGGTGCGGTGGCGTGCCCGCAGCCGCGCCGATCGGGCATCACAAGCAGAAAATCTTGCGCCAGTCCCGCGATTTGCGGCTGCCACATCCGGTGATCGAGCGTCCAGCCGTGCAACAGGATGACCGGAGCACCCTCTCCCGCCATCCAGATGCGGATCGTGCCGCCGTGAACGGCAACGTCGCGACACTTCATCAGAGCATTTTTCCGACCCTTGCGTGTCCGCTCAGGCGGCGTGTTCGGCGCGGAACGGGTTGTTGTTATGATATTGCCCCGCCAGCCAACGCTTCAATTCACCACGCGCCGATGCGCGGCGTTCCGCATCCAGCGGGGCCGCGCGCGGATCATCATGGGTGAATTCGAGCAACATGCCATTGGGGTCTTTGATATAGACCGAGCGGCAATAGCCATGTTCGAGCACATAGGTATCAGGCTCGGCGAATCCGGCGGCTGCGATGCGGCGTTCGATTTCGGCCTGCGCATCGGCGTCCACATCAAGCGCGACGTGCGTGAACGGGCTATCGGGCATTTCCGGGCCGAATTCGGCCTGATCGTCCGGGTCGGCAAACTGGAAAAACGCCAGCGCGCTGCCATCGGCCAGTTCGAAGAACACATGGCAATAGATGCGTTCCTTGCCGAACAATTCGTCCTTTTCGCAATAGGTGGCGATCAACGGGAAGCCGAGCATGTCTTCGTAAAACGCGCGGGTGGCCTCCAGATCCTTGGTCACATAGGCGGTGTGATGCAGCCGGTTAGCGAGGATTTTTTGCGTCATGGTCGTACTCTCTCCATCAGTCCCAAAACTGTTCAGGCAGCCAGTTTGCCCGCGATTTGCGCAACGTGCGCCCCTTGGAAGCGCGCGCCGGCCAGTTCATTTTCGCTCGGCATACGGCTGCCGTCATTCCCCGCCAGCGTTGATGCACCATAAGGTGTGCCACCGCTGATTTCGCCCATCTCGGAATTGCCCGCAAAGGAATAGGGCAAGCCGACAATCACCATGCCGTGATGCAGCAAGGTAGTGTGGAACGAGGTGATGGTGGTTTCCTGCCCGCCGTGCTGGCTGGCGGTGGAAACGAACACGGAACCAACCTTGCCGACCAGCGCCTTGGTGAACCACAACCCTCCGGTCTGGTCGAGGAAGTTGCGCATCTGCGCCGCCATATTGCCGAACCGGGTGGGCGTGCCGAAGATGATCGCGTCATAATCCGCCAGTTCATCCGGGGTGGCAACGGGGGCGGCCTGATCAAGCTTGATACCCGAAGCGGTTGCCACATCATCGGGCACCAGTTCGGGCACACGCTTCACCACGACTTCGGTGCCGGAAACACTCGCTGCGCCATCAGCCACCGCGGCGGCCATCGCCTCGATATGGCCATAGCTCGAATAGTATAGCACCAGCACCTTCGTCATTGATCGTTCCTTCAGAATGAGAAGCTGATTTCGGCACCAAATCGCCGCGGACGGCCTTTCCACACGAAGCCACCGGGCGAAAATTCGGTGTTGTAATCCTCGTCAAACAGGTTCTGCGCGAAGGCGGAAAGTTTCCAGCCGTCCTTTTCAAGGCTGACCCGCGTGTCGATAATATCGACCGGATTGCGCGAGGTCGAATTGACCAGATCCCACCACGTCCGTCCGGTGCGGCGGTAATCGGCGCGCGCCACCAGATCCATGCCCCGGGCAATCTCTGACCGGTGTTGCGCGGCAAAGTTGAAGGTCGAACGGCTGACGCCGGGCAATTTGTTGCCCAGCACCGACGGATCGGCAAAGCTGCGGATGGCGCTGTCGGTGTAGCCATAACCCACGCTGAGATTGAGCGAATTGGTCGCGCGCAAGGTGGCGTCAACCTCAAAACCCTTGAGCCGCGACCGCGGTACATTGCCGAGGTTCTGGGTCGAATTCTCCGCCAGAAACACGAAGAAATAGCTGTTTTCCGATTTTGTGGTGAACCCGCTGACATTGAACGTCAGCGCGCGGTCTGCCGTGCGGGTCTTGGCCCCAATTTCGATGGTTTCGGCAATTTCGGCCTCGAAAATGTCATTGACGCCGACAATGCCGTTAGCTGCTGCGACCGCGCCCACGCCCGTCTGGTTGAACCCGCCGGAACGGAAACCGCGGCTCCATCCGCCGAACAGCGTGACGTCTTCAACCGGCTTGTAGGTCAGCGTGGCCTTGGGCTGCCATGCATCGAAGGTGCGGCGGCGCACTTCCCCCGTCTGCCCTTCGGGGAAGCCGGGAATATTGGGCAGGAATGCGGTTGGCGTCAGTGTGGTGTTGCTGCGCCGGTCGCGGTCATACCGCAAGGACGCATCAAACCGCAGCTGCTCGCTCATCTTCCACACGGTATTGCCAAACAGCGCCCAGGCGAAATTGTTCTGCTCGTCGGCAAGGAAGCTGAACTGCGGGTTGAGCGGATTAGTGGTCGGTTCGCGAAATACCGGGAACACGCCGTTGCCGGTATCGACCATGTTGCCGACCGAGATGAACCGCTCGGTATCGACCAGATAACCGCCGGCGATGAATTGCACCGGCTTGTCCGCCGGTGATTCGTAACGCAGTTCCTGACTGAACGCCTTCACGTCGAGGAACTGGCTCTGATTGAGGTCAAAGCCGTTGCCCTGGCCAAAGATCGTTTCGAACAGGTTGAAGAAGAAGGAATCGGGAATCGGCAGGAAGTCGAACGCATCGCCGGTCAGAATTTCCTGAACCGTGTCATAGGATGTGACCGATGCGAATGTGCCAAAGTCGCTTTCGTGGCTGACGCGCAGCGCGACGTTATAGAGATCGCGATTATTCAAGCCGGCATTGTTCACCTGCACGGGCACAGATGTGTCGTTCACATCGTTGACGATGTTGTAATACAGCCCCTGTGTGCGCAGCTGGCCGGCACTGCCGCGCAGGTCGAGCGTCAATTCGGGCGTCGGAGTCCAGAGCAGGTTTCCGCGCAGGTTGAAATCTTCAACCGGATCGGCATCCTCCCCCAGAAATTCATTGCGAATTAGGCCCTTGGTATCATACCAGCTGCCCGCCACACGAAATTTCAGGTTCTCCGCCAGCGGGCCAGACATATTGCCACGCAGGTAATAGCCAATGCCATTGTCGATCCCGGCGGTCAGCTTGCCGCTGAGTTCGTCGGTCGGTTTCTTTGACGTGATGATGATCGCGCCGCCAATCGCATTGCGTCCATAAAGGCCGCCCTGCGGGCCTTTGAGCACTTCGATCTGCTCGATATCGACCAGTTCCTGATTGAACTGTGCCGGATTGATCTGCTGCACGCCATCAACCACCACCGCAACCGATGGTTCGCTGTTGCGGTTCTGCGAAATGCCGCGGATGATGACGAAGGAAAAGCCAGCATTCTGCACTTCGACCAGACTGACGTTCGGCGTCAGCGCGATGAAATCGGATGGGCGCTCGATCCCTTTGGCTTCGATCGCATCGGACGTGAAGGCGGTGATCGAAGCCGGCACGTTCTGCAGCGATTCCGAACGCCGGGTCGAAGTCACGATGATTTCGCTCGAACCCGCAGGCGCGCGATCGGTCGCGACATCCTGCTGATCGGTAACATCCTGAGCCTGAACCGAAACAGCACTGGCAGCCGCGATTGCCACAAGGCTTACCATTGGCGTTCTAAGCGATTTCATCATTCTCTCTCCCCTGTGCGCGCCCAGCGCGACGCTCTTATGGCGACCCCATTGTGTCGAAAGAACTACAAACTTCGCAATGCGAAGTCAACTTCGATATGCGAAAATGCTGATCTGTTGCGCAACGGCCACGAAAACCCCTTTCCAGCCCTGTGCCAGATGGCGCCTTGGCTCGGCTTGCCGGGGGTTAGACCCCGCCCAGGGGTGGGTCAGAGGGTAGCTTGCACGGCCCGAAAACGGGGTGCAGCCCGGATAAGCAGCCGGGGCGAGCCCGCAATGCCCGGTTTCAGGGAAATGGCAGAGGGTGCGTTTTGACCGTGTTTGGGTGGATTTGCGACTGTCCGCTTTCAGCGGTTTTCTGGCGACAGCGGGCCCTCGAACCAATCTCGGCCGGGCCTTTCTGAAAAGTCATTGTAGGAGGGTGGCGCATCGGAGGACGAAACGGGAGACCGTCTCGGATGTCGAATCACGCGTCCTTGCTCACCCGCTGCGATCTTTCCAACCTCACTCGCAAACGACCGTCTGCAGGCGATCCAATCAGCGTAATCAAGTCGCAGATTTATCGTTCGGCCAACAGGCTCGCCCAGCCCTTCAGGAATTCTGTAGGTCGATAAAGGCCGCCTCTCAGGCCAAAGGGCATCTGATTTAAATTATTGAGAGGATAAACTTTTTCGCTTGACTAACGACCCGCTGAGCAACCAAACTTTAACCGCTCGGTCTGGTGTGGCTCGCATGATCCGCTGACCTCGATCAAGGGCCCGGTATGAACAAGGGGAGCTTCTTCGCGGCAACAAGCTTCTCGGGCCTGCTCGCAATCGGGGCGAACTGAACGTTGGCGCAGCCTTAGTGTCCGACCCGAAATTAAGTTGAGTGGTATCAGTAGTTTGGCTTGACGCCGCGCTGCATCGTTGATTCTGGAGTTTTGCGAAAAACAATCCGGA
>PHEL01000059.1 GCA_002842925.1 Alphaproteobacteria bacterium HGW-Alphaproteobacteria-14
GTCGTCTGCTCATCTTATCTCCTGTCATACCCACGCTGTGGGCGCTGTCAGGCAGATAATCCACTTATCCCAGTGTGCAGTTTTGTCAGGCCACCTCTCAAACCTCCTTCGGCTCGCGACTCTGAATCAGAAAATCAGCCTCATGGGAATCCCCTTAATGAGTCAGGATCAATGGGACTTGGTATAAGGCCTCTTTCCCCTCCAACCACTCCGCCAACGCCGCCAGGCATTCGCGGCCCAGTAGCTTGCAGCGCTCGGGGCTCCAGCCTTGTTCGGGCTCAGGGAAATCGGCAAGATCCTTGTAGGGCATCTCCAGCGTCATCGCGACCGCGCCAAACCGCTCCGCGATCTGGTTGGTGCTCATGGTCAGGTTCGCACGGCCTGCTGGGGATTTGGGATAGCCCAGCTTGGTCTGGAAATCTGGGGTGCGGCGATCGAGGATACGCTGGTAGCGGTAATAGCCTTCGCCCTGTTCTTTGCTCCACGAAGGAATGCCTTCAAATCCAGCGAGGAATACCGCCGGGATCGATTCATCCGCGTGGGCATCCATCGCGAAATCAACGCCGGTTTCGTCCATCCGGTTGCGAATCGCCAGCACTTCAGGCGCGCGTTCCGGCGTCGGATCGGCCCATTCGCGGTTCAGGTTAGCGCCAACCGCATTGGTTCGCAAATTTCCGCGCCGCGAACCATCGGGGTTACAATTGGGCACAACATGGATGCGGCACGCCTTGCGTAACGCCCGCGCCGCCGGATCGGCGGGATCGGTCAGACATTCCAATGCGCCCTCGATCCACCATTCGGCCTGGGTTTCGCCCGGATGCTGGCGGGCATAGAGCCACACCTGCGTAGTGCCTTCGCCCATTTCCAGGCAATCGATCGGCTGGCCATCCAGCGTGGTGCCCAGCCGCACCAGATCGACGCCTTCGCATGACGCCGTTTCGGCAATCAGATCGTGATGTCGCTCCATTGAAAACGGCGCGAAATAGGCGAACCAGCAGACGTCCGAGGCGGGCAGGTAACGGATCGTCAGCGTCCCGCCATCCTCGTCAGCATCGAATGTGCTCGCCGCGCGCGTCCAGTAATCGCGGTCTTCTGACACGCACGCGTTGTAATCGGGCCAGCCGCCGGGATAGGCGCTGCCACTGAGTCCGGTCAGCTTTAGCACCACTTCGTCGCCCGCGCTGGCGCAGACGCGGAAATGAAACCATTGGAAGAAATCTGAGGCATTATCCCGCCGGATCGCAAGCCGCGCCGTGCGTCCCTCGATCCCGATCACGTCAATATTGCCACTGTCGAACGCGGCATCGATATACATCTGGCTCATCAATTTCTCTGAAGCTTCTTGACGTCGATCGTCACAGTCTCGCCATTGCCTCCGGGAAAGTCCCGGAACAAGGCCGCGGCGAGCGCAGAGGCGCTGGCATCCACTTGCGAATAAGGCGACTTCACTCCCGTCGCCATCTGCGCGCGGCCTTCCCATAAAGTGGTATCGTCGTCGCGGATGATGCGGACCGAAAGATCAGTCATTGCCGCTGGCCCTTCGCGCCCGCCACCCAGATTTATGCCCACGCCAAGGCCAAGGCCTGAGCCATAACTGCCAGTCTGCCCGCCCACTCCCACGCTGACCGGGCCACGGTTGTTTTCATCCGCAGCAGCTATGGGATTACGGCTGGTGCGCACGGCGGCGACCTGGATGCCGCGGCCTTCCTGCGCGACAATCGTGTATCCGAGATTACGTAATTCACCTTCGACCGCGGTCTTGATTGCCGACCTGGCGTTCGCATTGGCTACTTCGTCGGGAAAATAGACGATGATCGGCCCTTGTCCGAGGCCAGCGGGGTTCTCCGCGACAAAACGGGTGACTTCGACCGGGCCGGTATAGGGGCTGGTCGCACAGGCCGACAGCGCCAGCGCAGCGGCGGAGGTAATGGCGGGGGCAAGGCTGCGGGAACGGGTCATGGCGGAATCCTCTTGTGAGTGCTTCGCTTATATGGGCACAGGACTGGCATTGGCCTAGAGAATGTTGACGATTTACTGGCAGATTGCGTGTAAAGGTTAGAGTCGATGACATTGCACAACAAACCTTGCGTGCTCGTGACTGGCGGGGCGGGCTATATCGGCAGCCATGCGGTGCTTGCGTTGAAGGACGCAGGCTGGCCAGTGGCAGTGATCGACAATTTGTCGACCGGATTTCGTTTCGCCATTCCGGATGGCGTGCCGCTGTATGAAGGCGATATTGCCGATGAAGCACTGCTGGCGCGTATCTTTGCCGAACAAGGCACGGCTGCGATCATGCATTTTGCCGGATCAATCGTGGTACCTGAAAGCGTCGCCGATCCGCTCAAATATTATCACAACAACACCGCGAAAAGCCGCACACTGATTGCCGCGGCAGTGACGGCGGGCGTGCGGCACTTCATTTTTTCCTCGACCGCCGCAACCTATGGGGTGCCGGACGTATCAGCGGTGAATGAAGACACCCCCCAGCGCCCGATCAACCCCTATGGCTGGTCAAAGTTGATGACCGAACAGATGCTCGCCGATGTCGTCGCTGCGCATCCGATCAATTGCGGCGTGCTGCGCTATTTCAATGTCGCGGGCGCAGATCCTGCCGCACGCAGCGGACAATCGACATCAGGAGCGACCCATCTGATCAAGGTCGCTATCGAGGCGGCATTGGGCCTGCGCGAATCGGTTGCCGTGTTCGGAACCGACTACGCTACGCCCGATGGGACCGGTGTGCGCGATTACATCCATGTCAGCGATCTGGCTGCGGCGCACGTGTTGACTTTGGAGGCGCTGATGGCAGATCCTTCGCGCTCGCTGACGATGAATTGCGGCTATGGCCGGGGTTTTTCGGTCAACGAGGTATTAGATGCGGTCGATCGCGTGACGAATCGCAAACTCGATCGCCAGATTGAGGGCCGACGTGCTGGCGACCCCGATTCGCTAATTTCCGATCCTTCGCGGCTGAAGCGGACGCTCGGTTGGATGCCGCAGCACGCCGATCTCGACACGATCATCTCCCATGCGCTGGCGTGGGAGCGCAAATTGTCCGATTTGAGGGTAGGTGCGTGATGCAAGCGCATTGACGTGCCCACCCTCTGCCGCTAACGGCACCCTTCAATTTCCGCGCGTCGGGCATGATCCGGCGCGCTTTCCATTTGAAAGCCGAGTGCCATGAAGATCGTCAACAGCCTCAAGTCGCTCAAGGGCCGCCACCGCGATAACCGCGTGATTCGTCGCCGTGGGCGCACCTATGTCATCAATAAGACCGACCGTCGTTTCAAGGCTCGTCAGGGCTAAGCGATTCACGGTACGGCTGCCCGGAGCGGTAGTCAGAACAATCAGCGGCCCGCCTCCTCACTGGAGTGCGGGCCGTGATCGTTTGAGGAGTGGAGGACGTGAAGAAAGCCGTGGTGTTCGATGTCGGGCGGGTGCTGTTCCAGTGGCAACTGCGCGCCTTGTTTGAAAAGCTGATCGATGACCGGGTTGAACTCGACTGGTTCCTCGCCAATGTCGTAACCGAGGAATGGCATTTCGACCATGATCGCGGTCGGACGCTGGCCGATATGGTGGCTGAGCGCATCGCTGCATTTCCGCAATATGAAATGCTCATCCGCGCCTATGCAGCGCGTTTTAACGAAACGGTTCCGGGGCCGGTCGCAGGGTCGCATGAGCTTGCGCAACGGCTGGCAGACAAAGGCGTGCCGTTGTTCTGCCTGACCAATTTTGGCGACGAGTTGTGGCAGGTGTTCCGCCCGACTCAGCCGATTTTCGACCTGTTCGATGACATCATCGTTTCGGGGATCGAAAAAGTCGCCAAGCCCGATCCGCGCATTTACGAAATCACCGAAACCCGGAGTGGGCGTAGCGGCGCTGCGCTGTTTTTCACCGACGACAACCCCGACAACATCGCCGCAGCCAAGGCACGCGGCTGGGATGCCCACCTCTTCACCGATGCGGCAGAACTTGAAGCGAGGTTGGTGGAGGCGGGGTTATTTTAGGCCAACAAACAAACCCCCGGACGCGCTCTGGGAACAGCGCGCACCGGGGGCCTTGGATCTCTGTTCCAGCTGGAGAGGCGCCGGACAGAGGGAGATCGGGTTACAGCCAGATCAGCCGTTGCACTTTGCAAGTTCGTCAACCGCCAAGTCTTCGCCATCGACCTTGAAGGCCGCGACTTCACCAAATTTGCGGTTGAGACCGCGACAAACCCGCAACGGGCGGGCGCTTGCCTTGTTCGCAACGCAGGTGTTGTCTTTGCACGCCCAAGCGACGCCGCCGGCGACCGCGCGATTTTCACTGATCGGCGCAGCAAGGGTAGCGGTGTAATAGGCGTTGCCTGCTGCATTCACCGGGGTAGCAGTGGCAACCCCAAAGCTTATGCCAGTATATAGCAGCGCGCTGGCGAGAATGGCGAGCTTGCCAGTGCGGGGAACGGAGAGGGTGTTGGTCATCGGGGTTATCCTTTTGTTTTTGTGCCCTGGGGGCGGTGGTTCTTTGGCGTCTGCGCCGCTATTTTGCAACGCAACATTTCGATTCGAAACTAGTTGCTATTAGCCACCTATATGCTTAGGTTGCTAATAGCAACTGAAAACTGAAAATTTTTGTTGCGGCGCGAAAAAGCGGTTACACACCGCCTGACTAGGAGAGGGACGAAGAAGCATGAGCGACTTGAGAGAACCACTGCGCGATCTGATCGAATGCGGACTGCCGCAGGCGCTGGAAGTGATGGGTGAGCGCTGGTCGTTCATGATCCTGCGTGCCAGCTTCAATGGCCTCAAGCACTTCGAAGAATTCCTGAGCGAGCTTGGCATTGCCCGCAACATCCTGTCCAACCGGCTGGCCAAGCTGGTTGAACATGGCATCCTTAAACGCGAACCCTGCGCCGATGACCGCCGCAAGATCGAATACCGACTGACCGAAAAGGGGCTCGACCTGCTGCCCGCGATGTTGGCGCTGCGCCAATGGGGCCAGAAATACGGCACCGAACAGGTGTTCGAAGACCCAGTACTGGTTGACGAACGCGATCGCCTGCCGATCGGCCCGGTGTCTATCCTCGCGCATGATGGCCGTATTCTTGGCCCGCAAGATCTTTGGCTGGTGCGCCCTGAAAACCTCGGGCTGCGTGCCAATGGCTCGGTGGCAACCCTGGGCGCAGGCCTGGGCGAGGGAGACGTGGTCGATCTGGCCGCAGCCAAGGCCGCTGCGGCGCGTTGATCTGCTACCCGATTATCCGACGATAGCTGAGCCTGTGCGGGTGCCTTCGGGCTATCCAATGGGCTAGGGTTGCGCGATGCACGCGCCCGCAAGTCCTGACATTCACGATATTCTTCACCGCACCTTCGGCTTTCCCGGCTTTCGTGGGCAGCAGGAAGCGGTGATCGCGCGGGTGATGCAGGGAGAACATAGTCTTGCGCTGATGCCGACAGGTGCGGGCAAGAGCCTTTGCTATCAGGTTCCGGCGCTGGCGCGGCGCGGCACCGCCATCGTCATCTCACCTTTGATCGCGCTGATGCACGACCAGATCCGGTCGGCACGTGCAGCGGGGATCCGCGCGGCGTCGATGACCTCGGCCGATGCTGACAACGCCGCCACTGCCGAGGCATTCCGGGCGGGCATGCTTGATCTGCTCTATGTCGCCCCGGAACGCGCGGCGACCAGCGGGTTTCAAGCATTACTGGAACGCACGCAGATCGCGCTTTTCGCGATTGATGAGGCGCATTGCGTATCCGAATGGGGGCACGATTTCCGCCCTGATTATCGTGGGCTAAAGCCCATGCTCGATCGCTTTCCCAATGTCCCCCGCCTCGCGCTCACCGCCACCGCCGACCCGGCCACGCGCGCCGATATTCTGCGCCAGTTGGGCATTCCTGATGACGGGCTGATCATCGCCGGATTTGACCGGCCCAATATCCGCTACGCCATCACGCCGAGGAAAAACGGCCCACGCCAGATCACTGATCTGCTTGCACGATTGCCAGGCGCCGGGATCGTTTATGCGCAAAGCCGCAAGGCGACTGAAGATATCTCTGAGGCAATCACCCGCACGGGCCGCGATGCGGGGTTCTACCACGCCGGGTTAGACTCGGAACGCCGCGCTTCAACGCAGGCCGCATTCGTGCGGTCGGAAAGCATGGTAATGGTCGCCACCATCGCGTTCGGCATGGGTATCGACAAGCCCGACGTGCGGTTCGTGATCCACGCCGGCCTGCCCAAATCGATCGAGGCCTATTATCAGGAAACCGGCCGCGCCGGACGTGATGGCGATCCGGCCGAGGCACATCTGCTGTGGGGCGTGAGCGATTTTTCGCGTGCGCGCCAGTGGCTGGACGAAGTTGAGCCGGAGCGGCTGGCGAGCGAACAAGCGCGATTAAACAGTCTTGCCGCGCTAGTCGAAACCCCTGAATGCCGCCGCGCGGTGCTGCTCCGGCATTTTGGCGAATCCCCTTCAGAGCGGTGCGGTAATTGCGACAATTGCGAAAACCCGCCGCGCGTGGTCGATACCAGCGAGCTGGCGCGCAAGCTGTTATCGGCGGTTTATCGCACCGGACAGAGCTTCGGCATCGGACACATCGAAAAAGTGCTGACCGGGCGGAGCGACGAGCGCATCACCAGCCGCGCGCATGACAAGCTGTCGGTGTTCGGCATCGTCGCTGGAGAGGAGGCGGCGCTACTGCGCCCGCTCGCCCGCACGCTGGTGGCGCGCGGAATGCTGGCGGCGACCGAACATGGCGGGCTGATGCTCGGCCCCGAAGCGCGTCCCGTGTTGAAGGGTGAAGCCAGCGTCACTATCGCCGAGCCGCCGCCAAAAGCCCGCCGCAGCCGCGGCGCACGCGGCGAGATCGTGCCCAACCCGGTGGGAAACCCGCTGTTCGAGGCGCTCCGGGCCAAGCGCAAGGAACTCGCCAGCGAACACGGCATCCCGGCCTATGTCATCTTCCACGATTCGGTGCTGCGTGACATGGCGCACAAATGCCCTGAAACTCTGGCCGAACTCGGCACCATACCCGGCGTCGGCGCGAAAAAGCTGGAGACCTGGGGCGGCGATTTCTGCGCGGTCATCCGCAACCATCTTAAAGGTTAGCGTGGTGCCTGCCGCAGCGTGTAATCAATCCTGATCCGCACCCATGATCCGAACTGTTCGCGCCCGCCAATCCGCGCGGGCCGGACACGGAACTGCCATGCAGCGGCCATCACTGCCCGGCCGATCTGCGAGCCCGCAGGCGATTCGCCGAGCAGTACGCAATCCTCGACATAGTAATCGGGAACGGTCTTGCAGGCGATCAGCGCCGCGCCCGGCCCGTTGGCGGTGGAAAGGTAGCCGGCCAATTCGGAATCGGTCGGTTCGCGGTACCAGCGCGCAGCGTATAGCGGCTCGCCATTGGGCGCGGTGCCAACGCGTTGGCTATCATTGGCGGCGCGCGGGTTGCCAGTATCGGCGGGGCCATAGGTGCGCCCTGGATTGATCTTCGCAGCGATGGTCGGTGATGGGCTCGGCTGCGGTGTGGGTTGCGGCGGCGCGGGCGGTGGCTCCGTTGAGGGTTGCGGATTGAGGTTCAACGGCGGCGGGCGCAAAGGTTCGGGCTGGGTGACCGGCTGCACAACTTGTGAAGTGGTGGTGATTTCGGGCTGCGGTTCTGGCGGCTGCTCAGACTCTGGCTCAGGTGGCGAGGCGAAATCGGTTGCGGCAAATTCAGTGACGGTCTGCTCGCCGTCCTTATCGCCTGCGATCCCCGCGCCGAGCGTTAACAGCAACAGCACGATCAGCGCTTCGATAGCGATAGCGATAACCAAGCTCGCCGACTTGCGCCGCGCGGGCCCATGCCACAACGCGCCGAACCGCACGACAAGTCCGTGCGGCTGTTCGGCCACCATTGCTGAGGGATCGTCTGAAATTGCCAATGCGCCCTTGATCGTCCAGATTGCGAGGGAATGATCCGGCCGTGAGGTATTCCTTAACCCGCCATCAGGCGATAGGACAATGCCTCGGCGATATGCGCGCGGCTCACGGTGTCTGCCCCAGCAAGGTCGGCGATGGTGCGCGAAACCCGCAGCATCCTGGTGTATCCCCGCGCTGACAGACGCAGTTTCTCGGCCGCTTGCAACAACAGCGCCCTGCCCGGTTCATCAGGAGTGGCAAAATGTTCGAGCTTGTCGCCCTCCAGTTCCGCGTTTGATCGCACGCCCCGGTTGACTTGCACTGCGCGCGCGCCTGCGACGCGTCGTGCCACCTCGGCGCTGCCCTCAGCCGGCGAAGGTAGCGCCATGTCGACCGCGCTCACCGCCGCTACGTGGACGTGAAGGTCGATCCGGTCGAGCAGAGGGCCGGACAATCGCGCCTGATAATCGCCCATGCAGCGCGGATACTTGTTGCAGTTCCTTGCCGGATCGCCCGCATAGCCGCAGCGACACGGGTTCATCGCTGCCACCAACTGCACCCTTGCCGGGAAGGTCACGTGCGCATTGGCGCGCGCGACATCGACTTTGCCGGTTTCGAGCGGCTGCCGCAGCGAATCGAGCACCGGGCGCTGAAATTCTGGCAATTCATCGAGAAACAAGACACCCAGATGCGCCAGGCTGACCTCGCCGGGGCGTACTTTCAGCCCGCCGCCGGTCAACGCCGCCATGCTGGCCGAATGGTGCGGCGCACGGAATGGGCGGGCGCGGCTGATCCGCCCTGCCTCAAGCGTGCCCGCCACCGATTGCACCATTGATACCTCGAGCGCCTCACCCGGCGTTAGGTCAGGCAGGATACCGGGGAGGCAGCTTGCCAGCAGGCTCTTGCCCGAACCCGGTGGGCCGACCATCAGCAGATTGTGACCGCCAGCCGCCGCGATTTCAAGCGCGCGCTTGGCGGTTTCCTGACCCTTTACCTGCTTCAAGTCCGCGCTGTGGAGGACCTCGGTGACTTCGCCGCGCGGGGGTTCTTGCAAGACAAGGCTGCCTTTAAGGTGCCCCAGCAAGCTGACCAGGTCGCGCGGGGCCAGCACCGGCACCCCGCTCGCCCAGCGCGCCTCCGGGCCTTGTTCAGCGGGACAGATCAGACCAACTCCCACCTCGCTGGCATGAAGCGCCGCGATCAGCACGCCGGGGCTGGCGACCACCCGGCCATCCAGCGCCAATTCGCCCACCGCAACCCAGTCTCCCAATTGCTCGGCATCGGTCACGCCCATTGCCGCAAGCAGCGCCAACGCAATCGGCAGGTCATAATGCGATCCGTCCTTGGGCAGGTCGGCGGGCGAAAGGTTGATGGTAATCCGCTTGGGAGGTAGCGCCAGCCCCATCGCCGACAGCGCCGATTGCACCCGCTCGCGGCTTTCGCTGACTGCCTTGTCGGGCAGCCCGACTACAGTGAAACGCGGCACACCAGGCGCAACCTGACACTGCACCTCCACAGCGCGCGCTTCCAGCCCGAGATAGGCAACTGTCCGAACCAGCGCGACCATTCAGCGACCCCATTAACCCGTTGCAGATGGGTTTGTGCAGCTTGGCGAGAGACTTGTCGAGCGCTGCGGCGCAGTTTGGCAGGGATTTTGAAAGCATATCTCTTGGCAATTTTGCAGGTCGTGCGGGCCGATGGTGCGCGCCGTGAACCGCGCCCTTTCCATCCTGATTGCAGCAATTGCGCTGCTGCTTCCCGGCGTGGCGGATGTTGCGCAGGCGAAGCAATGGGGCGCTGCGCGGGTGGTGAGCACGACTAGCTGGGTCGAGGAATGGGATCCGGCGACGCAGGCGTGGGTACGCGTGGACGATCACGCTGACGAGTTTGACACCGTTGCTTACGAGACCACCACCACGGTCGTGGATGCGCGCGGCGTCACCATTACCGAGACCATTGCCACTGCGCCAACGCGCTTCATCGCCAAGCCTTTGCGGCAGGCCGGTCAAGGTGCTGGCTTGGTGCAATTCGGCCCGTTCCGCGTGCTGGATGCACGCCGCGCGGCGTTAGTGGCGAGCACCGATGCTACCTCTCCGGGCGCGTTTGCGGCGATGCTGACCGCATATCCAGGCCTTGAAGTGATCGAATTTGTCGATGCGCCAGGCACCAATAATGATCTCGCCAACCTCGAACTCGGCCGGGCGATCCGTGCGGCGGGGCTGACAACGCATGTACCCGGTGACGGATCAGCGCGGTCGGGCGCGGTCGAGCTGTTTCTCGCCGGAAACAAGCGCACGATAGCGCCCGGCGCGCTGTTTGCGGTACATTCATGGCGCGATGAACGAGGGCGCGAACCTAGCGATTTTGCGCCCGACGCGCCGGAAAATCGCCTCTATCTGGATTACTATGCCGAAATGGGGATGAGCGCGGATGACGCGCGGTCATTTTACGCCTTAACCAATTCGGTGCCTCATTCAGGTGCCCTGTGGCTAGAGGCCGCAGACATGGCGCTCTGGATCGCCCCACACGGCCCTTCCACTCGCGCGCTTCCGCCGCAACTCGGACCCGCGCTGCGGCAGGCGTTGGCCCGTTCGGGCAAGGCTCTGGTGGATGCGGCGCGGATGGGGTGGGCGATACCAGCCCAACCTCCTGCTATGCCCGGGCTCGCTTATGCCGATCTTGGCCCGAAGAACTTGGCCGTCTTTGACACGCCCTTGCTTGACTCATGGTTGGCTTTCCCATAAGCGCCCGCGCCTGATCTTGGTCGTGGATTGCGGCTGTGAACGGTGCGTGTGCGAGATGCCTCTCGTCAGTGTGCCGATAATTTTTCGAGGATGATATGAAGCGGACGTTCCAACCTAGCAATCTCGTGCGCGCTCGTCGCCACGGTTTCTTTGCACGCAAGGCGACCCCCGGTGGCCGCAAGGTTCTGCGTGCCCGCCGCAACCGCGGCCGCAAAAAGCTTTGCGCGTAATTTTCTGGCGCGCCCTGGCGCCGGGTGCGGGTCATCCGGCCCGCTTGGCTTTAGCGGCATAAGCCGCGGCGGGAAGTCGCCCTTGCGGGCTCCCATCGGGAGCCCGTTTGTCATATGGTTCCCCCTGTGATTCCTGTTGCGATCTCCGTCCTTACCAAGCGCGCCGATTTCCTCAGCGCCAATGCTGGCACCCGCAATGCGCGCGCGGGGTTTGTGTTGCTCACCCGGCCCAATGGTGGGAAGGGCATTCGCTTTGGCATTACCGTCACCAAGAAAATCGGCAACGCAGTGGTGCGCAACCGGATGAAGCGTCGGTTCCGCGAATTGCTGCGCGCCGCCTTGCCTACCCTGGGCCTGCCCGATCACGATCACGTGCTGATCGGCCGAGCAGGTGGGGTGGAGCGCGATTTTGCGCTGATGGCCGAAGAACTGACCAAGGCGCTTGATCGCGCGCGCGAAGGCAAGGGCGATCCGGCTGGCGATCGTCGCCCCAGAAAAGGGAATCGCAAACGATGAA
>PHEL01000060.1 GCA_002842925.1 Alphaproteobacteria bacterium HGW-Alphaproteobacteria-14
CAATCATGCGACGCTGCATCACGGGATGAAGGTGCGCAAGGGCGTCAAATACGTGATCACCAAATGGTATCGCGAAAACGAGTGGAGAGGCTGATGGAAAATTATTCGAAGATTGCCGAACAACTGCGGCAGCGGCTGGCCGAATTGACCGCACGCTCAACAGTGATTGAGGACGACCTGCGCCACCCGCTGGATGCGGATTTCTCCGAACAGGCGATTGATCTGGCTGATGACGAGGCGCTGGAAGGCGTCGATGATGTGCTGCGCGCCGAGGCGCGGCAATTGCGCCTCGCTCTTACCCGGATCGACAATGGCACCTATGGCACCTGCGCCAAATGCGGGGAAGCAATTGCGCTTGATCGGTTGAAAGCGCGGCCGATCGCGACCCGCTGCATCAATTGCGCAGCCTGAAACGAAAAAGGCGACCCCGTCAGGCCGCCTTCCTCCCACGACCCAAGGGCCGCGAACTGTCGCGCGCGGCCACGGGGCTGCGCAGCGTATAACCGGATTACTTCTTGAGGCTGAGCCCGCCGAACCGCTTGTTGAACGCGGCCACACGCCCGCCTTCGCTGACCTGCTGACGCCCACCGGTCCAAGCCGGGTGGCTGAGGGGATCGATTTCGAGCGACATGGTGTCGCCTTCCTTGCCCCAGGTCGAACGGGTCTGGTATTCGGTGCCATCGGTCATCTTGACCGTGATCATATGGTATTCGGGGTGACCTTCGGCCTTCATGACGGTGTCCTTTGCAGCGTGAAGCCGGTACCGACCGGCGTTGCTATGAATGGGAAGCGGCGCGCTTAGTCGGGTTTGCCATACATGGCAAGCCCGTGCGCGGAGTCTTTGTTGTCCGCTACCCCTTGGGGCTGCGAAATCCTCGCTCACGCGACTTGAAGGTAGCATCGCTGCGGTCGGCCGTTCGGTCTTGCGACGCCTGCGGCGTCGTTCGGGCAATACTCATGCAAGACGTGCCAATTTCGGTCGCGGCAGCGGCCGCAAGGGCGACTGCCCGCCCGCAGCGCCAAAGGCGGAAGGATATTGCACCCGCGGACGCAGGTGCGCAATCAAACCTTATCAACCATCATCGCGGTGAATTCGACCTCGCACGTGGCCTTGCCCTCGACACTGGCCACGCCCTTGAACTTGTAGACACGGCTGCGTTTCTGGGTAAATTCCACGTGCAGATCGAGCAGGCAGCCCGGCGTCACGGGAGCCCGGAACTTGGCGTTTTCAATTCCCATGAAGATCACCAACTTGCCGGTGCCCGCCAGTTCCATGGTCTCAATCCCCAGGATCCCGGCGGCCTGCGCCAGCGCCTCGATCTGGAGCACGCCGGGCATGATCGGCGCGCCAGGAAAATGGCCCTGGAAGAACTGTTCGTTCATGCTCACGGCCTTGATCGCGTAGATCCGTTCGCCAAGAGCGATCGAACGCACCCGGTCGACCAGCAGCAATGGATAGCGATGCGGCAGCGCCTGCAAGACCCTGCCGATATCATAATCCAGCACCTGTGCTGGTGTGCTGTCCGCATCGCTCATTTGTAGGCTCCTACCGAAACGCCCGGCTCAACGCCCAACCGGGGCGGCGGTGTTGGCCTGCTGCTGCTGCTGCGCTTGCTGCTGGGCCATCTGGGCGGCGATCAAACGCTGCTGGATTTCCTGGAAGAGCTGCACGCCTTCGCGGCTTGGCTGCCAGCCCGCCGGGGGAACCACCTGGATCGATGGAACCTTGGCGTTGAGCGCGGTGGTCACCTGCTGGGTAACATCGGCTTCCGGAGCAGCAAACAGCAACGAACCCGGATCGACCACCAGCTTGATCTGCTGCCTGGTGGTCACTTCCTCCAAGGCAGCACCATACTGCATGATGATCTGTTCGATCGCATAGATGCGTGCGCCATCGATCTGATTGTTGAGCGCCTGGATTTCCTGTTCCAGCGTCTGCAGCTTGGTGAAGTCCGGCGAGCTTTGCTTGGCCGCCAGTTCAGCATCATCAACCTGCTTGTCACCATTGGTGTCAAAGGTCTGGAGCAATGTCTGGCGTTCCTGAGCCTTGGTGCGGCGCAGGTCGTTCTGCTGGGTGTAGGTCTGGTTGACCTGTTCATAGGCGGTCTGAAATGCGGTGGTGCCGATGATCGTGCGCGAAATATCGACCGTCGCGATGCGACCTTCGACCTGAGCGTGAACGGGAAGCGCAGCCACCGCAGTAAGCGCAAGGCCGGCAGGAGCGAGAAGCTTGGTGAAAAGTGTCATCAGAATTGGGTTCCTACGTTGAATGAAAAACTGCGATCATCATCGCCTTCGACCTTGCGAATGGTGCGGGAAATGTCGATGCGAAATGGCCCAAAGGGTGAGTTCCAGTTGACCCCGAAGCCGACGGTAATGCGCGGACTGACTGAATCCCCCAGAAACGTCTCCTTGATCGCGCTGCCAGGCCGGATCGAAGGGGTATTGGCCGTGCCATCGGGTGCCAGCGGGTTGGTGGTGAAATCAAGCGCTGCCGGAACGACTGGCACACCATTTCCGTCAAGGCGCGGAGTCAGGAAGATCAGATTTCCATCCGCATCGCGTTGCTGCACCCCGTTGGGATTGTCCTGCAACAAAGGCTGCGTCACACCCCAAAGCGACCCGATATCAGCCCAGATCGAAGGTCGCAGACCAAGTTCGCGTGCGCCGGAACCGAGCGGGATTTCAAGCTCCGCGCGGCCAAGGTAGTAATTGCGCCCGCCAATCGCATCATCGCGGGTTTGATCAACATCTGTGATCAGGATGGGGTTACCATCTACATCCCGCGAATATTGCTGGGTCAGGACGCGCGGGCCAACGCCGCGAATGGCAAAGCCGCGAATTTGCGGTTCACCAAGGAAAAAACGATCGGTCAGAAATATGTCGTCAACGCCTTCGCCAGGACGGTTCTGCAAGGCGAAAATGGTTCCACCTTCAGCCAGAACCGAGAAGATGAAGCCCGAATTACCGACATTCCAGAATTGCTGCGCACGGCCCCGGAAGCGCACGTAACGCACGTCCCCGCCCAGCCCGGCCACTTCGCTGCTGAGCGACACCGTCCGGCCGCGTGTCGGGCGAAGGCGGGAATTCAGCGAGCTGTAGTTAAGGCTGAGACCGATGATCGAACTCAGCCGCGCGCCGATGGTATCACACAGAAAGCGGCCTGCCAGCAACGGATCGCATTCGCGAGTTCCGTCACCATCAATGTCGGAGAAAAACTGGTTTTCGTCGAGCGTCACATCATCGTAATTGAGGGTGTAACTGCCAATCAACGACATGAACTCGGTCAGCGGAACCCCGGCACGCACCGAAAAGCCGGTTGTCGACTGTTCGAATGTCGTGTTGCGGCTATTATTCGTGAAATTGAAACTGTTGAAATCACGGCGGAAAATGTCAATTCCGCCGGAAATGTTGCGATCAAAAATGAACGGATCGCTCAGGCTGACCTGCGCCGAACGCGAAAACTGCGACCAATTCAGGCTGAGACCGATGGTCTGCCCCCGCCCGCGGAAATTGCGCTGCCGGATGCTGCCCGCCAGAATGAACTGTTCAATCGATGAAAAGCCCGCAGAAAACTGCAATTCGCCGGTCGGACGTTCCTCGACATTGGCTTCGAGGATGATGCGGTCAGGCGCGCTGCCTTCAACCTGGCTGACCTCGAAGTTTTCCTGGAAAAAGGCGAGCGAGTTGATGCGGGCGGTGGTGCGCTGAACCGCCATCGAATTGAACGCATCGCCTTCGGCAATCCGGAATTCGCGGCGCACGACCTTGTCTTGAGTCAGCGTGTTGCCATTGACGTCGACCCGTTCGACATAGACGCGCGGCGCTTCGCGTAGCAGGAAGGTGACATTCATGGTCAGGTCGTCAGCGTTGCGCTTGAAGCGCGGCTGGACATCGGCAAAGGCATAGCCGAAGCGGCCAGCCATTTCGGTCAACTGTTCAACTGTATCCTCAACAGTCTTGGCATTGTAAACATCGCCGGCCTTCATCGGCAGATTACTGCTCATCAATTCACTGTCGAAGTCGCGCAGCTGGCTATCGACATCGACCTTGCCGAACGCATAGCGCTCCCCTTCCTCAACCACGTAAGTGATGATGAAGTCTTTCTGATCGGGCGTCAGTTCCGCAACCGCCGACACCACGCGGAAATCGGCATAGCCTTCGGTCAGGTAAAATTGCCGCAACTTTTGCTGGTCAAACGCCAGACGATCAGGATCGTAACTGGTGTTTGAACTGAAGAAACTGGTGACGCGCGATTGCTTGGTCACCATTTCGCCGCGCAGGTCGCCGTCGGAAAACTTCTCGTTGCCAAGAATGTTGATCTGGCGAACCTTGGATTTCGGGCCTTCGGTAATTTCGAACACGATATCGACGCGGTTCTGCGGCAGTTGCACCAGCTTGGGTTCAACCTGCGCGGCGAACCGGCCCTGACGTTTGTACAGTTCGATGATGCGGGCCACATCGGCGCGCACTTTGGACCGGGTAAAGATCTGACGCGGCGCCAGCTTGATTTCGGGCAGGATCTTGTCAGGCTTGAGCCGTTTGCTCCCTTCCAGAACAATGCGATTGATGACCGGGTTTTCCACCACGGTAATCACCACGTTGCCGTTTTCATTGCGGATGCTCGAATTGGCGAACAATTCGGTCGCGCCAAGATCCTTGATCGCTTCGTCGGCGGCTACCGCTGTGTATTCCTCCCCAACCCGCAGGCGAATATAGCTGAGGATGGTGGTCGGCTCCAACCGTTCGGAACCAACGACGTTGATCGTGCGGATTATGTTGCTGCGCGCAGCGGGCGCAGGCTGGGCCGCAGGCTGGGCAACGGGCGCTGATGCGGCGTCCTGTTGCTGCGCAAAGGCGGCCCCCGGCACACCAGCCAGCATCGAGCCACAGCACAGCAGCGCGACAAAGCGCGCGCGCTGCGTCAGCGAATGCGCCAGATTGCCATTGACCGGCATTACGCCCGCCTCGCTTATTGCGTTCATGCAGCTAAAATCCCGTTCCAACCGTCTGTGCCGTATTGGCGCCACACCCTTGCGACCCTCAATATGCACCCTTGCAAGTGACCTTATGTGCGATCGCCTGTCGCACCCTGAAAATCTGGCCCCCGCCTCTGCCCGATGTGCCCCTCGCAATCAAGCCGCACCGGCGCGGATTGCGCACGGGCCGGGGCGCTTTCCCCGGTTAACCCGCTGGCCCGCGCCAGTCTTGCCTCAAGAGCCGAAGATGGGGAGCGAGAACAGATCATTCACCGTCACCACCACCATCAATACCAACACCAGCGCAATGCCGGTGCGATAAGCCCATTCAGTTACCTGCGGCCCTACCGGCTTGCGGCGGATCGCCTCGGCCAGATAGAACATCAGATGTCCACCATCGAGCGCGGGGATTGGCAAGAAGTTGATGAATGCCAAATTAAGCGAGATCAAAGCGGCAAAATTGATGAAGGCAACAGCGCCAAGGCTCATCTGTTCGCCAGAGAATTTTGCGATCTTGAGCGGGCCGCCGAGTTCATCAACCGATCGGTCACCCATGATGATCTGCTGGATGCCGGTGATCATCATGCCCATCAGATCCCAGCATTGCCTGACAGCCAGCGGGATCGCTTCAGGCAAGCCGACCTTTTCAAGCTCATAGGTGCCGCCCGCCGCGGCAACGCCAATCTGGCCAACCGCGCTTTGATTGCCGAACCCGTCGGTTTCCACCACTCGCGCGGTGGTGAGCGGAACGGTGATTTCCTCGCCTGCGCGCTCGACTGTAAACACCATGCGCTTGCCTGGATGCAAGGCAACGGCGGTTCGCAACTCGCTGAAATCAGCTATCGCGCGGCCATCAATCGCAACCACCGTATCGCCAACCTGAAGCCCCGCAGCTTCTGCCACGCTGGCCTCGGCAAAGCGGCCGATGGTGCGCGAATCCTCATCGCCGGTGATGGTCGGTTTGCCGAGAATGGCGAAAAACGCGGCGAAGATCGCAACCGCCACCAACAGGTTAGTGACCGGCCCCGCCGCGACGATCAGCGCGCGTTTCCATAAGGCGGCGTGCTGGAAACTGCCTTCTTCGCACGGCGCATCGGGATCGGGCACGCTGGCGGGGTTCATATCGCCCCTGAACTGGACATAGCCGCCCAAAGGCAGCGCCGAGAGTTTCCAGCGGGTGCCCTGCCGGTCCGTGAAGCCGGCGATTTCCTTGCCGAATCCGACCGAGAACGCATCGGCCCTGACGCCGAACAACCGCCCGACCAGCAAGTGGCCAAGTTCATGCACGGTAACCAGCGGGCCAAGCAGCAGCAGGAAGCCGGCCGCGTACATCCAGAACGGGGGTGCATCAAACAAGGGCGTTGGTCTCCAACAGGGTAAGCGCTTGCCGCCGCGCGGATTGATCGACGGCGAGAACTTCATCAAGCGTGGCCGGGCGCGGAGAATCATTGCTGCGCTGCAACGTCTCCTCCACCACTGCGGCAATGCGGGTGAACCCGATCTGACCGGCAAGGAAAGCAGCGACTGCCACCTCGTTCGCGGCGTTGAGGATCGCCGGGGCCGATCCGCCGGCGCGGATCGCCTCGCGCGCCAGCCGAGTGGCGGGGAAGCGTTCCTCGTCAGGCGGGAAGAAGGTCAGCTCGCCAATCGCCGCAAGATCGAGCGGGGCAAGCGGCGTTTCCATCCGCCGCGGCCAGGCGAGGCACGAGGCGATCGGCACGCGCATATCCGACGGGCCAAGCTGCGCCAGCGTCGACCGGTCGCGGAACTCCACCATCGAATGGATCACGCTTTGCGGGTGGACGACAATGTCCAGCCGGTCCAGCCCAACCGGGAACAGGTGAAAGGCCTCGATATATTCGAGCCCCTTGTTCATCATGGTGGCGGAATCAACGCTGATTTTCGCGCCCATCGACCAGTTGGGGTGCGCCACCGCCTGTGCCGGGGTTGCCGCGGCAAGCTGCTCGGCGCTCCATGTGCGCAGCGGCCCGCCGCTGGCAGTCAGGGTGATCCTGGCAACATCAGACAGGCGATTGCCGCTGAGGCACTGGAAGATCGCATTATGCTCGCTGTCGGTCGGCAGCAGGGTCGCGCCATGCTTGGCGACCGCCTGCATCAGCACTTCGCCTGCCGAAACCAGCGCTTCCTTGTTCGCGAGCGCGATGGTGCCGCCGCGTTCGATTGCCGCCATTACCGGGGCAAGTCCTGCGCAGCCGACGATGGCCGCCACGGTCATATCCACCGGGCGCGTGGCTGCTTCGCAGAGCGCCTGACGCCCGCCTGCGGCTTCTATCCCGCTACCCGCCAGGGCAGCGCGCAATGCGGGCAGGCACGCTTCATTACTCACTACCGCGATTTTCGCACCAAATTCACGCGCCAACGCGGCCAGTTCGGCGGCGCTCGAATGCGCGGTCAGCGCCTCAACCCGCCACGCATCGCGGTCACGCCGCACCAGATCGAGCGTCGATGCGCCAATCGATCCGGTGGCACCAAGCAGGGTGAGGCTCCGCGTCATCAGCGCATCATCCCAGCAAAGTGGTTGCCGTGGCAATCACAAACAACACGAAGAATACCGCAAGGAAGCCATCGAGACGATCAAACAGCCCGCCGTGACCGGGGATCAGCGCGCCCGAATCCTTTACCCCGGCGCGGCGTTTCATCCAGCTTTCAAAGAAATCGCCCGCCTGCGCCAGCACTGCGATCAACGCCCCGGCGAGCACCGCAAAGCCGATGCTGAGCGCACTGTAGCCGGGCGCGCCTGCTGCCGGGCCGAAATCGGTGAGTTCGATCACAACCGCAACCAATGCCGCAGCCATCGCCCCGCCCCCCAACCCGGCCCAGGTCTTGGACGGGCTGATCCGGGGCGCGATCTTTGGCCCGCCGATTGCGCGGCCCGCGAAATAGGCCCCGACATCCACCGCGATGATCGGCAGGATATAGCCCGCCAGCACCTCAAACGGGCCGTAGCCATAGCTTTGCCCATTCACCGGAAAAAAAGTCGGCCCATTGCGCAGCGCCATCATCGCAAGGCCCGCCCCGCCGATATAGACCACCCCGGCAAAGAACCACAGCGCCTCGGTCAGCCAAGACCCGCCGAAGCGCCCCACCAAGCGGTTCCATTCCCACAGCACGCCAAAGGCCAGCAGCAGTACAAACGCACTCCAGAACCAGCCGCCCAGCCACAGCGCCCCGCCCGCAATCACCAGCATGACAATGGCCGATGCCAGCCGCACCGGCAGATCGGAAGCCGCCACTTTGGGGTCAGGCACGTGGGGCATTTCAGCGTCCGCCATAGCGCCTCTCCCTCCGGGCAAAATCATCCAGCGCCTGCGTCAGATGCGCAGGCTCAAAATCGGGCCATAACGTGTCGACAAACAGCATTTCAGCATAGGCCGATTGCCACAGCAGGAAATTCGACAGACGCACTTCGCCGCTGGTGCGGATCAGCAGATCGAGCGGCGGCAGATCGGCGGTATCGAGCTGCGCGGCGATACTCTCTATCGTGACAGCCCCTATCGTCGCGGCCTTCGCCGCCGCGCGTGCAATTTCGTGCTGCCCGCCGTAATTAAGCGCTACTGCCAGCGTCTTCGTGCCATTCGCGGTTTGCGCCAGCGCATCTTGGAGCATTTCAACAATATCGGGCGCGAGCGACTGCCAGTCGCCAATGATCTTGAGCTTGACGCTGTTGGCGACGAATTCGGGCAGGTCGGATTTGATGAACCGGCGCATCAGGTTCATCAGGTCATCGACCTCGTCATCGGGCCGTTTCCAGTTTTCGGACGAAAAGGCATAGAGCGTCAGGCATTCCAGCCCCATCGGCTCCAGCCCGCGCACCAGCCGCCGAACAGCCTCCACCCCGCGCTGATGACCGACCGCGCGCGGCAGCCCACGTTTCTTGGCCCAGCGGCCATTGCCATCCATGATGATGGCGACATGTCTGGCGCGCGATTGGTCCAAGCCTGTTCCCTACGATCCGAACGCAGCAATCACTGCGTCAGGATTTCCTGTTCCTTCTTGGCGGCTGCCTCGTCGGTTTCCTTGACGTATTGATCGGTCAGTTTCTGAACCTGCTCTTCTGCCCGCTTGCGATCGTCCTCGGAGATTTCCTTCTTCTTCTCGTCGTTCTTCAGACTTTCCATCGCATCGCGCCGGACGTTGCGGATCGCGATCTTGGCCTTTTCGGCATATTGACCAGCCAGCTTGGCCAGTTCCTTGCGACGCTCCTGCGTCAGGTCGGGGATCGGCAGGCGCAAGGTCTGGCCGTCGATAATCGGATTGAGGCCGAGGTTGGCGTGGGCAATGCCCTTTTCCACCGGGGTCATGTTCGACTTGTCCCACACCTGCACACTCAGCATCCGGGGTTCGGGCGCCGATACCGTGGCGACCTGATTGAGCGGCATCATCGCGCCATAGACTTCAACCACGACGGGATCGAGCAGGCTGGTATTGGCGCGGCCTGTGCGCAGGCCCTGAAGATCGCCCTTCAAGGATTCCACCGCGCCCTTCATCCGGCGTTCTACATCGGCCTTGTCATATTGCGGCATGGGTAGGCTCCACTCTTCTATCAGATGTCTTGCGAGTCAGTTGTCTTGCACAATGGTCTGCACGCCGTCACCCGAAAGCACGCGGGCAAGGTTGCCCTGCTCGCGGATCGAGAAGACCACAATCGGGATTTCATTATCACGGCACAGCGCCACCGCCGATGCGTCCATCACCTTGAGATTATCGGCGAGCACTCGGTCATAAGTCACAGTATCGAAACGCTTTGCTGCGGGGTTGCGTTTGGGGTCACTGTCATACACCCCGTCCACGCTGGTGCCTTTGAGCAGCGCGTCGCACTTCATTTCAGCCGCACGCAGCGCTGCGCCGCTATCGGTGGTGAAATAGGGGCTGCCCACTCCGGCGGCAAAGATTACCACGCGCCCTTTTTCCAGATGGCGTTCAGCGCGGCGGCGGATCACCGGCTCGCACACCTGATCCATCTGGATCGCGCTCTGCACGCGGGTGTGGACACCAATCTGTTCAAGCGCATTCTGCATCGCCAGCGCGTTCATCACCGTCGCCAGCATCCCCATGTAATCGGCCTGCGCGCGATCCATGCCCTGCGCCGCGCCCGCCATCCCGCGAAAGATATTGCCGCCGCCAATCACCAGACAGATTTCGAGGCCCGTATCCTTGGCCGCCTTCACTTCCTTGGCGAGTTCAGTGACGAAGGCCGGGTCAATCCCGAACTGCTGCCCGCCCATGAGCACCTCGCCAGAAAGCTTGAGCAGCACGCGCTTGATCGGAGGAAGTGACATGAGGTTGCGATACTCCGCGCGGAATCTTGAGCCAATGATTTGAGTGCGCCGCACTTAACCGCCAATCGGCCAATGCGCAAAGGGTAAGGTAACCTCGCGCTCAGCCACGCTTAAGCAAACGGCCGCCGCAGCGCTGAACTGCGACGGCCGGATGTGTTTTCGTAGCGGGAGAAATCAGCCCGCGACAGCAGCGGCCACTTCGGCAGCGAAGTCGCTCACTTCCTTCTCGATGCCTTCGCCAAGCTGGAAGCGGGCGTAGTCCTTGAGCACGATCGCGGTGCCCGCAGCCTTGCCGGCCTGCGCGACCAGATCCGAAATGACGGTCTTGTTGTCCATCACGAAAATCTGGCTGAGCAGCGCGTTTTCCTTGGCGAATTTCTTCACCGCGCCATCGACCATCTTTTCCTGCACGTCAGCAGGCTTGCCGCTTTCGGCAGCCTTTTCCGCCGCGATCTTGCGTTCGCGATCGATCACTTCGGGATCAAGTCCGTCAGCATCGAGCGCCATCGGGAAGGCGGCAGCAGCGTGCATGGCGAGTTGCTTGCCCAGCGGTTCGAGCACGTCGGCGCCCGCTTCGCTTTCCAGCGCGATCAGCACGCCGATCTTGCCCAGACCTTCGGCAGCGGCGGTGTGCATATACGAAATCACTGCGCCCTTATCGACGGCCACCGACTTGATCCGGCGGATCTGCTGGTTTTCGCCGATGGTGGCGACATTATCGGTCAGCTTTTCAGCCACGGTGCCGCCGTCGGGGTAAGCCGCAGACTTCAACGCATCAACATCGTCGCTGCCCAGGCCGAGCGCAACCTGCGTGGCTTTGCGCACGAAATCCTGGAACTGTTCGTTCTTGGCGACGAAATCGGTTTCCGAATTCACTTCAACCGCAACGCCGCGGGTGCCGACAACGGCGACACCGACGAGGCCTTCGGCAGCCGTGCGGCTCGACTTCTTCTGCGCGGTGGCGAGGCCCTTGGCGCGCAGCGCGTCAACCGCAGCTTCGATATCGCCGCCCGCTTCGGTCAGCGCCTTCTTGGCGTCCATCATGCCAGCGCCAGTGCGCTCGCGCAGCTTCTTC
>PHEL01000218.1 GCA_002842925.1 Alphaproteobacteria bacterium HGW-Alphaproteobacteria-14
GATTGCCAATGCGGTCGCCACCGAAAAGATGATCGACAAATCCATCGTTATCGAGGCGATGGAAGAAGCGATCCAGAAATCCGCGCGTAACCGTTACGGCGCGGAAAACGACATTCGTGCAAAGCTTGATCCGCTGACCGGCGATCTGACGCTGTGGCGCGTGGTCGAGGTGGTCGAGGAGGTTGAGGACTACTTCAAGCAGGTCGATCTGAAGCAGGCTGAAAAGCTGCAACCGGGCGCGACCGTTGGCGATTTCATCGTCGATCCGCTGCCGCCGGTCGATCTTGGCCGGATTGACGCGCAGAGCGCCAAGCAGGTGATTTTCCAGAAGGTCCGCGATGCCGAGCGTGAGCGCCAGTTCGAAGAGTTCAAGGATCGTCAGGGCGAAGTCATCACCGGGGTGATCAAGTCGGTCGAATTCGGTCACGTGATCGTCAACCTTGGTCGTGCCGAAGGCGTGATCCGTCGCGATCAGCAGATCCCGCGCGAAGCCGCCCGCACGGGTGAGCGCGTGCGCGCGCTGATCACCAAGGTGGAACGCAATAATCGCGGCCCGCAGATTTTCCTCAGCCGCGCGCATCCCGATTTCATGCGCAAGCTGTTCGCGCAGGAAGTGCCCGAAATTTACGACGGCATCATCGAAATCAAGGCCGCCGCCCGTGATCCGGGCAGCCGCGCCAAGATTGGCGTGATCAGCCACGATTCCAGCATTGATCCGGTCGGCGCCTGCGTCGGCATGAAGGGCAGCCGCGTGCAGGCGGTGGTGCAGGAACTGCAGGGCGAAAAGATCGACATCATCCCGTGGTCGGAAGACACCGCGACCTTTGTGGTCAACGCGTTGCAGCCCGCCACCGTCAGCCGCGTCGTGCTCGACGAAGATGATGGCCGCATCGAAGTTGTGGTGCCCGACGATCAGCTCAGCCTTGCGATTGGCCGACGCGGCCAGAACGTCCGGCTGGCAAGCCAGCTGACCGGCCACCAGATCGACATCATGACCGAGGAAGAAGCCTCGGAAAAGCGGTCGAAGGAATTTGCCGAGCGTTCGAAGATGTTCGAGGAAGAACTCGACGTTGACGAAACCCTGTCGCAGCTGCTGGTTGCCGAAGGCTTCGCCGAACTGGTCGAAGTCGCCTATGTCGACCTGGCTGAACTTGCGACCATCGAAGGGTTCGACGAAGAGCTCGCCGAAGAATTGCAAAGCCGCGCGCTGGAAGCGCTCGAACGTCAGGAAGCAGCCCACCGTGAGGTGCGCCGCGAACTGGGCGTTGAAGACGCGTTGGCGGAAATGCCGCACCTGACCGAAGCGATGCTGGTCACGCTGGGCAAGGCGGGGATCAAGACACTGGATGATCTGGCCGATCTTGCCACTGACGAATTGATCGCCAAGAAGCGCGAAGCCCCGCGTCGCCGCAACAACGATGCCGCCGGCCCGCCAATGCGGCGTCCGCAGCGCGAACAGGACAAGGGTGGCGTGCTGGGCGAATATGGCCTGAGCGAAGAACAGGGCAACGAAATCATCATGGCAGCCCGCGCACACTGGTTTGAAGACGAAGACCCCGTCTCCAGC
>PHEL01000061.1 GCA_002842925.1 Alphaproteobacteria bacterium HGW-Alphaproteobacteria-14
CATCCATGCTGGCCTCCTGCCTCCAGCAGGAAGCTTGAATCAGAACCACGACCGTAAGGGAATCCCTTTCGAGTCAGAACGTGTGGAAACCGCTCTAGGCTACGACAAGGTGATTTGTTGCCCGGCCATGTAATATTTCTCTTCTGTTATAATTGGGACACAGAGGATTCGCCCGTAACCTCGTGGTTTTTGACGGGAATACGCAGAACGAGTCAGGAACGATTCGCGGCTCTGGCGGGGCGGGGATCTGCGACCATCAGCACCCCTGCCCGCATGGATTTTCGCCGCTTTCGACCTGCAAGGTGGAATGGCCGACCCCGAACCGCGTTTCAAGCGAGGCAGCGATATCACGCAGGAAACTGTCCGATGCAGGCCTGCCCGGCATCACCAGATGCGCGGTTAATGCGGTTTCGGTGGTGGACATCGGCCAGACGTGCAGATCATGCACCGCCGTTACCCCGTCAAAGCTGGCAAGGTGCTGCTTAACCTCGGCCAGATCAATCCGCGCCGGCGCAGCGAGCAGTCCCATCGTCAGGCTGTCACGCGCCAGCCCCCAGGTGCCCCATGCGATCACCGCGACGATGACGATGCTGACCAGCGGATCGATCCACCACAGGCCGGTAAAGATGATGGCAATCCCTGCCGCCACCACGCCCAGCGATACCAGCGCATCGGCGGCCATGTGGAGATAGGCACCCTTGATGTTGAGATCGTCCTGCCCGCGCAGAAACAGCATGGCGGTAAACGTGTTGATAGCAACTCCGATCCCGGCGACGATCACCATTACCATGCCTTCGGGCTGCTGCGGGATCATCAAGCGGTGGAACGTCTCGAACAGAATCGCTCCAATCGCGACTGCCAGCAGCAGCGCATTGGCGAGCGCGGCAAGGATGGTCGAGCTTTTGTAACCATAGGTGAAGCGGCCCGAAGGCGGGCGGCGCGCGGCGATGCTGGCGACCCAGGCCAGCGCCAGCGCCAGCACATCCGAAAGGTTGTGCCCGGCATCGGCGATCAGCGCCATCGAGCCATAGAGGAAACCAGCCGACGCCTCGATCACCACAAAAACGAGGTTCAGCGTGATTCCGATCACAAACGCGCGGCCAAAACTGGCGGGGCCATGGTGATGCCCATGCGCGTCGTGCAGCCCGTGACAATCGGACGCTGCGCCGCCGAGTGCATGGCGATGTTCGGGATGAGGATGGGCGTGCATTGGCAGTCAGTTATAGACGCAAGCATCAAGCCCGTCACGCCTGACGATGCCGATGCGGCGTTCAATATTGTTGCCGTGGCGCGCGAGCCACCCGCCGGGGTTCTTGACGCTGCGTTTCTTGGGGCTGGGCAGGGCGGCGGCAATGCGGCTGGCCTCGTCGGCAGAAAGCCGCGCGGCGGAATGACCGAAATAACGCTGCGATCCCGCCTCTGCTCCATAAGTGCCGATCCCGGTTTCCGCGACGTTGAGATAGACCTCCATGATCCGCCGCTTGCCCCACACCGCTTCGATCCAGAAGGTGAACCACGCCTCCAGCCCCTTGCGGAAAAACCCGCCGCCTTGCCACAGGAACACGTTTTTGGCGGTCTGCTGGCTGATGGTGGAACCGCCGCGTTCGCGTGTCCCGGCCAGACGTTCCTCGATCGCCTGTTCGATCGCTTCGGCGTCAAAGCCGAAATGTTCACAGAATCGCGAATCCTCCGCCGCGATCACCGCTGACACCAGATTGCGATCGATATTGTCGAGGCTTTCCCAGTCTTTGGTAATGCCATTTTCGTCCATCACCATGGTCGCCGTAACGGGGACAGGCAGCCATTTGAACGCCACCACCAGCACGAGCGTGAGGCCGACGAACCACAGGATGATCTTGGCAAAAATGCGCGCGACGGTGAGAGCCATGATGCCGCGATTAGCGCGTTCGGGCGGCAAAGAAAATCCCGCGTGTCAGCCGCGCGCGCACATGGGTCGCGCGAATTTGCGATCAGCCAGCATCGCGCCCAGCGCATGCCGCACCGGTGCGAGTGCGCCTGTGTGCAACATAGCTTTGCGCAGCGCGTGCGCGCCTGGCCGGTCGTCGGTATAAAGCCGCACCAAAGCCAGCGTGGCGAGATAGAGCGGGCGCGTCGCCGCCCGATGCGCCAGGGCAAACCGGCGCAGCAACCGTGTTTCGCCGATATCGCGCGCGCCTTGCAACAGCCGCGCCAGCCGCATCGCGCCTGCCAGACCCAAGTTGAATCCATGCGCGGTCACCGGATGCATCCCCACCGCCGCATCGCCGATCAGTGCGGCGCGCGGGCTGCAGAAACGATGCGCGAAAGTCATGGTAAGCGGATAAGCGACCACCGGGCCCACCGCCTCCATCGTCCCCCAGCGATCGCGGGTGAGCGCGGCAAACTGTGGCCCCAGTTCCGCGAGCGGCAGCGCGGCGAGGCCCTGCGCCTGGTCATGCGGCAGGGTAAGCACCAGCGACGACATGCCGGGTGCCAGCGGCAGCATGGCAACAGTGCGTTTGTAATCGAACCATTCGGTAGCAATGCCTGCGTGCGGTTTATCGTGACGGACGCGGCAAACCAGCATGCTCTTGCCTACAGGGATCATTTCGGCCCCCATGCCCAGTGCCGAGCGGGTGGACGAAAAGCGCGAATCCGCCGCTACCAGCAGATCGCCTTCCAGCCTTGTTCCGTCATCGAGCGTTACCGATACCCCATCGCTGTCGGCGCGCGCCTCGCGCACTTCGCGCCCGCACAGCAGGGTAATGCCGTCCTGCGCCTCTACCGACGCGAAAAGCGCGCGGCGTATCAGATGGTTCGATACCAGCACGCCCAGATCGGCACCGCGCCGTTTGGGCGAGGATATTGCCAGGGTAAAGGGCGATCCGCCGTCGAGCACCCGCGCCTCGCGTAACGGGTGAACTTCATCGGGAGGTATCAGCGACCAAACCCCCATGTCGCGCAGATGCCTGACCGAGGCCTGCGTCAGCGCGATTTCGCGCCCGTCGGGCAGCGGATCGGCCAGCGCGGCACGCGATTGCCTTTCGACCAGCGTTATTTCAGCCCCACTGCGCCGCAGCGCGCGGGCGAGGCTCAGCCCCGCAGGCCCCGCCCCGACAATGATCAATCTGTTGCGCAAACGCACCTCCAGCGCTTGGCGGTAGACGCTTTGCAGGAGGCGAACCTTGCGCCGGATCAATCCCGATGCGGCCCACCGCGTGATGGCGGCGATGCTGGATCTGGCACCCGTGAAGTGGCAAGCGGCCGAGCGATGTTCTGCAAATGTTTCACGTGAAACATTGCTGAATCATACGAAAAGGGCGCCGCGATCACTCGAAGCGCCCTTTTTATTGCACCCTAAGCGGGGTCTAGCGGGGGTCTAGGCGAACCTGGAGCGGGTCAAGCCACGCCCGGTAGCAGCCGTTCACCCGCGATCCGCTGCATTGCCTTTTGCAGCTTTTCAAACGCGCGCACTTCGATTTGGCGGATGCGTTCGCGGCTGACGTCGTAGGCTTGGCTCAGTTCTTCCAAAGTCTGCGGCTTGTCGGTCAACCGGCGTTCGGTGAGGATGTGGCGTTCACGATCATTCAGGCTCCCCATCGCTTCGGCCAGCATTGCCATGCGCATTTGCGATTCCTCGGCCTCGGCCACGGTTTCGTCCTGCAAGGGGCGATCATCGGTCAGCCAGTCCTGCCATTCGCCCGCGCCTTCTTCATCCCCGCGCAAGCTGACGTTGAGCGAGGCATCGCCGCCCATCATCATCCGCCGGTTCATATTGACGACTTCCTGTTCGGGCACGCCCAGATCGGTCGCGATCTTGGTCACGTCGGCAGGCGAAAGGTCGCTGTCTTCATAGGCTTCAAGCTGTTTTTTCATGCGGCGCAGGTTGAAGAACAGTTTTTTCTGCGCAGCGGTGGTGCCCATTTTCACAAGGCTCCACGACCGCAGGATAAATTCCTGCATCGAGGCTTTGATCCACCACATCGCGTAAGTCGCGAGGCGGAAGCCGCGATCGGGTTCGAATTTCTTGACGCCCTGCATCAACCCGACATTGCCTTCGGAAATGAGGTCAGCGACGGGCAGGCCATAGCCGCGATACCCCATCGCGATTTTCGCGACGAGCCGCAGATGGCTGGATACAAGCTGGGCTGCTGCCTCGGGATCTTCGTGTTCCTGATACCGCTTGGCGAGCATATATTCCTGCTCGGCGGTCAATACCGGGAACTTGCGGATTTCCGACAGATAACGGTTGAGACTCTGCTCACCGTTAAGCGCCGGGAGCGGAGGGGACTTCGTTCGGGCACTTTGGGACTTGGTCACTATTGGCCTAACCTTTCTTGTGTCGACCGCTTGCGCCGGACCCCTGATGGGCATCCGGCGAACTGGGCCACGGGGTTACATATAGACTGATTCTTTGCAGTTGTGTGCAACTTTCATCGATCAGAATATCGCAGTTGGTCGATCAGTTCCTGCATATCGCGGGGCAGATCACTGCGGAATTGGAGCATTTCACCGTTCACTGGATGGACAAACCCCAGCTCGGCTGCGTGCAGCGCCTGCCGGGTGAACCCCAGTTCTTCAAATACGCAACGCAGGGGCTTCGGGATGCGGGCATAAGCAGGATCTCCCAATAGTGCATGACCGATTGATGCAAAGTGAACGCGCACCTGGTGGGTCCTGCCGGTTTCAAGGCGGCATTCGATCAACGCGGCGGACTCGAACCGTTCAATCAGCTTGTAATGCGTGACAGCCGTTTTCCCGCGCGAGGAATTGTTGGGCAGCACCGTCATTTTCTTTCGGTCAGCATCCGACCGTCCAACCCGCGCGTCGATCGTGCCTTCGGACGGCGATGGGTGCCCGGCGCAGACCGCGAGATAGCGGCGGTGGACACTATGCGCGGCAAATTGCGCGGCAAGCCCTTCGTGCGCGGCATCGCTTTTGGCGACCACGAGAAGCCCGGACGTGTCCTTGTCGATCCGGTGGACGATGCCGGGCCGTGCGACCCCGCCAATGCCGGATAGCTGGCCCCGGCAGTGGTGCAGCAGGGCATTGACCAGCGTGCCGGTATAATTTCCCGCTGCCGGGTGGACGACCATCCCTGCCGGCTTGTCGATCACAATCAGGTGTTCGTCTTCGTACACGACGGTCAGCGGGATGTCTTCGGGCACGGCTTCGGCGGCAATGGCGGGCGGGATTTCGATGCGGAACGGCGTATCGGCGCCGACCTTTGCCGAAGCCGAGGCGGCCAGCCTGCCCGCGACCTCCACCCGGCCATCGTCAATCAAGCCCTGCACCCGCGCGCGGGACAGCCCGGTGGCGTCGGCCAAGGCCTTGTCGAGCCGGGCGGGGGAAAGGGTGGTGCCGGTGATGATTTCGGGAACGGACATGCTATGGCCATGCGTGATGGAACTCGAAGTGACAAGGGATGCCCTCACCACCATTCGCGCCGCCGCTGTGGCTGCCCACCCTCATGAGGCGTGCGGGCTGTTGCTGGGCGAATGCATGCGGATCACCGCAGCGCGCGAAACCGATAACGTCCATCCCACCCCCGCCACCCATTTCGAAATCGACCCGCAGGCCTTGATCGACGCGCATCGGGCTGCGCGGGCGGGCGGGGCGCAGGTGCTGGGCTATTTTCATTCGCACCCCACCGGCGCGCCCGAGCCTTCGGCCACCGACCGCGCAATGGCCGCGCATGATGGCCGCATCTGGGCGATCATCGCGGGCGATGAAGTGCGGTTCTGGCGCGATGGGGATGCGGGATTTGCCGCTCTTTCCTTTACCATAATCGAAAGCTAGAACCGCCGGCATGATTTCCCAGACCGATCTTGCCGCGATGCTGTGTTCGCGCCTGTGCCACGATATGCTGTCCCCCGTCGGCGCGCTCGCCAACGGGCTGGAACTGCTCGCTGATGAACAAGACCCGGAAATGCGCGCGCGCTGCATGGAACTGCTCGAACAATCGGCGCGGATCAGCGCCGACAAGCTCAAGTTCTTCCGCCTCGCATTCGGCGCGGCAGGCGGCTTTGGCGAAGCGATCCCGATTGACGAGGCAAAAAGTGTGATCGACGCGCTCGCCTCGGATGCCAAGCGGGTAGAGATCCACTGGGCGATTGCCGAACCGAGCCTGCCCAAACCGGCGGTCAAGGTGCTGCTCAATCTCGCGCAGATCGCGCTGGATGCGCTGGTGCGCGGCGGCACGCTCGATATCGGGGCGGAACGGCGCGATGGCGGGGTTGAAATCGTGGCGCGCGCACGCGGCGACCGGATCGCGTTTGACGAAACCATCGGCCGCGCGCTTCAGGGCGATCTCGCGCCCGCCGAAATCACCAGCCGCACCGCCGCCGCGCACATGATCGCGGTGCTGGCCGAGGAGATGGACGGCGGGTTGCAATACAAGCTTGGTGACGGGGCGCTGGTGCTGGGCGCGGTGCTGCCTGAGCCTGACGGCATGATCGGATAAGGAACGCAGATGGCGGGCGAGGATGAACTGGTTCACGAAGAACGCCTCTCGCCTAACCATGATGATCGCGCCTTGCCGATTTCGATGGTGGTGCTGCATTACACCGAAATGAAGCCGGTGAGCACCGCGATCGAGCGGCTGACCGACCCCGAAGCCAAGGTCAGCGCGCATTATCTCATCACCGAAGAAGGCGGCGTTGTGCGGCTGGTGCCCGAAGCGCGCCGGGCGTGGCACGCGGGCGCATCGTTCTGGCGCGGAATCCCGGACGTGAACTCGGCCAGCATCGGGATCGAACTGGATCATCCCGGCCACGCGCCCGAGAATGGGGGCTATCGCGGGTTTGCCGATGCGCAGATCGATGCGCTGTTGCCGTTGCTGGCGCGGATCGTGAAGCAGTATGACATCCCGCGCGCCAATGTGGTGGGGCATTCCTGCGTCGCACCAATGCGCAAACTCGATCCGGGTGAGCTGTTCCCGTGGGATCGGCTGGCGCAATACAACCTGTGCCTGCCGCGCCCGTCCTGCCTGATGGCGGGCGATCCGTTCCCCAATGATGGCGCGTTCTACCTCGCGCTAGAACGGTTTGGTTATGACATTACTGATGGGCACAAGGCGGTCGAAGCCTTCGAGCGGCGCTGGCGGCCGGAACATATCACCGGCGTTGTGGATGGAGAACTGGCCGCAATCCTGTGGCAATTGCTGCTTGACCGCGATCAGGGGCGCACGCGATAACGGATAAATGCTTGATTCAATAATGTCTTGTCGGGATTGGGCCCCGACCGACCAATAGGGAGAGAGTGAGATGATCAGGAAATTGGCGGCCGAGTTTGTCGGCACATTCTGGCTGGTGTTCGGCGGTTGCGGAGCGGCGGTGCTGGCGGCGGGCTTCCCCGAACTGGGGATCGGGTTTGCGGGCGTGGCACTGGCCTTCGGCCTGACGGTGCTGACGATGGCCTATGCGGTGGGCGGTATTTCGGGCGGTCATTTCAACCCGGCGGTGTCGCTTGGCCTTGCGATTGGCGGGCGGTTTTCGTGGGGTGAACTGGCGCCTTACTGGGCGGCGCAGGTGCTTGGGTCGTTCACGGCCGCTGGCCTATTGTTCGTGATCGCCAGCGGGATGCCGGGGTTTGAAGCCGGCGGCTTTGCCTCGAACGGCTATGGCGATCTGTCGCCCGGCGGTTATTCGATGCAGTCCGCGCTGGTGATCGAGGTGGTGCTGACCGCAGGCTTCCTGATCGTGATCCTGGGCGCGACGTCGTCCAAGGTGCCTGCCGGTTTCGCCCCGATTGCGATCGGGCTTGCGCTTACACTGATCCACCTGATCTCGATCCCGGTGACCAACACTTCGGTCAATCCGGCGCGTTCGACCAGCGTGGCCTTCTATGCCGATACTGCGGCAGTCGGACAGCTGTGGCTGTTCTGGGTCGCACCCTTGGCTGGCGCAGCGCTGGGCGCGCTGATCTGGAAGCTGTTGCTGGCAGGCGGCGAAGATTGATTGAGCGATCCTTTGCGATTCTCTGACGCTGCGCCTATATGTGCGGCGTCAGGGGGCCTGAGGCAGCCGCGTGTCCGCTTTTGCGAAAGCAGGGGGGACGCGAGGAAAGTCCGGGCTCCACGAAACAAGGGTGGCGGGTAACGCCCGCCGGTCGCCTGCAAGGGCGGCAAGGGAAAGTGCCACAGAGAGCAAACCGCCGATGGCCCCGGACTTGTCCGGGGGCAGGCAAGGGTGAAAGGGTGCGGTAAGAGCGCACCGGGGCACTGGCAACAGGGCTCGCATGGCAAACCCCACCCGGAGCAAGGCCGAATAGGGGCCGCGCGCCCGTCAGCAATGGCAGGTAGGGGTGTTTCGCCCTGAGCGGCCCGGGTTGGCTGCTAGAGCACAGGAGCAATCCTGCGCCCAGATGAATGGCTGCTACCCTGGAACCGGTCCGCAAGGATACCGACCGGGGACACAGAACCCGGCTTATGATGGCCCCCTGATATTTTCCCGCACGCCGATTGGCAGGCCGAACCTGCGTTTATACCAGCGCAGACTCACTCGGTCTGGGTGTCATCGGCGGATAAAGCTCATTCAGCGGCCGTGACCGCCCATCAGCGCAGACCAGCCGCACGTGGTAGCGTCGCAATCGGCGCGGTTCGGATACGCCGCAGCTATGCGCAATCATGCCGACTTCCTTGCGCATCTGCGTGACAAAGTTCGCCACCCGAACCGCCTTGTTGGCTGGATCAAGCCCGCGTTGCAGCGCCGGATCATGGGTGGTGATGCCGGTTGGGCAGGTGTTCTTGTCACACTTCATCGCCTGAATGCAGCCCAGCGCGAACATGAAACCACGCGCCGAGATCACGAAATCGGCTCCGGCGCAAATCGCCCAGGCGACGTCAGCCGGCGTTACCAGCTTGCCTGATGCAATGATGCGGATGCGGTCTTTCAGCCCCGCCGCGTCACGCAGATCGACCAGCATCGGCAAGGCTTCACGCAAAGTCAGCCCGACATTGTCGATCAGCGGCAAAGGCGCCGCGCCGGTGCCGCCATCGCCGCCATCGACGGTGATGAAATCGGGCGCACTGGCCGCGCCCCGGCGATTGATTTCGGCGAACAGTTCCTCGATCCAGCCATAGGCCCCGATCACCGTCTTGAACCCGACCGGCTTGCCGGTAACCTCGCGAATATGGGCGATTTTGTCGAGCAGTTCGTCAATGTTGCCGATGTCGGTATGGCGGTTGGGAGAGATTGAATCCTCGCCTTCGGGAATGCCACGGATCGCGGCGATTTCGGCATTGACCTTCGCCCCCGGCAGAATCCCGCCCTTGCCGGGCTTGGCCCCCTGCGCCAGTTTCAATTCGAACATCCGCACCTGTTCGTGCCCGGCAATTTCGCGCAGCTTGCCATCCGACAGATGGCCAGCTTCATCGCGCACGCCATATTTGGCGGTGCCGATCTGGAACACGACATCGCATCCGCCTTCGAGATGATAGGGGGCAAGGCCGCCTTCGCCGGTGTTCATCCAGCATCCCGCCATCTTCGCACCATTGGACAGCGCGCGCACCGCCGGGGTCGACAATGCGCCAAAGCTCATTCCCGAAATGTTGAATATCGAGGGCGCTTCGAAAGGGATGCGCGCGGCCCCGGCACCGATGATCATCGGCGCGGCTTCAACCGCGTCTTCATCCAGCGTTGGCCAAGGGCAATTGACGAAAATCGGCGTGCCCACAGGTTCGAGATTGCGGGTCGAACCGAAGGCGACATTGGTGGATTCGTGCTGCGCCGCGCTATAGACCCATTCGCGCTGCGCCCGGTTGAATGGCATTTCCTCGCGGTCCATCGCAAAGAAATACTGGCGGAAGAATTCGCCAAGGTTGGAGAGAATTGGCCGCATCCGCCCGATGACCGGGTAATTGCGGCGGATGGCGTCGGCGGTCTGGATCCGGTCGACGATGAAAATGACCACCAACCCAAGCGCGACCAGGCCGACTACGAAGATGAAGGCTGTTGCCAGCCCATCGAAAATGGCGGTCATTCCTGGGATTCTCCAATGCCTCGGTCTTTGAGTTTACGCCGGGGGTCGGCGGGAGGTTACACCGGGTCGGGATTTGCCGCTGTGTTCAGCCTCGCCCCACACTCAGATAGTTGAACCCGGCTGCGCGCATATCGTCGGGATTGTAGATGTTCCTCAGATCAACCAGCACCGGGGCATTGGCGAGCTCTTTTACGCGCTTCAGATCAAGCGCGCGGAATGCGTCCCATTCGGTTACGATCACCACCACGTCCGCGCCCGCAATCGCGGCGTAGGGATCGTCACACATCGTCACTTCGGGCAACAGCGGGCGGGCCTGCTCCATGCCTTCGGGATCGTATGCGGCCACCGCCACGCCCGCGTCCATCAATGTCTGTGCCACCGCAATCGCGGGCGAATCGCGCATATCATCGGTGTTCGGCTTGAACGTAAGGCCCAGCAACGCCGCTTTCTTGCCGCGCGCGGCATCGACCCCGCCGAGCGCGTCCACGACCTTGCGGCCCATCGCCCGTTTGCGGCTGTCATTGACCTTGACCACGGCTTCGACAATCCGGGTCGGGCTGTCATAGTCCTCGGCGGTCTTGAGCAGCGCAAGCGTATCCTTGGGGAAACACGATCCCCCGTAACCCGGCCCGGCGTGCAGGAACTTCGATCCGATGCGGTTGTCCATCCCGATCCCGCGCGAAACATCCTGCACATTCGCGCCGACCTTTTCGCACAGGTCAGCCATTTCGTTGATGAAGGTGATCTTGGTCGCAAGGAAGGCGTTGGCGGCGTATTTGATCAGCTCGCTGGTGCGGCGCGAAGTGAACAGGATCGGCGATTCATTGAGATATAGCGGGCGATAGACTTCGCGCATCACCTCGCGGCCAAAATCGTCTTCGGCCCCGATCACGATCCGGTCGGGCCGTTTGAAATCGCCGATGGCCGCGCCTTCGCGCAGGAATTCGGGGTTGGAGACAACCGAGATGCGGTGCGGGGTTCCGGTATCGCGGATGATCCGTTCAACCTCGTCACCAGTGCCCACGGGAACGGTCGACTTGGTGACAATCACGGCATCGCCCGCCAGATGTTCGCCGACTTCACGCGCGACTTCATAAACAAAGGTGAGGTCGGCATGGCCATCGCCTCGGCGGCTGGGGGTGCCCACTGCGATGAAGATAGCGCTCGCGCCCTTTATGCCTTCGGCAAGGCTGGTGGCGAAGGACAGGCGCCCCCCCTTCACATTGGTTTCGACCAGCGCTTCAAGACCCGGTTCGTAAATCGGCATGATCCCGGCGTGCAGCCGGTCAATCTTGCTCTGATCCTTGTCGATGCAGACCACGTCATGTCCGAAATCGGCAAAACACGCCCCCGAT
>PHEL01000062.1 GCA_002842925.1 Alphaproteobacteria bacterium HGW-Alphaproteobacteria-14
GATCAGCAATTCCATCAGATTGTCATTGGCCGGAAAACTGGTCGGCTGGACGACAAACACGTCTTCACCGCGCACGTTTTCGTGGATTTCGACGAATATCTCTTCGTCAGAGAAACGCCGCACACTGGCATCGGTGAGCGGCATTTCGAGATAGGCCGCGATGGCCCGGGCGAGCGGCAGGTTCGAATTGCCGGACATGATTTTCATGGCGCGCGAATCCCCGATGGCAGGTGATCCGCCTCGCCTAGCGGCACGTCATAGGAATGCAACAGACTGAGCAGTGGTTGTCGTCAGATGTGAACGAAAGCGGACGTATGGGAACAAGGGGTGGAAACGCCAGCCGCACACTCATGTCAGCGGCAGCTTGCGCGCCATCACGAAAGCGCTTGCGCGGGTGCGCTGTATTGCGCAAGTAAACCACCATGGATAATTCATCTTCGCCAACCCCTGTCGATCAGCCGTCCGATGACGAGGGCGAGCTTACCAGGCTGCACCCCAATTACGCCCACGCCCTGCGGGTTCGGGCGGCACTGACCGCGATTCCGTTTCTGATCGCATCGCTGGTGTTGGAGACCGCCCTTCGCGATCAGGCGGTCTTGCCCGGCGGAATCATTGCCGGACCGGTTCTGCTGATTGCACTGGCGTTGGTGATCCGCATCCCGGCGCGGCGTTACCATGCGCGCGGATATCAGATCAGCGCTGATCGGTTGCGGGTGGTGCGCGGATTGCTGTGGCGTTCGGACACGGTAGTGCCGTTCAGCCGGGTGCAGCATATCGACGTGCATCAAGGCCCGCTCGAACGGTTTTTCGGCATCGCCACGCTGACGCTGCATACGGCGGGCAATCACAATGCGAATGTGGCATTGCCCGGACTGGAAGAGGCGCTCGCAAAGGAAATGCGCGAAGAGATCCGCGCCCATATCCGGCGGGAGAGCCTGTGATCCAGCCGCAGAGAACCGCGCCGATCAGCGTTGTTTTAGGCGCGATCAGCAGCATCCGCAGTGCGATTATTCCGGCGATTGCGGTTGCGTTTTCCGGGATTGGCGGTGCGGGCCGGATGCTGGTCGCCATCGGAATTGTTCTGGCGGCGGCGATTATCGGCACGCTGTTCAGCTATATCGCCTGGCGGCGGCTGACCTATACCATCGGCGAACAGGATATCCGGGTGGAAAGCGGCGTGCTGAGCCGTTCGGCACGTTCGGTTCCCTATGAGCGGATTCAGGATGTCAGCCTGGAAGCCAGGCTGCTGCCGCGTCTGCTGGGCTTGGTCGCGGTCAAATTTGAAACCGGTGCGGGCGGGGGCGAAGACCTCGCGCTAACATACCTCGCCACCGCCGAGGGCGAACGCTTGCGCCAATTGGTGCGCGAGCGCCGCGATGATGGACAACAGGCTGCTGCCAGCGCCGATCCAGCGGCATCCACATCAGGCGACGCGGATCAAGGCGAAGTGCTGTTCGCAATGGGGCCAAGGCGATTATTGCGCTTTGGTCTGTTTGAATTCTCGCTTGCGGTGTTCGCGGTGCTGGGCGGCCTGCTGCAATATGTCGACATGGTCACCGATATCGACATCTGGAACGGCGATCTGTGGCGCAGCTGGCTTGAGGAGCAGGGCACCATCATTGCCAGCCTTGGCCCTTACGCGCAGGCGGCGGGCGCGACCGCCGGGCTGTTCGGATTAGCATTGATCGGTCTGGCAACCGGCATCCTGCGAACCTTTGCGCGCGACTGGGGGTTCACCCTTACCCGCAGCGCACGCGGTTTCCGGCGGCAGCGTGGCTTGTTCACCCGCACCGATGTGGTGATGCCGGTACACCGGGTGCAAGCGCTGGTGATTGGCACCGGATTTATGCGCTATCGGTTTGGCTGGCACGGTTTGAGCTTCGTGAGCCTGGCGCAGGATGCCGGTAATGAAAGTCACGTCGTCGTCCCGTTTGCGCAGATGGACGAGATCGCGCCAATCGTAGCGGCGGCGGGGTTCCACCTGCCCGATGAACGGATCAACTGGCACCGGGCCAGCCGGCGTCACCGCGATGACACGGCAATCATCAGCGCGCTGCCGTTTGTCGTGGCGGCGATCCTAGGGGCGGTCTTGGCGCCTCTTGGTGTGGCCTTGATCCCGCTTGGCCTGGCAGTGGTGATGGTCGGCGCGCAGCTTTATGCGTGGGAGTTCCGACGCCATGCCATTGACCCGGAACAGATTTTCTCCACCACCGGGTTAATGTCACCCACCAGCCGGATTTCAACTCGGCAAAAGCTGCACTCGGTAGAAATCGCGCAAGGCCCGCTTGCCCGCTGGCGCGGCTATGCCACAGTGCATCTGGGGCTGGCAGGCGGAAGTTTTTCAATTCCCGGCATACCGTTGAAAGCCGCCCGGATACTGCGGGCCAGCATTCTCGATACCATCGCTGCGATTGATTATTCGCAGATCGACGCGCCGATTGATCAGGCTTTTAGCGCAGCCCAATCGGGGTTGGCGGCAAATTTGGCCGAGACATAGGAGCAATCCGGGCGAATCAGGAAACCCTGACGCTTTGCATCTGCGACCATTCGCATCACCAGTGCGGCCGCCACCCCGCGCCCGCCAATCGCGCGCGGCACCACGGTATGCGCGGCAATGCGCACTTCCTTGCCCGCCTGTATGCCGCCCGGTTCCCACTGGAGATAGGCCTCGTGCGAAGAATTGCGCAGCACCGCAAAATAGCATCCTCCCTGCCCCTGAACGTGGTGGGTGATGGTGAGTTCTGTGCTTTGCTCGCCCACTGACCGCTTCTCCCGCTCGCTTTGATCGCCTTTTTTGGCTGCTTGCCATGGCCGCGTGGCGCTTTAGAGGCGTTGTTCCATGACTCTTGCAAAGCCCTTCCTGTCGGACAATGCCGCCGCCGTCCACCCCCGGCTGTGGGAGGCGATGCACGCAGCCGACCATCCGGATAATCCCTATGATGGAGATTCGCTGTCAGGGGAACTCGACGCGCGCTTTACAGCGCTATTCGGGCGCGAATGTGCTGCGTTGTGGGTGGCAACCGGAACGGCAGCAAACTGCCTTGCGCTCGCCACCATGTGCGCGCCGTATGGCGGAGTGGTGTGCCACCGCGAGGCACATATCGAGGTCGACGAAGGCGGCGCGCCAGGGTTTTACCTGCATGGTGCAAAACTGATGCTGGCAGACGGCGATGGCGCAAAGCTGACGCCTGAAGGCATCGCCGCGGTGATCGATCCAATCCGCAACGATGTGCATCAGATCCAGCCGCACGCCATCGCTATAACGCAGGCGAGCGAATATGGCCGCTCCTATTCGCCAGCGGAACTGGCGGCACTGGGTGTCTTTGCCAAGAAACGGCGGCTGGGTCTGCACATGGACGGGGCGCGCTTTGCCAATGCGGCAGCATTCCTCGGCGGCAGCGCAGAGGATGCGGCACGCGCGGCTAGCGGCTCGGTCGACAGCCTTTCCTTCGGATTCATCAAGAACGGCGCAATGGGCGCGGAGGCGGTGGTGCTGTTCGCACCCGAAGCCGCCATGCAAGTTCGCTATCACCGCAAGCGCGCAGGGCACCTGCAATGCAAGGGCCGCTATCTCGCCGCGCAGATTCTCGCGATGCTGGATGGCGACTTGTGGATTGCTAACGCCGCGCATGCCAATGCCGCTGCGCAGGAAGTGGCGGCAGGTTGCGGCGACCGACTGCTTCACCCGGTCGAGGCTAACGAATTGTTCGTGCGGTTGAGCGAGGCCGAACGCGCCGCTCTGCGCGCGCAGGATTTCGCCTTTTACGATTGGGGTGCCAACGCCGCCCGCTTCGTCACCGCGTGGAACACTCGTGCACAGGACGCCGAGGCGCTTGGCAGGTCCATCGCCGCACTATGACGTCCACCCCAGCGCCGACGTCTTTCGGCCCCTCAATGCTCAGCCCCAAGGTGCTGGTCCCGTTCATGCTGACCGGCACGATCTGGGGATCAACCTGGTTTGTAATCACCGGACAGATCGACGGCGTGCCTGCGGCGTGGAGTGTATTCTACCGCTTCCTGCTGGCGACCCCGGCGCTGTTTTTGCTGGCTGTGGTGATGGGCAACCGGCTGCGGCTGAACCGGCCCGAACACCTGTTGGCACTGGGCGTAGGCATCGCGCAATTCAGCGGCAATTTCCTGTTCGTCTACCATGCGGAAGGCCACATCACGTCGGGTATCGTCGCAGTGATGTTTGCGCTGCTGATGGTGCCGAATGCGGTGTTTGCGCGAGCATTCATCGGTGAGCGGGTGCAGCCCGGCTTCATCGGCGGGAGCATGGTGGCGATTGCCGGAGTGGCGATGCTGCTGGTGCACGAATGGAAGGTTGCACCTCTGGGAGGGAACGTGGGCCTTGGCATTGTGCTGGCGATCGGCGGGATGCTGTCGGCTTCGATTGCCAACGTGGTGCAGGCCAACCCGACCGGACGCGGGGTGCCGATGGTGAGTTTTCTGGCGTGGGCGATGGTCTACGGGACGACGCTCGATCTGGCCTATGCGCTGGTCACGGCCGGCCCGCCGCCGGTGCCACAGGCGTGGCAGTTCTGGGCGGGGACGGCGTATCTCGCGATCATCGGTTCGGTGGTGACTTTTCCACTGCACTATAATCTGGTGCGCCAGATCGGCGCGGGGCGCACGGCGTATAACGGGATCGTGACGGTATGTGTGGCGATGCTGCTGTCGACTGTGTTCGAAGGTTATCGCTGGACGTGGCTCACCGCGATCGGGGCCGTGCTCGCGCTGCTGGGGATGGGGCTGGCGCTGCGGTCAAAGCAGCGCCGCTAAGCCTTCCACATAGGTGGGATATTTCGGCTGCCATTCCAGCACCCGCTTGGCCTTGCCATTGGCGACCCGGCGGTTCTCCATATAGAAGCCGCGTGCCATGTCGGAGAGGTTGGCGTCTTCCAGCGGTTCCATTGGCGGTGGTTCCAGACCCAATAAGCGGCAGGCGTGCTCAGTCACTTCATTGCCGCTGCACGGCAAGTCGTCGCCAATGTTATAGGCCCCTGGCGGTGCATCCTGCACCATCGCGGCGACGGCGGCGACGGCGATGTCATCTACATGGACGCGGCTGAACACCTGCCCCGGAAGGTCGATCCGCCGCGTCTTTCCTTCGCGCACCCTGTCCAAGGCACTGCGTCCCGGCCCATAGATCCCCGGCAGGCGGAACACCCTTGCGCCCAGCTCCGACCACGCCAGATCAGCCTCCGCGCGAGCATTCCTTCGTCCCTCTCCTGATTGCGCGATGGTCGGTGTCGCCTCGTCCACCCACGCGCCTTGCCGATCGCCATAGACACCGGTTGACGAAAGATAGAACAGCGGCTTGCCAGCAAGCGCCCCGCCATAAGTATCTAGCACCGGATCGCCGCCGGTCGCCCGGTCGGGCGGGACGGAGGAGAGGATATGGCTCGCCTCTCTCAGCGCTGCGATCACAGCCTCACGATCGGCAAAGGCGATGTCGCCCGCGCTGCCGGTTGCGCTGACCTTCCAGCCGCGCGCCCGCATCGCCCCGGCAATGCGCCCCGCAGTGTAACCCAGTCCGAAGATCAGCAATCTGTTCATGCACCAACCTTGCCGTTCGCCTCATTCGAAGTCGAGAGGCTTTGGCGCAATGGTGTCTCGACTTCGCGAGGCACCAACGGGTAAAGGGCACGGCATGGATATCGCAACCACTCCCACCACCCCTGACGGCAACCCTGAACTCGCGGATGCCGCGCCGAACCCGCACGACCCCCCGGTGATCCGGCGCGAGGATTACCAACCGTTTGCGTGGTTGGTGCCGACCACGCATCTCTATTTTCAACTGGGAATTGGTGCGACTCGGGTCACGGCGACACTTACGGTCGAACGCAACCCCGCCGCCGAACCCAGTCGAGCCCTGCGCCTCAACGGCGACAGCCTCACCGCACTCAGCGTCACCGTCGACGGCACGCCTGCGGATTGGCAGATGGACGGCCCCGATCTCGTTCTCACCTTGAGCGGCGAAAGGCACACGGTTTCAATCGTCACCACCATCGACCCCGGCACCAACACCCAGTTGATGGGCCTTTATGCGTCGGGCGGAATGCTTTGCACCCAATGCGAGGCAGAGGGTTTCCGCCGCATTACGTTTTTCCCCGACCGGCCCGACGTACTGTCGACCTACACCGTCCGGATGGAGGGCGACCGCGCAGCCTTCCCGGTGCTGCTGTGCAACGGCAACCGCGTGGCCGAGGGTGTGAACGCCGATGGCACGCATTGGGCCGAATGGCACGATCCTTGGCCCAAGCCGTCTTATCTGTTCGCGCTGGTGGCAGGCGATCTGATGGCCAATTCCAGACCCTTCACCACGGCATCCGGGCGCTCAGTCGAATGCAACATCTGGGTGCGGGCCGAAGACCTGGCGCGCACCGACCATGCGCTCGAATCGCTCCACCGAGCGATGAAGTGGGACGAGGACGTGTTCGGGCGCGAATATGACCTTGATTCCTACAACATCGTCGCCGTGTCCGATTTCAACATGGGCGCGATGGAGAATAAGGGGCTCAACGTCTTCAACACCAAATACGTTCTGGCCGACCCTGATACCGCGACAGATGCCGATTTCGATGCGGTTGAAGGCGTGATTGCGCACGAATATTTCCACAACTGGTCGGGCAACCGCATCACCTGCCGCGACTGGTTCCAGCTCTCGCTGAAAGAGGGCTTTACCGTGCTGCGCGACCAATTGTTTTCACAGGATATGCGGGGTGAGGCGGTCAAGCGGATCGAGGATGTGCGCATTCTGCGCGCCGCGCAGTTCCCCGAGGATGCCGGGCCGCTCGCGCACCCGATCCGCCCGGATTCCTACCGCGAGATCAGCAATTTCTACACGGCGACGGTCTACAACAAGGGCGCCGAGGTTATCCGCATGATGCGGACGATTGCGGGGTTGGAGCGGTTCCGCCAAGGCACCGATCTCTACTTCGATCGCCACGATGGCGAGGCGGCGACCTGTGAGGATTTCGTGCGCGCTATCGAAGACGGAGCCGGGCTGGATCTCACCCGGTTCCGGCGCTGGTATTCACAAGCCGGGACGCCGCGTGTGGTAGTGTCGCAGGCCGTGGCGGGTGACAGTCTCACTCTGACACTGCGGCAGACCGTGCCCGCCACCCCCGGCCAGCCGGACAAGCTGCCGATGCCGATCCCGCTTCTGGTGGCAGTGCATTCGCGGGGCACCGGCGCGCTGGGTGCAGAACAGCTGATCATGTTGACCGAAGCCGAGCAGAGCTTCTCTCTCGCGCTCGCTGGCCCTGATCCGGTAGTGTCGATCAACCGCGGCTTCACCGCGCCGGTGGTGATCGATCGCGCGTTGGCCCGCGAAGACCTCGTGTTCCTCGCCGCGCAGGACGATGATCCCTTCGCCCGGTCAGAAGCCTTGCAGGAACTCGCCGTCAGCCACTTAGTCGGCACCGCTAGCGCTGAATTGTCGGTCGACGAAATGGCCGCAGGCGAGGCGGCGATCATCGGCGCGTTCCGTTCGAGCCTTGCAGACACAGCGCTCGATGATGCGATGCGCGGCGAATTGCTGGTACTGCCTTCGGAAACCTACCTGTTCGAGGCGATGGCCACCGGCGACCGCAAGGCCGATCCCGTTGCGATCCACGCCGCGCGCGAAGGGTTGAAGGCGGCCATCGGCACGGCCCTTGCCGAAGATTTGCTGGCGCTGCACGCCCGCGCGTCGGCAGTCATGCTGTACGATCCGGCGGGACGCGGCGCGCGCAAGGTCAAGACCACTGCACTGGCGCTGATTGCTGCGGCTGACCCCGTGCGTGCCGCCACGCTCGCCGCCGCCCAATATGATGCCGCCGACAACATGACCGACCGGCAGGGAGCATTGATGGTGCTGTGCGGGCTCGATTGTCCGCAGCGGGACGAACGGCTCGCATCGTTCTACCAACGTTATACCGGCAATGACCTGGTGATCGACAAGTGGTTCACATTGCAGGCTTTGTCGCTCCACCCCGATGTGATCGCGCAGGTGCGCGCGCTGGCCGAGCATCCCGACTTCACCCTGAAGAACCCCAACCGCGTGCGATCGCTGCACATGGCCTTCGCGGGCAACCCCAAGGGCTTCCACAAGGCCGACGGCGAAGGCTACCGAATGGTGGCCGACGTGATCCTCGCGCTCGACCCGATCAACCCGCAGACGGCCGCCCGCTTCGTGCCTGCGCTGGGGCGCTGGCGGCGGACCGAACCGGGCCGTGCGGCGCTGATGAAGGCGGAGCTGGAGCGCATCCTCGTCGCCGGAAACCTGTCGCGCGATACCTTCGAGCAGGTCAGCCGCTCGCTGGAAGGCTGAATTGGTGGACTTCCAGATCGAGACGCACCCGTTGCTCGGCGGCGTACCGCACGGCTTTTTAGGCAGCGCGGGGGGCGCGCACCAGTTCGGCTTCGGCGGGCCGGGCGACGAGGCCGACGTGCGTGCCTTGCGCGCAGCGGCAGCGGCGGCGATCCTGCCGGGGGGACGGCTCGCCGCGCCGCACCAGGTGCATTCGCCCGATGTAGTGGTGGTGGATAAAATCTGGGGTGATGCTGCCCAAGGTCGCCCGGTGGCCGATGCGGTTGTAACTGCCAAGCCCGGTATCGTGCTGGGCATCGTTACCGCTGATTGTGCACCCATCTTGCTGGCTGACAGCACGGCGGGGGTGATTGGCGCAGCCCATGCCGGGTGGCGCGGCGCGGTGGGCGGCGTGCTCGAAAATACTATCGCCGCGATGGAGCGCCTTGGCGCACGGCGAAGCGCAATCGCGGCAGTGATCGGGCCGACAATCGCGCAGGCCAGCTACGAAGTTGACGCCGCCTTCCGCGCGCAATTCGATGCCACGGCGAACCGCTTTTTTGCGCCCGCACCGGAGCGTGAAGGCATTGTGCGCTGGTATTTTGATCTTCCGGGCCACATCGTCGCAAAATTGACCGATGCAGGCATTGCTGAAATTGCTGATATCGGCAGAAATACGTTCTCTGACGTTGCGCATTACCATTCCTATCGCCGCTCGGCCAAAGTGGGTGAAGGTAATTATGGGCGGCAAATCAGTATGATAGCTCTGCCTTGACGTGGGTTTGCACACTAGCGAACGGACCTTGAATAAAACACAGTTGGATTTTGGACTGATTGCCGTTAATTGCCCCCGCGAGTTCTGGGTGGGTTGGGTAGCAAACTCTCATGCCGTCCGGAGCAGGGATCAATTAAGCGGATCAAGCCGGAGGCGCCAGCCTTCGGCACTGGAACACCACGCTGCGCAAGACATCACATCCGCGCGGCAACACGAGCAGGGTATTTGACGATGGCTGAAATGAGCGGTGCGACCACTCCCGCAGGTGCCTCGGAAATGACGGAAGGCGCAGATGGCGTCCGCCGTCGCGACTGGATTCATATCGCTGCATTGAGCACAGCGGGCGTCGGCGGGGCATCGCTGCTGTTCCCGCTGGTGAGCCAGATGAGCCCAACGGCTGATGTACTTGCCGCGAGTTCCACCGAAGTGGATGTCGCCGCGATCCAGCCGGGCCAGAGCATCAAGACCTCCTTCCGCAAGCAGCCTCTGTTCGTAAAGCGGCTTACCGCACAGGAAATCGCTGCTGCCAAAAGCGACGATGCGGCAGAAATGCGTGATCCGCAAACGCTGGCCGAACGCACCAAGGCGGGGCACGAGGATATCCTCATCACCATGGGTGTCTGCACCCACCTCGGCTGTGTGCCGTTGGGTGCAGCGGAAGGCGAGTACAAGGGCGAGTTCGGCGGCTATTTCTGCCCTTGCCACGGTTCACACTACGACGTTGCCGGCCGAATCCGCAAAGGCCCGGCGCCGCTCAACCTAAAGGTTCCGGAATACGCCTTTAAGTCCGATTCTGTCGTCCGCGTCGGCTAAGCCTGCGTATCTACATAACAACAATAATCGACCCGACCCGTAACATCGATCAATTCGAGAGAACGCTATGAGTTTCGCCTGGGCAAAGCAGTACAAGCCGCAATCCGCTTTCACGAAGTGGCTTGACGAGAAATTGCCGCTTCCGCGTCTCGTCTACAACGCGGTCGGGGCCGGTTATCCGGTGCCGCGCAACCTCAACTACATGTGGAATTTCGGCGTGCTTGCCGGGTTCTTCCTGGTGGTGCAGATTGTTACCGGGGTTGTTCTGGCGATGCATTATGCCGCCAATTCCGAGGTCGCGTTCGGAACGGTCGAACACATCATGCGCAACGTCAACTACGGCTGGATGCTGCGTTACGCCCACGCCAACGGCGCGAGCTTCTTCTTCATCGTGATCTACCTGCACATCTTCCGCGGGTTCTTCTATTCGTCCTACAAGGCCCCGCGCGAGATGATCTGGCTGCTGGGCGTGGTAATTTTCCTGCTGATGATGGCGACCGCCTTCATGGGTTATGTGCTGCCGTGGGGCCAGATGAGCTTCTGGGGCGCGCAGGTTATCACTGGCTTGTTTGGCGCCATTCCGATTGTGGGTGAGCCGTTGCAGGTGTGGCTACTGGGTGGGTTTGCGCCTGATAATGCGGCACTTAACCGTTTCTTCTCGCTGCACTTCCTGCTGCCATTTGTGATTGCGGGTGTTGTGATTCTCCACATCTGGGCTCTGCACATCCCCGGCTCGTCAAACCCTACCGGTGTGGAAGTGAAGCAGGAATCGGACACTGTTCCGTTCCACCCCTACTACACGGCGAAGGATGGTTTCGGGCTGGGCGTGATTCTCATATTCTTCACGCTGATGGTATTTTTCCTGCCCAACGCGCTTGGGCATCCGGACAATTATATTGAGGCCAACCCGCTCTCAACGCCGGCGTTGATCGTGCCTGAATGGTATTTCTACCCATTCTACGCGATCCTGCGCGCCTTCACGGGCGATCTCACCATTCCGTTTACCGGCATCGTGTTAATCCCGGCCAAGCTACTTGGCGTGATCGCAATGTTCGGATCCATCTTGGTGTGGTTTATCCTGCCTTGGCTGGACAAGAGCCCGGTGCGGTCGGGCCACTATCGCCCGCTGTTCCGCAAATTCTTCTGGTTCGGCTTGATCCCGACCATGGCAGCGCTGTTCTATCTTGGCGGTGCTCACGCGGAAGAGCCTTACATCATGTTCAGCCAGATATTCACGGCGTATTACTTCCTG
>PHEL01000063.1 GCA_002842925.1 Alphaproteobacteria bacterium HGW-Alphaproteobacteria-14
CAATCGGGCAACACCATCGCCATCGTGATCAGCGATGACGGGCACGGGCTGGATGAAGACCGCATCGCTGCCAAGGCGATCGCCACCGGATTGATCACCACTGCCGAACGCAGCGCGATGAGCCGTGACAAGATCCTCAACCTGGTCTTTGAACCCGGCTTTTCAACCGCCGAGGTGGTCAGCAATGTCTCCGGGCGCGGGGTCGGGCTGGACGTGGTGCGCCAGAATCTGGAAAAGGTCGGCGGCAGCATCAAGGTGTCAAGCCAGCCGGGCCATGGCACGCTGTTCACGATGCAAATCCCGCTCACCCTCAGCATTATCGCGGGCCTGACAGTGGAGGTCAGCGGGCAACGGTTTGCCATTCCGCAATCCTATGTCGAAGAAATCGTGCAGGCTTCGACCACGGCGCTTGATCTGAGCCACATGGGCGAAACCGCGCTGATCACCTTTCGCGGCAACCGCGTGCCATGCCTGATGCTGGCCGATGTGCTGGGCGTTGATACCAGCGCCGATGACGCGCGCGATCCCACTTTGGTGATGCTGCGTTTGGCGACCGGCGATCTGTTCGCGCTGGCAGTGGACGGCATTCACAATCACGGCGATCTGGTGGTCAAGCCACTGGCGCCCGCTGTCATGAAATCGGGCCTCTATGCCGGATCAACGCTGCTGGATGATGGCCAGCCGGTGCTGTTGCTGGATGTTGCCAACATCGCTGCGGCGCATGATCTGGTATCCGATGCCCGCGCCCGCGCGTTGCAACCCGTGGCCGACGAAGCCGCCAAACCAGCCCACGCACTGCCGCGCGCGATGCTGTTCACCGATTTTAAAGGCCGCCGTTCTGCGGTGCGGCTTGAACTGGTGCAGCGGATCGAAACCGCGCCAGTCAGCGCGATTGATTGTTCTGGCCCGCGCCCAAGGGTGGTGATCGACGGGCTGATCCTGCCGCTGATCGACCTGCCCGACACACCGATTGCCGCACTGGAAAATGCCGGGCGCGTGCGGCTGCTGCGCCTCAGCGACGGCGCGTGCGAACTGCTGGTCGCGGTGCGGCAGGTGGAAGACGCGGTCGAGCTTGCCGGGCCGCTGATCCCCGTGCCCGAAGATCCGCTCGCTGAAGCGGTCACACTGGTCGATGGCCAGCCGGTGACGCTGATCGATGCGCACGAACTGTTCGCCCGTTATGGCGAGCAGCCGGTTGCCACAGGACGTCCGCGTTGCAGCCTGCCTGCCGATGATTGGGCGCGCACCATCCTTGCCCCGCTGGTGACATCGGCGGGTTACGAGATCGTGCCGCCGGAAACCGCCGATCCGCAAACCATCGCGATCGTGTTCGACGAAGTGTTCGAAGCTGCCGAGGCGCTGGGTCGCGGGCTGACCGGCCCGGTGATCCGCCTGCGTGATCGCCCCGAAGCAACCACAGACAGCGACACCATCTATCGCTACGACCGCGACGCCCTGCTATCCGCGCTGACATCCGCGGCCCGATTTGCCCATCGCCCCGGAGGCCGCGCATGACCAACCAACTGCTTGTTATCGTGCAGATCGCGGGTCGCCGCTGTGCTTTGAGCGCGCTCGATGTGAAATCGGTGATCGAAATCGGCACTGTCACGCCGATCCCGCGCGCGCCTGCGCACATTGCCGGGATCACCGCGCTACGTTCTCAGGCGCTGACGGTGATTGATTGCCGGCTCGCGCTGGGTCTGGCGCAGCACGCATGGCCCACTGATGCCCGCGCCGCCGTGGTTGCCGAAGGCGGCCATGCCTATGCGCTGAAGGTTGATCAGATCGAAGACATCACCACTGCAATCAGCGAACCGGGCCAGGTGCCCGGCGGGTTCGGCGCGCAGTGGTCGCGCGTCGCCACCGGCATGATCGAAACGCTGACCGGCCCGGCCCTGCTGATCGACCTGTCGGCCCTGATCGCCGGGCCGGACGCCGTACGGCACGAGGTCGAGGCTGCGTAATGGGTTTTTCACAGGTGACGGGACGCGTGGGTTCGTAGCTTGCTTTAATCCTATGCTTACCAACTGACCTTAGAATTCTGACTTCAACCGCAGGAATCGCCATGAAAACATGCCTCATCGTCGATGATTCCCGGGTGATCCGGAAGGTTTCGCGACATATTCTCGAAACCCTCGGTTTTACCGTGGAAGAAGCCGAAAACGGCAAAATCGCGCTTGATGCGTGCGAAGCAGGAATGCCCGATGTCGTCCTGCTTGATTGGAATATGCCGGTGATGACCGGGATCGAATTCCTCTCCCACTTGCGCACACGCCCCGGCGGCGATGCGCCCAAGGTGGTGTTCTGCACTACCGAGAATGATGTGGCGCATATCCGCGAAGCAATTCAGGCGGGCGCGGACGAATATGTGATGAAGCCGTTCGATCACGAAACGCTTCAGATCAAATTGCAGCTTGTCGGGTTTGCGTGACACGCCTGTCCGCCAGTCCGCGGCCCTTCGATACCGGTAACGCGCAATCAGACCCGGAAGGCTTTCTCGTCCGGCCCGGATCGACGGCGGCGATCCGGGTGATGATTGTCGATGATTCGCTGACCGTCCGCACGGTCTTCAAACGGATGGTCGAAAGTGATCCGGCGATGGTGATTGTCGGCACCGCCAGCAGCGGCGAAAGCGCGCTGGTGCAGCTCAAAACCCATCCGGCCGATGTGGTGCTGCTTGACCTGGAAATGCCCGGAATGGGCGGCTTGCGCGCTTTGCCCGCGATCCTCGCCACGCCTGCCGCCCCGCAGGTGCTGGTGGTATCATCGCTCACGGTCGACGGGGCCGAACACACGCTCTCGGCGCTGTCGATGGGCGCGGCTGACACGCTGCTCAAACCCCGTCCCGGCGGCTTTACCGAAGATTACCGTGCGCAGTTGCTGGGCAAGATCCGGGCACTGGGTTCGCGGGCAGCCGACCGGGCCGGAACGCCGGCTCCGCACCGTGAACGGTCATTTGCGCGTCCCGGACTTGCACAGCGCGGCAGGCGGGCCAAGGTGATCGCCATTGGCGCGTCAACCGGCGGCATTCACGCGCTTGGCCTGATGCTGCGGCGGCTGACCCCGGCGTTTGACCTGCCGATCCTCATCACGCAGCACCTGCCATCCTCGTTCATCCCGGTGTTTGTCCGCCAGGTCGAAACCGCCTGCGGACGCCCGGCTGACATTGCCGAGGACGGGCTGGATATCCGCCCTGGCCGCATCATCATCGCGCCGGGGCATGGCCATATGCTGGTGCGGCGCGGCGGTGAACGGTTGACCACCCGCCTGTGTTCAAAGCCGGTGGCAAGCGGGTGTATGCCCTCGGTCGATCCGATGCTCTCCAGTCTTGCCGAGGCCTGCGATGGTCAGGTGCTTGGCGTAATCCTGTCGGGCATGGGCCGCGACGGGGTGATCGGCGCGCAGGCGCTGGTCGATGCTGGCGGCACTATCTACGCGCAGGATGCCGAAAGCAGCGCGGTATGGGGGATGCCCGGCGCGGTTGCGCGTGCGGGGCTAGCCAGCCTGATCGCCGCGCCCGAACGGCTTGGCGAGGCGGTAATGGCCCATGCAACCGCGCCCAGCGCCGCAGCGCTGCGATAGAGCCAGGCGATGGAAGTCAGCGAAGCCTCGCACCAGATCATTGCCGATCTGCTTGCCGCACGCACCGGCCAGCACCTCACCGAAAGCCGCCGCTGGCGGGTCAATTCGGCGCTCGCAGGGATTTTCCGCGAACACGGCATCAGTAATGTCGATCAGCTGGTATGCCTGCTCGCCGCACCGAGGACGGGGCCGGAAAGCCCCGATCTGTCGCAGGATGTGGTCGAAGCGCTGCTCAACAACGAAACCTATTTCTTCCGCGACAAGCCGACCTTTGACCAACTGCCAGCGGAAATCCTGCCCGAACTGGCCGAGCGGAGGCGCGATTGCCGCCGTCTGTCGATCTGGTCGGCAGGCTGTTCGACGGGGCAGGAAGCCTATTCGATGGCGATGCTGTTCGTTGATCAGAAAGACCGCTGGGACGGGTGGAACATCGACATCTTCGGCACCGATGTGTCCCACCGCGCGGTCAGCGCCGCGCGCAGCGGGCTTTACAGCCAGTTCGAAGTGCAGCGCGGGCTGGGCGTCACCCAGATGCTGCGTCATTTCGATGAAACACCGCGCGGCTGGCAGATTGGCGATAAAGCGCGGCTGATGGTGCGTTTCCGTCAGCACAACGTGCTTGGCCCCCACCCCGGCCGGATGCCGTTTGATCTGGTGCTGTGCCGCAATGTGCTGCTCTATTTCGATCGCGAAACGCGCGGCGAAGCCTTTGCCCGTCTGGCCGATGCGGTGGCTCCCGACGGTTTCCTGATGCTGGGCGCGGGCGAAACCGTTATCGGTCAGACCGACAGGTTCGTGCCATCCGCGCGGCGAGCGAGCTTTTTCGAGCCGCTTTCGCACCAGCAGGCATCTGCCTTGCGCAAAACAGCCTGAGCCGCAGCTTTACCCTTCGTTAGCCGATGTCGTTTAGCACGATTTTCCAAATGGCGGCGCTTAGACCGCGATCTTCGGGAAAGCAGCTATCGTGTTCGCAACATCACCCCCATTGCGATTAACGCCCGCCGGGCTGGTGGTGATCCCGCTCGGCTTGATCAGCGTGGTGACTGCGCTGATCATTCTGGCAATCAGCTTCAACGAACGGATCGTGATCGTCTCGCACGGCGCGCTGATCATTTCCGCAATCCTCGTCTATGCGGCGACCATCGTCGTTCTGGGGTGCAGCGGCATTGCCAATATCCGCGCGCTTGAAACGCGGGCGATCACCGATCCGCTGACCCGCCTGCCCAACCGCCATGCGCTGCATGAGGATATTCAGGTGGCCTCGCTAGGCGACGAGGAAGTGGCACTGGCGATGATCGATCTCGACAGCTTCAAGCAGGTCAACGACCATTACGGCCACGCCGTTGGCGATCAGTTGATCGAAAGATGCGCGCAAATGGTCTGCGCGGTGTGCGGTGACGAGGCGCGCTGCTACCGGCTGGGCGGCGATGAATTTGCGATTGTGATGTCTGGCAAAATCGCAGGCACGATCCTTGAAGGCATTTGCCGCACGCTGCTGGAACAGATGGGCACGCCGGTTGAGGTGGGGCGCCTCCATATTGCGGTGGGGGCCAGCATCGGCCTTACCCGCAGCACCGCCGCTCAGCGCTTGCCGTCATCGGAAATGCTCCGCCGGGCCGATGTGGCGATGTATATGTCCAAACGCAGCGGCAAGATGCGCACCACATGGTTCAATGAAGGCTTCGACCGCTGCCGCGAACGGATGCGCGAGATCGAAGACGAGATTCGCATCGGGATTGCGAACGGCGAATTCAACGTCGCCTACCAGCCGCTGGTCAATGCCGAGACTGGCCGGATTGTCGCGGTGGAGGCGTTGCTGCGCTGGGATCGCGGGGATCGATCACCCCTTGGCCCCAATATATTCATCCCGGTGGCCGAGGATTCCGGGCTTATCAATCCGCTTGGCCAATGGGTGCTGCGTCAGGCGGTGTGCGACGCGATGCGGTGGGGTGAGTTATCGCTATCGGTCAATGTATCCGCAGCGCAACTGCGCAATCCCGAATTTCCGATCAAACTGGGCGAAGTGCTGGAAGAAACCGGCTTTCCGCCGCAACAGCTTGAACTGGAAGTCACCGAAACCTGCCTCGTGCTTGATCCGGTGGTAGCCGAACGCACGCTTGGCGTGATCCGGTCGTTCGGGGTGCAGATCGCGCTGGATGATTTCGGCACCGGCTATGCCTCGATCGGGTTCCTGCGGCGGTTCCGGTTTGAAAAGCTGAAACTTGATCGTAGCCTGATCGAACTCGCCGGGGTGGATGATGCCAGCCGGGCAATGATGCTGTCATCAATCGCGCTCGCCCGCGCGCTCAATATGGGCGTGACCGCCGAAGGCGTGGAAACCGAAGAACAGGCGCAGCTCGTGCGGCTTGCCGGGTGCGATCAGATCCAGGGCTGGCTGTATTACCGCGCAATGCCCGCGAACGAAATCGACCTCCTGGTCGCGGCGCAGAACGCCGAATACACCAGCGATGACGAGCAAGCGGCATGACCGTTCTGCAGGACATAGCCATGAACATCGCAGCCGAACGGGCTTGCAGCGCGCCGGATGGCACGGATACGGCCAATGCCCCCACAGGCCGCCTACAGCGCTGGTTCAACACGCTCAACCTGGGCGGCAAGATCACGCTGTTTTTCAGCGCCAACCTTGGCCTTGCGCTGATTGCCGGACTGTTCGTGGTTGTTGGCTATGTCGAACTGGGCAAGCGCTCCGAAATCATCCGCAGCACGCATGATCAGGCGCTCAAGGCCGAACGGACGCTGGTGCAGCTGAGCCAGGCGCAGCGCCATGCCGAAATGCTCACGATCCGCCCCAGCGATGCCCGCGCCCGCGCGGCAGGCGCTGCGCTGAACGAGGCAAAGAGGTGCATCGATATGCTGTCGCAAGCGCTGTCGGCAAACAATGCCGCTGGTCATGAGCGGCTGGCTGAATTGCGCAGCGGCGTGGCTGACCTTGATCGTCAGATCACCGCCTTCGATCCCGAAACCGCCAGCGCGCAGCAACGCCAGCGCCAGATAGCCGCCATCACCGTCAGCGGTGCGACGGTGGTGGCCGCTGGCACTGACCTTGCGCAGATGCTGGGCGATGATGCTGCGGCCATGTCCGATTCCGGCGCGGCGCTGATCACCAGTCTGCTGTCCATGTGGATTGCATTGGCGATCGTGCTCACCGTGCTGACGCTGATCGCGCAGCGCTATTTCAATCGCAACGTGGGCGGGACGTTGAAATCGATGGCGGCGCAGATGACGATCCTTGCCTCTGGCGGCAAGAACATCGCCATCAGCGGCCAGCACCGGCAGGATGAAATCGGTGAAATGGCGCGGGCGATGGATGTGTTCACCAGCGCGGCGTTGCAGCTGGAACGGCTCAGCCGCGAACAGGCCGTGCGTGCGCGTGCCGAGCGCGATGAACAAAGCCGGTTGCAGGAGCAAGAACACGAAGCCCGGCGTGAGCGCGAACGGGTGGTGAACGGGCTGGCTGACAAGTTTGAACGCACTGTCGGAGAGGTTGTGACCAGCGTGGTTGCAGCGTCCAGCCAGTTGCAATCGACCGCCACGATGATGGCAACAACCGCCGAAGACACCAGCCTGCGCACCGGCGAAGTCGCCGCTTCGATCGATGATGCCAATATTGGCGCGGCCGCCGCCGCCGCCGCGAGCGACGAATTCGCCATGTCGATCGGCGAAATCAGCCGCCAGGCCGCCTCCTCAGCCGAACTTGCGCGGGCAGCCTGCGTTTCGGCGCTTCATGCAGACAGCACAATCGGCGCACTTTCAGCCTCGGCCCAGGAAGTCGGCCAGATCGTCGAAATGATACAGTCGATTGCCCAGCGCACCAATCTGCTCGCGCTCAACGCCTCGATCGAGGCCGCGCGCGGTGGCGAGTCGGGACGCGGATTTGCAGTGGTGGCCAGCGAGGTCAAGGAACTCGCCAACCAAACCAGCCGCGCGACCGAAATGGTCGCGGAACAGATCCGCGCAATGCAATCGACCACCGGCGCCAGCGTCAACGCGCTGCGCGATATTGCTCGCCAGATCCAGCAATTGGAAACCACCTCGGTATCGATTGCCAGCGCGGTCGATCAGCAATCAGTCGCCGGGCACGACCTTGCCCGCAGCATCGACCTTGCGGCGCGCGGAACCGAAAAAGTCGCGGCTCATATCGATGGCGTGCGCGCCATGGCGTTTTCAACCGGATCAGCGGCGCAGCAGGTATTGTCCAGCGCCACCAGTCTTGATGCTCAGGCAGCGACGCTGCGCCAGCAGGTGCAGGAATTTCTCAACGCACTGTCCGACCATTCCGGATCATCATGACGCATTCATACCTCGGCGCAGCGCGAGGCCCGTTATATTGCAGTGGGCCCGCTGGCTGAATCAAGCATTTGGAAAGGATTTTCCTTCACAATTGTTTGGTCAAGAGCCCCGGGGAATTACGCAATGAACATGATGAGCCTGCAGGAGCGCCGCGAGGAACAGGCTGTTCCCGATTTTGTGCGCGACCTCAGAGCCGACTTCGGCATCGAGGATGCAGGCAACCCGGCGGTAAGCAGCGCACCAACGGGTAGCGAAACCTTGCTGGAGCGCTTCTCGTGGTTCCGCAATCTATCACTGGCGCACAAGGTCAACGCGATCTTCGGAAGCTTCCTTGCTGTCGGCGTGATCATGTCGCTGGTGATCGGCGTCGGCCTTGGCGAGCTATGGAACCGCTATCAAAGCGCGGCGCAGGTGCAGGACACAGTAATCGCTGCGGGCGCTTTGCAATCGACAACGCAGGACATGCGCTACCAATCGCTGCGCGCGCTCTACGATCGCAGCCCCCCCCTGCTCGATCAGCAACGCGAAAGCGAAATCGCAGTCGCAGCGCAAGTCGCTGCAATGAAAGCAATGGTTGCGGACAATGACACCCAATTGCAGCCACACATCATTGCCCTGCGCACCGATCTCGACAATTTTCGCGCAGATTATGCGCGCGCGCTCGAAGCGGTGCGCAGCGGCGCGAGTGCCAACACCATCGCCGTGCAGGTCGCCGCACAGGCCAGCGAATTGCTCGATGCCTGCAACCGGCTAACTGCCGATCTGACCGCGCGCGCACAAGCACAAGAAGCGGCCGCGATCACCTACTTCTTCAACATGGTGATGATTGCAGGTGTGCTGGCATTGCTGGGCTGCGTGGTGCTGCTGATGGGCCTGGCCTATCTGTCGCGTGATTTCTCGCGCAAGATCGTTGAAATCACCGAAGCGATGGCGCGGCTTGCCAATGGCGATCGGGACTTCGCCATCAAGGGCGAGGATCGCACCGACGAAATCGGCGCAATGATCCGCGCGCTCGATCTGTTCAAACGGGCGAGCAAGCGACTGGAAACATGGGCGCGTGAACGGTCGGAAAAGGCCGAACAGGAACTGCAATTGCAACAGGAACGCGAACGCGAACGGGTAGAGGCGGAGGCGCGCAAAGCCGCGTTGCTGGATGATGTCGCACGCCAGTTTGAACGTACCGTGGGTGAAGTCGTGAGCGGCGTTGCCGCCGCTTCCAGCCAGCTCCACACCACCGCCACCCGCATGGCCAGCAGCGCCGAGGAGGCGAGCCGCCGCACCAATGACGTTGCCGTTTCGATGGATGAAGCCAACGCCGGGGCGACCGCAGCCGCAGCCGCCAGCGATGAATTTGCCCTCTCGATCAGCGAAATCAGCCGTCAGGCAGCCTCGTCAAGCGAGCTTGCCCGGCTGGCGAACGAAGCAACCGGAGAGGCCGATGAAACCATCTCGGCGCTGGCCGCATCGGCAGAAGAAGTCGGCCAGATCGTCGAACTGATACAGACCATCGCACAGCGCACCAATCTGCTCGCGCTCAACGCATCAATCGAAGCGGCGCGCGGGGGTGAGGCAGGCCGAGGCTTCGCGGTCGTCGCCAGCGAGGTCAAGGAACTCGCGATGCAGACCAGCCGCGCGACCGACAAGGTCGCTGAGCAGATCCGCGCGATGCAATCAACCACCGGCGCCAGCGTCAAGGCGCTGCGTTCGATCGCAGGGCAGGTCAAGGAACTCGAATCCACCGCCGTATCAATCGCCAGCGCGGTCGATCAGCAATCGGTCGCGGGCCGAGATCTAGCACAAAGCATCGATCTGGCCGCGCGCGGCACCGAACAGGTCGCAGGCCACATCGAAGACGTGCGGCAATTATCGCTCTCAACCGGCGCTGCGGCGAGCCAGGTGCTGCTCAGCGCCAACGAGCTGGAAGCGCAAGCTGTGCATCTCAGCGATCAGGTGCGCGGCTTCCTCGGCCGCGTGCGCGCAGGCTAATTCCAGCGCGTGATGCGTCAGCATCTCAGCGCGCTGGTATAACGCCAGCACCGGCGCGTTCTGCACACCCAATCGGCGTAGCGGCCTTTGAACCGTGCGGCGTGGCGATTAGGACAGGACGCTATGGCCTCACCCTTTACCCTGCTTCAGCACGCCGTCCCGCAACACGCGCTGTCCCGACTGGCGGGCGCGCTGGCATCGAGTGAGCGGCCGTGGATCAAGAATCGGCTGATCCGCCGCTTTGTCGCCGTCTATAATGTCGACATGGCCGAGGCCGCGCGCACGATTGACCAATTTGCCAGCTTCAATGATTTCTTCACCCGCGAATTGAAACCCGGCGCGCGGGAGTTGGCCGATACCAGGACGTTCATCCTCAGCCCAGCCGACGGCGCGGTGAGCCAGTTGGGCACGATCAAAGATGGCCGGATCTTTCAGGCCAAGGGACGCGATTTTACCGCTGCCGAGATCCTCGGCCACGGTGCCGATGCCGCGCGCCGGTTCGAAGGTGGGCAATTCATCACCATCTACCTGTCCCCGCGCGATTATCACCGGGTGCACATGCCCGCCTCGGGCGTGCTGCAATCGAGCGCTTACATTCCCGGCGACCTGTTCTCGGTCAACCAGCAGACTGCCGAGGGTGTTGACCGGTTGTTCGCCCGCAATGAACGGCTGGCCTGTCTGTTCGACGGGCCGGGCGGCACGTTTGCGAGCATCATGGTCGGCGCAATGATCGTGGCCGGGATCGACACGGTGTGGTCGCACAGCTTCGCAGGGCACGGGCGCGACGCGTTACACGAGGATTTTACCAGCAGCGCAGTCGATCTGGCGGCGGGCGACGAGATGGGCCGGTTCTATCTCGGATCGACCGTGGTGCTATTGTTCGAACCCGGTCGGGTAGAGTGGCTGGAGGGACTGAAGGCAGGCGATCCAGTGCGGATGGGTCAGGCAATCGCGACGTGGACGCGAGACTGACAAACGAAAGCCCAAATCCTTATCGCGCGATGGAAGCCCAGATGAACGAAGCGTCAGAACAACTGATCTGACGCATTCCAGACAAAAGCGCCCAACTGAACCGCCCCGGGATTGCCGGAGGCCATTTGGTTTAAGTTATGCTGCCATGGCGGTATCGTCCAGCATGGCGTAGTATTGTTGTTCGGCTTCGGC
>PHEL01000219.1 GCA_002842925.1 Alphaproteobacteria bacterium HGW-Alphaproteobacteria-14
GGCGAGCCCGAACCCGGCGAACATCCCCAGCACCGCCGCCGTGCCGCCCAATGCCTGCCGCCGCGAGATATCAGCCTCAATCCGGTCAAAGGCCGCCTGGGTTTTGGGCGCGCCGCACAGGCAGGGGTTGATCCACGCCGCCTCTGGCGTGCCATCAGCGTGTTCGTGTCCGCAACATTTCAGCCCCATCGTCAAATCCCCCGAGATTTCCTGCTAAGGCACCCTACGGAATAAAAGCCTGTTTGCAAGCCGTCATGCCGTATCATGCGGCCCCGAAAACCCCTTGTCCCGGCTGTCGATCTGCGAATCGGGGTTGTCGTTCCACCACGCCACATCGGTCCACGGGCGCACGTCGATTTCGTGCGTCCAGCAATTGGGCGGCTGATGCGCGAGGTGCCAATAGGTTTCTGCAAGCGCTGCGGGATTGATGATGCCATCGGTGCCCTTTGCCGCCTTGAAGCCATCGAATTTATCACCCAGCAGCTTGCCGAGCGTGTCGGGCGCATCGACCGCGCCATCGACCACCACATGCGCGACATGGACACCCTGCGGCGCGTATTCCGCGTTCAAGGTCTGGCACAGCATTCGCCGCCCTCCCATCGCTGCGGCGTGGCTGTGTTGCCCGGCGTTGCCGCGCACTGACGCGGTTGATGACGTGACCAGCAGCGTGCCAAGCGCGCCCGCCTTCGCCCGCTCGACCATCGCCGGCAGCAGCGCGTGGGCCAGCCGGAACACGCCATAGGTGCCCAGTCGCCAACCCAGTTCAAACGTGCGGTGCGGGGTATCGGCCAGAGCGCGGGTGCCGATCTGCGCGCCGAGATTGTAGAGCGCGCAGGCAATCGGGCCGATATCTGCTTCGATGCGCGCCACCAGTTCCTCGATCGTGCCGTCTTCTGCCGCGTCGATCAGGGTGCCGCTGGCGCTTCCGCCGGCTGCTTCGATTGCGCCGACCAGCCGCGCCAGTCCGGCCTCATCAGAACGCCGCGCCAATACCGCGTGGTATCCTCCGGCGGCAAAATGCGCCGCAGCATGGCCCCCGATCCCGGCCCCTGCGCCAAGGACCAGAAATACGGGCTTGCGTGTGTCGGTCATGTTGGTTTCTCCCTCGCTTCGCTTGCACTCTATCAAGCGCGGCGATGAAGCTTACACATATTCCAGCGCCTGCGCGAAATCGGCGATCAGATCATCGGCATCCTCGATCCCCACGCTGATCCGCACGAGGTTGTCGGTGATCCCCAGCATCGCCTTGCGTGCGACGGGAACCGACAGATGGGTCATCGACGCCGGGTGGCTCGCCAGGGTCTCAGTCCCGCCAAGGCTGACGGCAAGTTTGGCGATGGTCAGATGATCGAGGAAGGAGAAACTTTCCGCCTCCCCGCCCTTGATGAACACTGAAAAGGTCGATCCTGCGCCAAGGCAGTGGCGATCATAGATATCCTGCTGGCGCGCATCATTGATCAGGCCGAGATAGCCCAGCCCTTCGACCTTGGGGTGAGATTTC
>PHEL01000064.1 GCA_002842925.1 Alphaproteobacteria bacterium HGW-Alphaproteobacteria-14
GCTTCCGTTTTCTCCGAGGTTACAGGCTACACACCGAGTCTGTGGCTGAAGCCAGTATCCAACTGAAGTCGGAGGGGTTCCTCCCAGAAGTGAGACTCTGAACTATTTCATCGGCGCCCCGCGCCTCATCTTCGGCATGGCCGATCGCGGTCTATTGCCCGCGACATTCGCCCATATATCCCCCCGCTTCCAGACCCCCGATCGCGCCGTGCTGCTGTTCGCCGCCGTTGTCGCGGTGATGCTGTCGAGCGGGGCGTTTGTCTTTCTGGCACAGGTCACGGCGCTGGCCGGCACAGTGACGAGCCTGCTGGTGATTGCCAGCTTCATGGTCCTGATGCGCCGCACTGATGAACGGCATAATGGCCGGCTTGCGCTCAGTTGGTGGCCGGTGATTGCAGTATCAGGTGGGTTCAAGCTGTTCACCATGATCCAGGCCCCGGCCAGCGCGTTCGGGCTGATGATCGTGCTGCTGATCGTGGGAACGGGCCTGTATTTCGTGGCGCGTCGCAAGGAAACACGGGTTCCCGATCCCGTCTTCCACTAGTCGAACGTCATGTGAACTGGCCCCTTTTCGGCCCGAGATAACCGAACAGATAGGCCCCTACCTTGCGCATCTGGATCTCCTCGCTGCCCTCGGTAATGCGATAACGCCGGTGGTGGCGATAGATGTGTTCGAAGGGCTTGTGGCGCGAATAGCCGATGCCGCCGTGCACCTGCATCGCCCTGTCGGCCGCTTCGCACACCAGCCGGTTCGCCCAGTAATTGCACATGCTGACCTTGTCGCTGATGGTCCGCTCGATCTGTTCGTGGGGTATGTTGTCCATCTCCCACGCGGTTTTGAAGATCAGCAGCCGCAACATTTCCGCCTGCGTCGCCAGTTCCACCAGCGGGAACTGGATCGCCTGATTGCGCGCCAGCTCCTCGCCGAAGGGCTTGCGTTCCCGCGCGTATTTCACGCTTTCATCGATGCAATAGAGCGCCGCGCCGCAACTCGATGCCGCCTGCCGGATGCGGTTCTGATGGACGAAGCTTTGCGCCAGAGCGAGGCCGCGCCCTTCCACGCCGAGGATTGCGCTGTCGGGCACCCACACGTTCGTCACCGATAGGCGCGGGTGATCGGTGGGCATGTTGAAGGTCCACATCCACTCCTCGATTTTGAGGCCCTCGGTGGGATTGGGGACGAGGAAGCAGGTGATCCCGCTGGCGTCCCCCGCCTTGCCCGAAGTGCGCGCAAACATCGCGCAGTGCGTGGCGACATGCATCCCGGTGATCCACATCTTCTCGCCGTCGATCCGCCAGCCGTCCACCCCATCACGGCTCTCGCGCACCGCGACCGTCTCCATGTGGGTGGCGTCCGATCCGTGGTCGGGTTCGGTCAGGCCGAAGGCGACGCGGCGCGTGCGCTCAAACCCGCCGGTGATGAATTCGGCTTTCTGTTCTTCCGTCCCCCACTGGTCGAACATGGCGACGAAGGGGAAGTTGCCGACAATGCTGTGCTCGTTCTGCAAGTCATTGTGCAGGCCCAGCCCCTGACGCGCGAAATGCTCGCGGATCACCGCCATCCACAGGTTGCTGCCGTCCTTGCCGCCGTAACGCCCCGGCGCGGAGAAGCGCCAATGGCCCGCCTTGTCCGCGCGGCGGGTGGCTTCCTTGAGCAGTTCCTCCCACTCGTGCCGCGGCAGCCCCCCCGCTTCGAAGTCCGTCCGCGCATATTCGCGGCGGTGGTCGAAAAAGCGGATATTGTCGTCCTGCGCTTCGAGCGGTTTGATTTCGGCGGCGATGAAGGCGTCGAGTTCGTTCAGGTAGGCCTGAAGGTCGGCGGGGATGGCGAAGTCCATTTATTGCTCTCCGGTCCATTTTTTTCGCGCATGGGCGAGCGCGGGGTATTTGGGGCTATCGACTCTGACCATTTCCAGCGCATCGAAGCGAAGCTTCGCCAGTAAGCCCTTGGTCTTGAGGGAATCGTCGCCTGACAGGAAAAATTCGGACAGGTCTTTTGAATCGATCCCCGAAAAATCGAGTTCCTGCTCGCGAGCTATGATGCCAAGCGCGTTTCGGGCTACGGCTAGTTGAAACCGGTCATGTCCTTCCATGCGATGCTTGACGCTCGCCAACCATTCGGAAACAGCCGTCGCGATCTCCGCGATTGTCGCATCCCCCGTAGGCTCGTTGGCCGTTTCCTTTCGGGGTTGAAGGCAGCGCGCGCGCTCCGCCTCCGGCGCATCTTCCTCAAGCAGCAGCAAGAGATCGAGTTCCTGCTCGCTGGTCCGGCGCGAGATCACCACGCGTTCGAGCATCCGGTCCGCGCCCGAGCGCCACTGCGCCGCCATCTTGAGGCAGCCGAGCGCCCACCATACGGTGCGGTAGATCGTCCAGAAGCGGAAGCGCGCAGGGTCGATGGTCACCCCCGCCTCGGCCTCATAGGCGGCGACGTAGTCTGCGATTGATCCCAGCCCCAGCGCCGGGTGGTCGTATCTGGCAAAGCGCCACACCGCCATGCAGCCGAAGGCCAAGTCTTCGTGGCGGTCGCCGAAATGAGCGATCTCCCAGTCGAGCACGCCGGTCAGGTGCGAACCCTCCACCAGCAGGTTGCCCATGCGGTAGTCGCCGTGGTTGAGCACTGGCTCGACCTCAGGCGGACAATTGTCCTCCAGCCACTTAAGGCCCAGTGCAGTGATCGGCCGGTCGCCGCCTGCCTCGATGAACTGCGCTTTCAGGTCGGCAATAGCGGCGTGGTAATCCATTACCGGCACGCCTTCCGGCACATCATCCTGCCGCAAGCGATGGATGCGCGCCAAATCCCGCGCCGCCTGTCGCAACAGTCCCGCCGGGTCGTCACAGCCGAGGATCACCTTGGGATCAGCCGTCCCTGGCAGCGCGCGCATCACGAAGCCCGAACCAAGCCCGTCGCTCTCCTCCAGCACCGCCGCTACCTTTGGCGCGGTCACGCCCTTGTCTCGGGCCGCCTCGATCAGCGCAGCCTCGATCGCATGGCCATAGGGTCGCCCCTCCATGAAGGCGAGGCTCGGCGCGCGGCGCAGGACATATGGCTGGTCGCCAGCGGAAAACCGCCAGCTTTCCATCACCGCTCCGCCGGTCAGGCGTTGCGGCGCGCCCGACAATACGCCAAGGCCAGCACGGGCGCACACCCGCGCCAGCCCGGCCTGCAACGTATCCGGATCGATCACTTGATCTGCTTGCGCATCCGCTTGGCGCGCGCGGCCGGATCGGGGTGGGTCTGCAGCAGCGCAATCCCGCCGCCGCCGCCCATCGCCGCCAGCTTGTCCATCGCCGAAGGGCAACCCTGCTGGTTGTAGCCGTTGGCTGCCATGAAGTTCAGCGCGTAATCATCGGACTGCGTTTCCGCTTTCTGCGAATGCTGGGCATACATCACGTTCTGCAGCAGCCCGCCCAATTCCGAATTGGCAATCTGCCGCACCCCGACGCTGGCTGTGCCTGCCACGCTGAGCGCCGCATCCTGCTGCAAGGCGCGCTTCATCCGCTTTTGCCCGTGTTCCAGTTTCACATGGCCGATTTCGTGGCCGATCACGCAGCGCACTTCATCATCGGTCATCTTGTCCATCAGGCCGGAGTAAACCCGCACTGTGCCATCGCCCATCGCAAAGGCGTTCACGTCCTTCACCAGATAGGCCTGAATATCCAGATTCAGTCCGTCGTAGGTATCCAGCCCCTGAGTCAGCTTGGCGAGCCGCACCGCATAGGGATCCTTGGCCGGAGCGAGCGGGTTCTGGCGGTCCATCTCGTCGGACATCTGCCCGAAATAGGCGACAATCTGTTCGTCGGACACAGTCGCGGCCTGCGCCACTTTCTTGGTCGCCCCCATGATGTCGCCAAGGCTTTGCGAATTGGCCGGAGCGGCAGGCGCGAGCAGAGTTGCTCCCGCCAATCCAGCAGCGGCGAGCATCGGTGAAAGCACGGCCAGACGTTTGAAGTTGTTACGCATAATCATCCTCCCTGTGACCGTGCACGATGCCCGCCCATGCCGTTTCGATCAAGCCGGGACGTTGTCTTTCTTGACCGTGATCACCTGCGAATAGGTGAACTCTTTCAGGCCTTCCTTGCCGTATTCGGCGCCAAAGCCTGACTGCTTGTGCCCGCCAAACGGCGCAAACGGCGACAGGTGGAGGTATTCGTTGACCCACACGGTGCCTGTTTCGAGCTGTTCGGCGATTTCGACTCCCTTGTCCGGGTTGCCAGTCCACACTGCGCCGGCGAGCCCGTATTCGGAGGCATTGGCGCGCGCGATGACTTCCTCTTCGGTCGAGAACTTCATCAGCGGCATCACCGGGCCGAACTGTTCCTCGGCGACGATACGCGCATTTTCGGGCGGGTTGTCGATAATGGTCAGCGGGACGAAATAGCCGGTGCCGCTGGGATCGACATTGCCGCCGAGCAGGAACTTGTAGCCATTATCCTTGGCGTCCTCGATCAGTTCGACCACGCGGTCATACTGCTTCTTGTTCTGGATCGGGCCGACGCCGGTGCCCTGTTGCGCGCCGTCGCCAACGGTGACGGTCTTGGCAAATTCGACGATCGCGGCGCTCAATTCATCATAGATATCTTCGTGGATATAGACGCGCTTCGCCGCGACGCAGATTTGTCCGGCGTTGGAGAAGCTTGACCAGAACAATTGCTCGGCGACCTTTTTCGGGTCAGCATCGGACAAGACGATCGAGGCATCATTGCCGCCGAGCTCCAGTGTAATGCGCTTGAGGTCAGCCGAAGCGCCTTCCATGATCTTCTTGCCGGTCGCAGTCGATCCGGTGAAGGTGATCTTGTCGATATCGGGGTGCGCAGTCATCAGTGGGCCGAGCGAATCCTCCCCGGTTATGATGTTGACCACGCCCGCCGGCACCTTGTCGGCGATTAGTTCAGCAATGCGCAGAGTGGTGAGCGGGGTGAAGGGCGAGGGCTTGAGCACAATCGTGCAGCCTGACAGCATCGCCGGGGCGATTTTCTGGATCGCCATCATCACCGGGAAGTTCCACGGCACAATTCCGGCGACCACGCCCACCGGCACGCGGCGGGTGCGGCTGACGCGGGCATCGCTATCTTCATTGATCTCGTCATCAAGCGACAGCGTGGACTGAGCCGCGCTCATCCCCGCGGCGCCGTAGATTTCGCCCTTAGCCTGATCGTGCGGCTTGCCCTGTTCGGCCGTCAACAGGCGATAGAGTTCCTCGGCGTTTTCCTTGATCACGCCGGAAATCGCCATGATCGCGGCGCGGCGGTCTTCGATGGGGGTGTTCTTCCAGGTCTTGAACGCGGCGCGAGCCGCAGCGACGGCCTGGTCAAGCTCGGCCTGGCCACAGGCAGGCACCTGCCCGATAACCTGTTCGGTGGCCGGGTTGACCACATCGATCATCCGGTCAGTTGCGACCATCTTGCCGCCGATAAGGTTCTTGTACTGAGTGACCATGATTGTTCCTCTCTCGTCCAACTAGGGAGTCGCTTTTTGCAGGTTCAACGTGGTGCGTTGCGTTGCAAAATGCAATCACTGCGTTGCTATTTGGCCTAAGCGGTAGGGCCAAGCGGATCGCTTGGCGATTGCGCTATTTTGGGCGCGGCTTATGGAAGGCGGCGAACATGCCTTCAAGGAGAGCCTCATGAGTAATTCCCGTCCCGATCTGGTCATCTATGGCAGCCCGGTTTCGCCTTTTGTGCGCAAGGTAGCGGCTGTTTGTATCGAAAAGGGCGTGGATTACGAGGTTGAGGCGGTCAACGTTTTCGACCCGCCACAGTGGTTCGTGGATATCTCGCCGATGAAGCGAATTCCGGTGCTGCGTGATCGTTCCGTGGCCGAAGAGGGGGTCGCGGGCACTATCGCGGATTCCAGCGCGATCTGTGCGATGATCGAACGCAAGCACCCCGAACCCGCGCTTTATCCTGCTGCTCCAATGGCTTTGGGCGAGGCACTGTTCATCGAAGAATATGCCGACACCTCGTTGGCAATGGCGGGCGGAATGGGCATTTTTAGACCTATTTTCTTCGCGGTGAGCAAAGGGCAGGAGCCTGATCTCGAAAAGGCGCGCGATACTTGGGCCAATCAACTGCCGCCGATCTTTGACGGGTTCGAAGCGCGGCTGGACAAGCGCGAGTTTTTCGCGGGCAACGCGATTTCGATTGCCGACATTACCGTGGCGACCGTGCTGATGCAGGTTTCACTGGTAGCGGAAACGCCACTCGGTAACTGGCCTGCGCTTGATGCGCATTTCGCTGCGATGCAAGCGCGCCCTTCGATTGCCGGGCCTTACGCCGCAGCGGAAAAGGTGATCCGCAAGGCCTTGCCGACCCGCTTCGACCTGACCTAAGCCCCCCCTAGGTCTAGCAAAGGACAGGCGGCAGGCATGGCCAGTGAATGGTGCATCGGGATCATCGGCGGATCAGGTCTTTATGCCATGGAAGGCATCGAGGACGCGCAGTGGATTGCGATTGATACGCCGTGGGGGGAGCCCTCGGACGAGATCCTGTGCGGCAGGATTGGCGAAGTTAAAGTGCGCTTTCTCCCCCGCCACGGACGCGGGCATCCGATCAGCCCGACGGAACTCAATTCGCGCGCCAATATTGATGCTCTCAAGCGTGCGGGCTGCACTGATATTCTCGCGGTGTCCGCAGTTGGCAGCTTGCGTGAGGAACTGGAACCGGGGCGCTTCGCCGTGGTTGAACAATTCATCGATCGCACCGTGCAGCGCCACTCAACCTTCTTCACAAGCGGTTTTGTCACACATGTGTCGATGGCCGATCCGGCCTGCCCGCGCCTGTCAGAAATGGCGGCGAAGGCCGTTGCCAAGGCCAAAGGCAAGGTTGCGGTCGGCGCGACCTATCTCGCCATCGAAGGCCCGCAATTTTCCACCCGAGCCGAAAGCCGGATGTACCGCGAATGGGGTGCCGACGTGATTGGCATGACCGCTATGCCCGAAGCCAAACTCGCGCGTGAGGCTGAACTGCCCTATGCTCTGATCGGCATGATCACCGATTATGACTGCTGGCGGGACGGAGAGGCTGTTGATGTTGCGCAAGTTGTTGCGCAAATGCAGGCGAACGGTGCACTCGCCCATGCGATGGTGAAAAATTTCATCGCGGCTCTGCCCAAAAAACGCGCGGCCTCCCCAATCGACACCACCCTGGACGACGCGATCATTACCGCGCCTGACGAACACGATCCCGCAGTCATGGCGAAGCTTGACGCGGTGGCCGGTCGGCTGTTCCGTTAGCCTAGGGGCGGCCACCGCGTCATCCTATTGCCGCCATTCCCGATTGCTTGCACGCCTGACCAACCCTGATAATTGGCCAAGCGCCAAATCTCACTCAAAGCCGTAATCCGAGTAGTCTTTGTAATTGGGGGAGGTGAACTTGGTGATGTCGCTCTGGAAATGCAGCGGGACATTGCCGGTTGAACCGTGGCGCTGTTTGGCGACGATCAGCGTCGCCTTGCCCACCATTTGCTCGTATTTTTCCTCCCACGACCGGTATTTTTCCTGAACGTCTGGCGTGCTGCTGCCGTCGGGCATGTCGGGCTTCACCAGCATGTGGTAATAATCCGAGCGGAAGATGAACCACACCATGTCCGCATCCTGCTCGATCGAACCGGATTCGCGCAGGTCGGACAGTTGCGGGCGCTTATCCTCGCGGCTTTCGACTGCGCGAGACAGCTGCGAAAGGGCGATCACCGGAACCTGCAATTCCTTGGCTAGCGTTTTAAGCCCACGGCTGATTTCGGAGATTTCATTGACACGGTTGTCGTTGGCGCGGCCTGACCCTTGCAGCAGTTGCAGATAATCGACTACGATCAGCCCGACGTCATGCCGCCGCTTCATCCGCCGCGCGCGAGTGCGCAGCGCTGCGATGGTGAGTGCCGGGGTATCATCAATATACAACGGCAATTCTGCGAGCCGCTGGCTAGCATAAGACAGTTTCTGGAAATCTTCCCGGCTGAGCTTGCCGCTGCGCAGGTTTTCTGACGAAATCTCAGCCTGTTCGGCCAAGATACGGGTGGCAAGCTGATCAGCGCTCATTTCCAGACTGAAAAATGCGACCGGCGCGCCGTAATTGAATTCACCGCCGTCGCGCTGCCATTCAAGATGCTTCTCCGCGCAATTGAACGCGATGTTCGTGGCGAGCGAGGTCTTGCCCATGCCCGGTCGCCCGGCGAGGATGACAAGATCGGAATTGTGCAGGCCCGAAGTCTTGCGGTCGATGGTTTCAAGGCCGGTGGTTTTACCGGACAGGCCGCCGCCTGAGTTCATCGCTGCTTCGGCCATCTTGATCGCCTGCACCGCCGCATCACGGAAGGTTGCTGCCTCGCGCCCGGTCGCCGCCCCTTCGGCCACGCGGAACAGATCGGCTTCGGCCTGCGCGATGCGGTCCATCGGCGAGGTGTCCTGCGAGGTGTCAAGCGCACCTTCAACCAGCCCGCGCCCGACGCTGACAAGTTCGCGCAGCAAGGCCAGGTCATAAATCTGCTGCGCAAGTTCACGCGGAGCGAGCAGCCCGGCCCCGCTGGCGGTGAGCTGCGCCAGATAGGACGTGCCGCCTAAATCCTTCAGCGCCTCGTCCGCTTCGAAATAAGGTCGCAGCGTTACCGGCGATGCAGTGGTGTTGCGTTCGATCAGCACTAACACACGCTCATAAATGCGTTGGTGCAGCGCTTCAAAGAAATGCTCGGGCCGGATCGGCACCTGCAATTCCTCGATCACCCTATTATCAATCAGAATTGCGCCGAGAAATGCGGCCTCAGCCTCCAGATTGAAGGGCAGCTTGCGCAACGGATTGTCGGCATCGCCGGTGCCTTCACCGGGAGTAGCGTTGATTCTGGTGACTTTTGCAGGTTCGATCATGGCGGTCTGATGCGCCTCACGCCCCCCATCGCGCAAGGGTGATCCGTGCCAATATTTATTTCTTGCGCTGTGGATAGCGGGGAGAGTTTACCGAAGTGCTTGAAGTGCAGCCCCTGCATCTGCGAAGGCAGGGTCTATGGCCGATCAGCCGCGCGATTCCCTGCCCCGTTCACCTGCTGCTGCGGGTGCGTATCGTATTGCGCGGGTTACGCTCGACGAAGCGACGATCCTGTGGCGTAACGCCGATGTCGAGCAGGAACGCCGCGTGGCGATTTATGACCTGATCGAAGAAAACGTCTTCAAGCCGGTGCGATCAGTGGAACGTGGAGGCTATGGGCCGTATAACTTGCACCTGTCTGTGACCGATGGGCGGCTGGCGATGGATATCAGCGATACCGCAGGCACGCTGTTGGAAACGCTGCTGATTGGCATGGCCCGGTTCCGCCGCCCGATCCGCGAATATTTCGCGATTTGCGACAGCTATTACCAAGCAATCCGCAAGGCGACGCCGATGGAGATCGAGACGATCGACATGGCCCGGCGCGGGATCCATAATGGTGCAGCGGAACTGCTGCTCGAACGGCTGGAGGGCAAAGTCGAGACCGATTTTGCCACCGCCCGCCGCTTGTTCACGCTGATCTGCGTGCTGCACATCAAGGGCTGACCGGCACATCATGGCGCGAGGACGCAAAACTTCCAGACGAAAGACACCGCTTCACTGGCTTTTGCGGATCGGCGCCTTGGTGGCGCTGGTCGCGCTCGCTTTTGCTGCGTGGCTATGGTGGGACATGCGCGAATGGCGCCCGGACGAGACGCTCTATCCCGAACAGGGTGCGCTTGCGCCGGTGGGTGGCGGCGAGGTAAAGTTCGCCACGCTGAAAGCGATAGGCGCACAATTCGTCTATCTGCCGCTGGTGTTCGATCCGCTGCCTGATGACCCCAACAGCTTTGCCGACCAGTTTCAGCGTGCGCAAACTGCCGACTTGAAGGTGGGAGTGTTACTGAACTTCGACCCCTGCGCTCCGGCGGATCTGCAAAGCGGGATGTTTGCACAGATGGTGCCGCGCGACCCTGACCTGCTGCCGCCTGCAATTGGCCTCACCCGGCTTGCCGATGGTTGCAACCCCAAAGTCAGCGATGCAGCGGTCGAGAGCGAGTTGATGACGCTGATCAATCAAGTTGAAACCCATGCAAGCAAGCCGGTAATTCTGAAACTGAGCCGCGCGTTCGAGCAACACCACAACACCGCCGCCACTCTAACCCGCGATCTGTGGTTGGCGCGCGACCGTGCACGGCCGGACTATGCGGGCCGACCGTGGCTGCTATGGAGCGCCAATAGCCAGATGGTGAGCGTGGCGAGCGAGGAGCCGATCGAATGGGTGGTGGTGCAAAAATGAGACCCGAGCCTGCGCAGGAACAGGCCTTGATCGCCGCCGCTTATGGTGCCGCTGGAGCGGCCTACGCCCCATATTCCGATTATCCAGTCGGCGCGGCGTTGCTGTTCGATGACGGCGCGATAGTGACCGGCTGCAATGTCGAAAACGCGAGCTACGGCCTCGCCCTATGCGCCGAAACCGTCGCGGTGGCCAAAGCCTTGGGCGAAGGTCGGCGCGGTGGATTGGTTGCAGTAGCGGTCGTGGGCCTCAAGTCGGGGATCGAACCGATCACCCCTTGCGGACGCTGCCGTCAGGTCTTGAACGAAGTCGCCGCGCTGGGCGCAACCGATCCGCTGGTGCTGTGTGTGAGCGAGTCGGAAGTGCGGCGCGTAACGCTAGCCATGCTACTACCGCACGCCTTCGGTCCCTCGAACCTCGCTTAACCAAGTCCCATTGATCCTGACTCATTAAGGGGATTCCCATGGGGCTGATTTTCTGATTCAGAGTCGCGAGCCGAAGGAGGTTTGTGATGGCTGGAGCG
>PHEL01000065.1 GCA_002842925.1 Alphaproteobacteria bacterium HGW-Alphaproteobacteria-14
GGCGGCAGACCTTGCGGTTGCCGCAGCGTTGATTTCAGCGCTGGCTGATCGCCCCCTTCCAGACAAGGCGGCGTGGTTCGGTGAAGTGTCGCTGGCGGGAGAGATTCGCCCGGTGGCGCACGCCCCCTTGCGGCTGCGCGAAGCGGCCAAGCTCGGCTTTGCCCGATGCTATGGCCCGGCGGGCGCAACGACCGGCGCGCCGGGAGCGGAGTTTCGCGGATTGGGACAATTGGCAAACCTCGTTGACCAGGTGATGGGTAACGCATAATCGTGTCGGCCATGACCGGCTTCGACATCATCATCCTCATCATCATTGGCGTTGCCGCCGTTGGCGGGTTCATGCGCGGGTTGGTGCAGGAAGTGCTGTCGCTCGCATCGTGGATCATGGCGGCAGTCGCGCTCCATTTCATGCATCCGGTGCTGACCGATGGGCTGCGACAGCTCTACAGCGCCGAACCGGCAACCCCGCTGCTGGCTTTCGTGCTGCTGCTGCTGATCCCCTATGCGGCGATGAAGGTGATTACCGGCACGGCGAGCGCCGCATCGGACGGAGCAATTCTTGGGCCGATTGACAGGGTACTCGGCTTTGGCTTCGGTGCGATCAAGGGCGTGCTGATCGCGATTTTCGCGTTTTCGCTGATGGTGATCGGGTTTGATGATTCGTGGGGTTACAAGGGCCGACCGACCTGGATAACCACCGCGCGCACCTATCCTGCTGCTGATGCGTTTTCACGTGATTTGCTGCCGATGATTGCGGTGCGGCGCGAACAATTACGCCGCGAATCCGAAGCGCAGGAAGCCGCAGCGGCCAAGGCAGCAGGCTGATCGCCATGACAGCGAAGCGCCCGGCGAAGCTTTATTCGCCCGCGCTGCTTGGCCTGACGACCGGGTTGGCGCGGTTTCCGTTCGACCCGGCGCTGCCTTTGCAAGCCGAAGCCAGATCGCGAACCTGCGGCAGTGTTGTGACGATCGGATTGGCGCTGGATCAGCACGCTCGCATCGCCGCGATCGGGCTGCGGGTCAGCGCCTGCGCCATTGGTCAGGCATCGGCAGCGCTGCTGGCCGAGGGTGCAGCAGGTTCCGACGCGGCTGTTATCACCGCAACAACCGAAGCGCTGGAACGCTGGCTGGCAGGCGACGAGCCTTTGCCGCCGTGGCCCGGATTGGCTGTGCTGGCTCCCACTCGCGAACACGCTGGCCGCCATGGGGCCTTGCTGTTGCCGTGGAAGGCGGCGTGTATGGCGCTTTCAAGCTGCGAATCCTGCGGCTAGGGGTGAACCACAAGGCCGCGGCAAAGACTGCGCGAAGGGGATAGAAAAACATGGCTGAAGCGCAGGCGCTTAGTGATCGCGAGCCGAGCGAGAAGGAAATCCGGTTGGTGATCGGCGCATCCAGCGCGGGCACCATCTTTGAATGGTATGATTTCTTCATCTACGGCACGCTCGCCTACATCCTCAAGGATGCGTTCTACGCCACCGACAACGAAACGCTGGGCCTGCTACTGGTGTGGTCGACCTTTGCTGTCGGGTTCGCCTTTCGACCGCTCGGCGCAATCCTGTTCGGATTTCTGGGTGATCGGCTGGGGCGCAAATACACTTTCCTTGTCACGGTTACGCTGATGGGAGTCGCAACCGCCGGGGTCGGCCTGATCCCGACAATTGATACCATCGGTGTTGCCGCGCCGATTATCGTGATTTTGCTGCGGATCCTTCAGGGATTGGCGCTCGGCGGTGAATATGGCGGGGCGGCGATCTATGTTTCGGAACACGCGCCGCCCGAAAAACGCGGGTTTTACACCAGCTTCATTCAGGCCAGCGTGGTGGGCGGATTTGTGCTGTCGATCATCGTCGTGCTGACCTGCCGGTTCCTGATCCCGGCCGAAGCGTTCGAGGAGTGGGGCTGGCGGGTGCCATTCCTGCTTTCCATCGCGCTGTTGGTGATTTCGCTGTGGATGCGATTGAAGCTATCGGAAAGCCCGGTGTTCCAGGCGATGAAAGAGGCGGGCGAAACAGCTGGCAATCCGTTTGTCGAAAGCTTCACCTATCCCGGCAATCGCAAGCGCATCTTTGTGGCACTGTTCGGCATCACCGGGATTCTGACAACGATCTGGTACACCGCATTCTTTTCAGGAATGAGCTTTCTGCGCGGGCCGATGCATGTCGACGATCTGACGGTGGAGTTGATCCTGCTGGTATCGGGCCTGATGTCGATGGGATTCTATGTGGCGGTGGGCAAATGGTCTGACCGGGTAGGGCGCAAGCTGCCGATCATTATCGGCGCGGTCGCGTCGCTGGTGTTGCTGTTCCCGCTGTTCTGGATGATGGGGAGCCTTGCCAACCCAGCGCTGGCGGATGCGGCTGAACGCACCCCGATTGTGGTCAGCGGGCCGCAGTGCCAGACCGATCCCTTCGCTGAAATGTTCCAGCGCGATCAGACCGATTGTGGCAAGGTGCTGGAAACGCTGACGGCTTCGGGCGTGCCTTACACACTGGTGCCGGGCGACACCGTCACGCTGAGCGCAGGGAGCAATCGGGTGGCGATTGATCCTGCGTGGTTCGGTGATGGTGCAGCACGGCGGACAGGAATTCACGCGGCGCTGGGAGAATATGGGTTTGATTTTTCCAAGCAGCGCCCCGCCACCGCCAACCTCATCGGGATCGTCGGCGTGCTGCTCGCGCTCGGCGTGCTTTCGGCTCTGACCTATGGGTCGGTTGCGGCGCTGCTTTCGGAAATGTTCCCGCCGCGCATCCGTTATTCGTCAATGTCTATTCCCTACCACATCGGCGCAGGCTATCTGGGCGGTTTCCTGCCGCTGATTGCAGGCGTGATCGTGGCCCGCACCGGCGATATCTATGCCGGGCTGTGGTACACGATCGCGGTGGTCGCTTTCGGCCTGCTGGTGGCGTGGTGGGGGATACCTGGCGGGCCGCCCAAAGATTTCGCTGATGATTGACGGGGCACCGAAAGATAGGCCGGTCTTGCCCCCCTCTAGCCTGCGCTTGACCATCGATAGGGGTGCGCTTGCGGCCAATTGGTGCGCGTTAGATGCGCTTTCGCGTGGGGCTAAAACCGGGGCTGCGGTCAAGGCGGATTGCTATGGCTTGGGCGTCGACGCCTGCGTTCCCGCGCTGCGCGATGCGGGGTGTGAGACTTTTTTTGTCGCGCATTGGAGCGAGGTGGCGGCCGTTGCGCGCCACGTTCCTGCGCCACAAATCGCTGTTTTGCATGGCGTTATGAGCGAAGCCGAATGCGCCTATGCGCACAATTCCGGCGCGGTTCCGGTCATCAACTCGCTCGATCAAGCCGCGCTTTGGAGCGCCAGTGGGGGCAGTCACTGCCACCTGATGATCGACACCGGCATAAACCGTCTCGGTATCGCGCCAGACGAGGCAAAAGATCAAAGAATTGCGACACTTGCGGTCGATATACTGATGAGCCACCTCGCCTGCGCAGATGAAGACAGCCCGATGAACCCGCGTCAACTTGCCGCGTTGCACAACGTCGCGGGGTTGATTTCGCACCAGAGGTTGAGCATCGCCAACAGCGCCGGGATTGCGCTCGGCGCGGACTATGCCCTTGATCTTACACGCCCCGGCCTTGCACTTTACGGCGGCGTGCCGCGCAGCGAACTTTCCGGATTGATCCACCCGGTCGCGCAGGTTGAGGCCGCGATTTTGCAAACCCGGACTCTGCGTAGCGGGGACACCATCGGTTACAACGCCATCTTCGTCGCGTCCTCTCCTATGCCGGTGGGCACTGTTGCGATGGGCTATGCCGACGGATTCCTGCGCATCCGCGGCCCCGGAAATGCATTCAGTCACCACGGCCGTCACCTTCCCATCCTCGGCAAAGTATCAATGGATATGGTGGTGGTCGACCTCTCCGCAGCCCCCGATTTGTGCGCCGGAGACTGGCTGACAGTGCCGTGGGACATTGCCGATGCTGCGCAGCAAAATGCTCTATCGCCTTATGAAATGCTGACCACAATCGGCCAGCGTCTGCGCCAGTCCTGACTCGCTCATCAAGGTGATGTTGCACCGCAGCTTGTGCGGGTGCTAAGGCGACAATTCGGATAAATCTTACAAGGTCGGAAACACAATGGCTGGCAGAGCAAAAGCAGCATCAGGCGAGGCAGGCGATGCCATCATTATCAAGAAATACGCCAACCGTCGGCTGTATAACACCTCGTCATCCAGCTACATCACGCTTGACGACCTTGCCAAAATGGTTCGCGAAAACATAGAGTTTCAGGTACTTGATGCGAAGAGCGGTGATGACATCACCCATTCGATCCTGACCCAGATCATCATGGACGAAGAAGCCAATGGCGAACAAATGCTCCCCGTCAGCTTCCTGCGCCAACTGATCGGGATGTATGGCAATTCGATGCAGGCGATGATGCCATCATACCTCGAAGCCAGCATGGCCAATTTCCGCGAAAATCAATCCAAAATCCGCGAAGTGTTCGAAAAGGGCATGGCCAGCAATCCCTTCACCGCAATTCATGAAACCAATATGGCAATGATGCGCGCGGCGGCGAACGTGTTTCTGCCAGGCGCTTCCAAACCCAAAGACAAGCCCGCAGCCCCGGCTGATCCGGCCACTGACGAGTTGGCCGTGCTGCGCGAGCAGATGGCAGCCATGCAAAAGAAGCTGGACGAATTGGGCAAATAACGCGAAGCGCGGCGCGCCTGCGGCGCTTGGTCGTTTGAGCTTAGTCAGGAATACGTTGGTGTCCCAAATCCGTCACGCCCTTACGATCAAGCGCGAAGATGATTTCGCCAAGTGGTATCAGGAAGTTATCAGCGCCGCTGATCTCGCCGAAGAATCGGGTGTGCGCGGCTGCATGGTGATTAAGCCGTGGGGCTATGGCATCTGGGAACGCATCCAGCGCCTGATGGATGACCGGATCAAGGCCGCCGGTGTTCAGAATTGCTACTTCCCGCTGTTTATCCCGCTCGCCAATTTCACGCGTGAGGCTGAGCACGTCGAAGGTTTCGCCAAGGAAATGGCGGTTGTCACCCACCACCGGCTGATTTCGGATGGCAAGGGCGGGTTGATCCCCGATCCCGCCGCAAAGCTTGAAGAACCACTGGTGGTGCGCCCGACTTCCGAAACGATCATCGGCGATGCGATGGCGCGCTGGATCCAGTCGTGGCGCGATCTGCCGCTGCTCACCAACCAGTGGGCCAATGTAGTGCGCTGGGAAATGCGCACGCGGATGTTCCTGCGCACCAGCGAGTTCCTTTGGCAGGAAGGCCATACCGCGCACGAAAACCGCGTGGAGGCGTTGGCCGAAACCCACCGCGCGCTGGAAATGTATCGCGCCTGCGCCGAAGATGATCTCGCCTTGCCGGTCATCGCAGGCGAGAAACCTGAAAATGAACGTTTTCCCGGCGCGGTCGAGACATGGTCGATCGAAGCGATGATGCAGGATGGCAAGGCACTACAGGCGGGAACCTCACACTATCTCGGCACCAATTTCGCGCACGCGGCGGGCATCCAGTTTCAGGATCGCGAGGGTGCCCAGCAGTTCTGCCACACCACCAGCTGGGGTGTTTCGACCCGGCTGATCGGCGGGATTATCATGGTGCATGGTGATGATGACGGCTTGCGCGTGCCGCCCGCGATTGCGCCGCAGCAGATCGTGATCATCCCGATGCTGCGCGAGGCGCCTGAGGATGCCGAGCTGCTCGCCTATTGCGAAGGCGTGCAGGCCGCGCTGGCGGGGCAATCCGCGCTGGGTGAGCGGGTGCGGGTGGTACTCGACAGGAAACCGGGTAAGGCGGCCGCCAAGCGCTGGGACTGGGTGCGCAAGGGCGCGCCTGTGATCATCGAGGTCGGCCCGCGTGACATGGCTGAGGGCAAGCTGGCGGTGCTGCGCCGCGATCAGTTGTGGAACGCGGAGAACGGCAAACCTGCCTTCACCTATCCTGCCCACGCCGATTTCGTGGGCAAGGCAGGCACGCTTCTCGAAAAAATCCAGACCGCGCTTTACGAAGAAGCCCGCACCCGGCGCGACGCCAATATCAGACGCGATGTTACCGATTGGGCGGCAGTGGTCAGCCACTTCGAAAACAGCGGAAAATATCCCGGCTGGGTCGAGGTTGAGTGGGCCAAGCCAACTGGAGCGGTGCTTGATGCCGTGGTTGAAAAGTTGAAGGCGATGAAGCTCACCATCCGCAACGTCCCGCGCGGTGGAGAACCGTCCACCGGCACCTGCATCTTCACCGGAGCACCTGCAACCGAACGCATCCTGATCGCGCGCGCCTACTAGGCTTGCGTTGCCGGAGTGTCGGGGGCAGATGGGACGCATGATCAAACGCGCCCTCCTGCTCGCCGCAATTGCCGCTGCACCGCTCGCTGCACAGACCCACCCTGCTGACCGCGTTTCTGAGGAGCGCCTGCGCGGCGATGTCGAGAAACTGGTCGGTTTTGGCACCCGCCATACGCTGTCCGCCCAAGACGATCCTGAACGCGGCATCGGCGCCGCAGTTGATTGGGGGCTTGAGGAATTCCGCCGGATTGGCGCCACCTGCGGCGGTTGCCTTGAGGTGCTGCCTGTCAGTGAGACAGTGAGCGGCCGGCGCATTCCCGCGCCAACGCTAGTGCGAAACGCCGTGGCGATTCAGCGCGGGACCGAGCGACCGAACGAGGTCGTGATCGTGCAGGGCCATATTGATAGCCGGGTCTCAGATCCGATGGACGCGACATCCGATGCGCCGGGCGCCAATGATGACGGATCGGGCACTGCGCTGGTGATCGAAGCGGCGCGGGCGCTCAGTGGCACGACATACCCCACAACGATCATCTACGCGCTCCTCTCTGGCGAGGAGCAGGGCCTGTATGGCGGGCGCATCCTCGCCGATTGGGCCGCGGCGCAAGGTTTCACCGTCAAGGCCGTGCTTAACAACGACATCGTTGGCAATTCCTGCGGCAAGGACGGCTATTGCGAGCCGAAGATTGTGCGCGTCTTTTCCGAAGGTCCGCGCGCTGACCTGACTGATGACCTGCGTGCGGCCCAAAGCCGGTTCGGGGGCGAGAATGATTCGCCGGGACGCAACCTGTCGCGTTGGGTGGCTGATCTGGCCGCCAAGCAGCCCCAAGGACTACAGGTACGCCAGATTTGGCGCACTGACCGCATGGGGCGCGGCGGGGATCAGGTGCCGTTCCTGCAGAAAGGCTATCCTGCGATCCGATTCTCCGTGGGGGTCGAGGATTACGACCACCAGCATCAGGATTTGCGGACCGAGGACAGCGTGTTCTACGGTGACACGATCGAGGAAATGGACTTCGCCTATCTCGCCGGGGTTACGCGGCTGAATGTGCGCGCATTGGATGCACTCGCCCGTGCACCGATGCCGCCCAAGGTGACGGTGGATGCGGCGGTGCGCACAGATACCTATCTCAGCTGGAACACTGTCGATGGCGCGTCCCGTTACCGCGTCGACGTGCGCGCCACCAATGAGCCGAACTGGCGCAAAGAAAAGCCTCTCGGCTCCAATGGCGAAAACTGGAACAAAGCCATATTCGAAATCGTGATAAAGAGTGAAACCGAACGCGATGTCGGCATGACCGTTCCCTTGCGCGGCGACGACTGGCTGTTCGGTGTAGCAGCCTGCGTAGGCGATTACTGCTCGCCCGTCTCCAGCGCTGTCCCGGGCGGAGCGTTCGAGCCGGTGGGGAAAGAGTAATCGTCAATTCCGTTCGTTCTGAGCCTGTCGAAGCACCGCCCTTCTTTGCGAACATAGCAAAAAGTGAAGGACAGCCCTTCGACAAGCTCAGGACGAACGGGTAGGGGGTGATCATGCCCAAACCCCCAAAACTCCCCCAAGGTATGCCGACGCCGCAACAGGTGATCGACTTCATCCAATCCTCCGACATTCCCGCCGGCAAGCGCGAGATCGCGAAGGCCTTCGGGCTGAAGGGGCAGGAGAAGATCAAGCTGAAGGCCTTGCTCAAGGACATGGCCGAAGATGGCCTGATCGATGGCAAGAAGACCGCCTTTCATCGCATGGGCGGGGTGCCCAAGGTTACGACGTTGAAAATCGTCGATGTCGATGAAGGCGATCTAGTCGCCGAGCCGGACAATTGGGATCCTGAAGCGCCCGGCAAGCCGCCCCGCATCATCATCCGCGAACCGCGACCGCGCCCTGGCGTGAAGCGCCCGCCAGCGCTAAAGCGCGGCGACCGAATCCTTGCCCGCACCGAGGAAACCGAGACTGGCTGGATCGCGCACCCGATGAAGAAGCTCCCGGCGAGCACCGAGGGTCTCATGGGGATCGTCGAGATCGACAAAACCGGCAAGGCGTGGCTAGCCCCGGTCGACAAGCGCGTGCGCCAGTCCGCGCCGATTGCGGATCGCGGCGAGGCCGAAGAAGGCCAACTGGTGATCGCCGAACGCGTCGGCCGTTCTGACCGCGCGGGCGTGAAGGTGATCGAAGTAGTTGGCGATCCCCTTGCGCCCAAAAGCTTCAGCCTGATCGCCATTGCCAAACACGGTATCCCGAACGTCTTTCCAGATGATGCACTTGAAGAAGCCCCGCGTGCAGCGAAGCTCAAACTGTCAGAAAAGGCCCGCGAAGACCTGCGGCACCTTCCCATCATCGCTATCGACCCGGCTGACGCGCGCGATCATGATGATGCGATCTGGGCCGAGCCGGATGGGCAGGGCGGGTTCAATGCACTCGTCGCCATCGCCGATGTCAGCTTTTACGTCCGCCCAGGTTCGGCGCTTGACCGCGAAGCGCGAAAGCGCGGCAACTCGGTCTATTTCCCCGACCGGGTGGTGCCGATGCTGCCCGAATTGCTGTCGACCGACGTGTGTTCACTGAAAGAAGGTGAAGACCGCGCGGCGATGGTCTGCCATCTGCACATTAGCGGCGAAGGCAAGGTCACAAGCTTTCGCTTCACCCGTGCGCTGATACGGATCGCGCACAATATCGCTTACGAGGACGCGCAGAAGGCGATTGATGGCGGCAGTCCGCCTGCATATCTCGCGCATCTGTGGGACGCCTGGAAAGCGCTTGCCGCCGCGCGCCACGCCCGCGATCCGCTCGAACTCGAACTGCCCGAACGGCGCGTGGTGCTCAACGAAAAGGGCCAGATAGCCGAAATCGCGGTCCGCGAACGGCTCGACGCGCACCGCGTGGTCGAGGATTTCATGATCGCAGCCAATGTCGCTGCGGCCAAGGCGCTTGAGGCAAAAACCGCCCCTGTTGTCTACCGCGTCCACGAACCGCCAAGCCGAGAGAAACTGATAGCCTTGCGCGATTACCTCGCCACGATGGGCAAAAAACTTGCGCTGGGGCAGGTGGTGACGCCGGGCCTGTTCAATCGGATGCTCAAGGACGTCACCGACGAGGCAGAAAAGGCACTGGTGATGGAGGCGGTGCTGCGCAGCCAGACGCAGGCCTATTACGGCCCAGCCAATGCCGGGCATTTCGGCCTCGCGCTTGGCTCCTACGCCCACTTCACCTCGCCAATCCGCCGCTATGCTGATCTTCTTGTGCACCGTGCTTTGGTGGAAGCATACAAGCTAGAACAGCCAGCACCACCGGGTTCGCTGCCGCCGACAACTGGCCTGTCAGACCGCGACCGTGCCAGCCTGCAACAGGTATCTGACGCTATCAGCCAGACCGAACGCCGCGCAATGGAGGCGGAACGCGATACGATTGATCGCTATGTCGCGGCATGGCTATCGGCGCGGGTGGGTGAGGTGTTCGACACCCGCATTACCGGGGTTCAGGCGTTTGGGTTCTTTGCCACTATCGTCGGACTGGGCGGGGATGGGCTGGTGCCGATTTCAACGCTGGGCGGCGAATATTTCCGCCACGACGAAGCAGCGCAGGCGCTGATCGGGACGGATTCGGGCAAGACCTATGCCTCGGGTGATCGGCTCAAACTGAAGCTGGCCGAAGCCAATGCGCTGACCGGTGCGCTCAAATTCGTGCCAGTGGACGCCGACGGCAATGCCATCGAACCGCGCGGAACGCGTGGGGATGATCGGCGGCGCGGCACTGGCAGGCCGCCGAAGATGGCGGGCAAGTTCATCGTTGGTCAACGCGGACGCCCAGGCAATATTCGCCATCAGGGCCGCAAGAAATAACACCTATGCGTGATGATCGCGCGTGGTCTCGTCATAATCGACGGGGATGATGTAGAGCGGACAGGGCAGACTGCCGACAGCGGCGGAAAAATGTGTCACCAGCGGCCCTGGCGCTGCGCCCTTGGCCGCGCCCAACACTAATGCGGCGACTTCGGGGTGTTCTGCCAGAAATTCGCTGACGATCCGCTGCCCGTTGCCGATCTTTACCGAGATGGTCGGCATGATCCCGCTTTCCGCCAGCAGATTGCCTGCGACCCCGTGTGCGAGCATTTCGGCTCGATCACGTGCCTCAGCCTCGATCGTGGCCTGCACCGCGCCGAATGCGCTGAAATTCTGCTGCGGCACCAATGCCAGAAGATGCACCGCGCCGCCCACCGCTACGGCCCGGCGCGCGGCATAGCGCAAGGCGGCCAATGCCTCTTCGCTCTCGTCGATGATGACCAGAAATGTGCGCATAATCGTGCCCCGTGCCCTTACGGCTATCAATGCATTCGTATGGTTTGGCAAGTCCTCCAATCTGGCCTTGCCCGTAGCGCCCGAATTGGCCAGAGAACGGGACGGGATACGTTTTCGGGAGTTTCAGCGGATCATGGCCTTGGAAATCAAGATGCCGGCTTTGTCGCCAACGATGGAAGAAGGCACGCTCGCGCGGTGG
>PHEL01000066.1 GCA_002842925.1 Alphaproteobacteria bacterium HGW-Alphaproteobacteria-14
CAGCATCGGTATCTGGCTGAAAGTGAACAGGAAGGTCAGCGGCAGAAACACCCACAGTTTGGCCCACAACCAGCCTTCGAAATCCATCTGCGCACGCAGCACTTCGTTCAGGAGCGCGAGTGCGAGGAAGAACACCCCCCAGTTGCGCGACAATTTGAGCCAGCCCTGATCTGACAGTCCTTCAAACGCGGCTTCGAGCAGGATTTTCAGCAGCGCGCGGCCCATGAAGAACCCGCCCAGCAGAGCCACGCCGAACACCGCGTAGATGATCGTCGGCTTCATTTGCACGAAGGTCGGATCGCCGAAAAATATCGTCAGGCTGCCAAAGCCGACAATCAGCGCGGTCGAAAACCACAGCATCGGCGATACCTTGCCAAGCCGCCACTTCGACACGGCAAGCGCGATGATGGCAGCGACCATGAAAGCGCCGGTGCCACTGATAATCGCGGCCAGTTCGCCTGCCGGGTTCGGGTCTTCAGGCGCGCTCCAGCGATAGACGCCGAGAAACACCAGCAATGGCCCGTAATCGACCGCGACATTAAGCCAGCTGGATGCGGCTTTCTTTGCTTCGTTGTCACTCATCACGCCACTCCGGCAATTACCCGCGCGACCAGATCGGGGTCGAACGGGCGCAAGTCTTCCATTTTCTCGCCCACGCCGATGGCGTGGATCGGCAGGCCATATTGCTCGGCTGCGGCGACCAGAACACCGCCGCGCGCGGTGCCATCCAGCTTGGTCATGATCAGGCCGGTGACGCCTGCGACCTCCTTGAACACCTCGATCTGAGCAAGCGCATTCTGGCCGTTGGTGGCGTCGAGCACCAGCACCACATCGTGCGGAGCCTCCGGGTCCAACCGCCCGAGCACGCGGCGGATTTTCGCCAGCTCCTCCATCAGCTCGGTCTTGTTCTGAAGCCTCCCGGCAGTGTCGACAATCAGCGCATCGATCCCGGTGTCGGTCGCCTGTTTCACGGCATCGAACACAATCGCCGCCGGATCGCCGCCTTCCGGCCCGCGCACCAGATCAACCCCGACGCGTTCGGCCCAGGTTGCCAGCTGGCCAATCGCAGCAGCGCGGAACGTATCACCCGCCGCCAGCAGCACGCCGTAATCATCTTCCATGAACAAGTGAGCCAGCTTGGCGATGGTGGTCGTTTTGCCCGATCCATTGACGCCGATCACCAGGATCACCTGCGGGCGCGGGAAAGCCGTTATTTCAAGCGGTTTGGCGACTGGACGCAAAATCGCTGCGATTTCTTCCGCCACAGCTTCGCGCAGTTCGCGGGTGGTGATTTCCAGCCCGAAGCGCTTGTCGGAAAGCCGCGCGCGGATGCGTCCTGCTGCCGCCGGGCCAAGGTCGGACATGATCAGCGCGTCCTCAACCTCGTCAAGCGTGGCATCATCCAGCTTCGCGCTGCCGCCCACGCCCGACAGGTTGGCGGTCAGGCGTTCTGATGTCTTGGCAAAGCCGCCCAGCAGGCGCTGGGTCCAACTGGTTTCGCTCATACGAGCAGCCCTTCTTCGATCCCGCTCACTGTGATGTCGATAGTTTCGCCTGCGCGGGCTGCGGCAGGCAGGGCAACGCGGGCATAATTGGGAGCATAGCCGGTGCCGTCACGTTCGGCGAGGACGCAAAGAGTTTCACCCACAAGCCCTTCCAGCCAGTTTTGGCGGCAGGCGGCGGCGCGCGCGCGAAGTTCGGCGGCGCGGGCTTTCACCAGCGCGCGCGGCAGTTGCGGCATCCGGGCGGCAGGCGTGCCGGGGCGCGATGAGAATGGGAAGATATGGGCGTGAACAATGCCGATTTCATCGATGATGCTGAGGTTGTCGGCATGGTGCGCACCCGTTTCGGTCGGGAAGCCCGCCATCAGGTCTGCGCCCACTGCGATGTCAGGCCGCAGCGACTTTAACCGGGCGACCAGTTCCACCGCATCGCGGCGCAGATGGCGGCGCTTCATCCGCTTGAGGATCAAGTCCGCGCCGTGCTGCAACGACAGGTGCAGGTGCGGCATCACTCGCTGTTCGTGGGCGATCAGGTCGAACAAGGCGGCGTCAATCTCCACCCCATCAACCGATGACAGCCGCAGGCGGTGGAGCGCGGGGAAGGCATCGAGGATCGCCTTGACGAGCACGCCCAGCCGGGGCTCGTCGGGTAGATCATGCCCCCACGAGGTCAGATCAACCCCGGTAAGCACGATTTCGCGCGCGCCTGCCAGCAGATGCGCTTCCACCTCGCGCAGCACCCCTGTCACCGCGACAGACCGGCTGACCCCGCGCCCTTGCGGGATCACGCAGAAGGTGCAGGCATGATCGCAGCCGTTTTGCACCGCGATAAAGGCGCGGGTGCGCGCCAAATCCTCCGCGCGCGTGATGACCGGAGCATCTGCGGCGACGTTCCACGCACGCGGATCAAGCTTGGCTGCGTTCGCCACCAACCCGTCTACCGCGTCCATCGCGCCGATTTCAGACCGGTCGATCTCTGCCGCGCAGCCGGTTACGATCAACCGCGCGGTGGGATGATCGCGGCGCGCGCGGCGGATTGCCTGCCGGGTCTGACGCAGCGCCTCACCCGTAACCGCGCACGAATTGACCACCACCAGATCGTGTTCGCCCGCCAGCATTGCGCGCATCCGTTCGCTCTCGGCGATGTTCATGCGGCAGCCGAGACTGATGATCGTTGGTTTGAGAGGTGCGGGGGCATTCACGCGAAATCGTCCCAATCGAAGGTGCCGCGAAACGCCTCTGTCGCAGGCCCGCTCATCAGGATTGTTCCGCCAACAGCCCAGTCAATCACCAGATCGCCGCCGGGCAAGCTTACGCGCACCGGGCTATGCACAAGCCCGCGCCGGATCGCGGCGACCGCCGTGGCGCAGGCCCCGGTGCCGCACGCCCGCGTCAAACCAGCGCCGCGTTCCCACACCCGCAGCTTCAGATGATCTGGCCCTGCCACGCTCGCCACATTCACATTCACCCGCTCAGGAAACAGCGGGTCATGCTCGATTTCGGGGCCGAGCGTTTCAAGCGCCGCCGCATCGGCATCATCGACAAAGAACACCGCGTGCGGATTGCCGACATTTACCGCCATTGGTGCTGAAAGATCATCCCACCCCACCGGCATCGCCAAGGTGTCGATCGGATAGGCCAGCGGGATGGCATCCCATTCAAACCGCGGCGTGCCCATATCGACCCGCGCGCCGCCGTCCATCGGCTCCAGCGCAATTGGCCCGCCACCGGTTTCGATGGTCACGGCCTTGCCATACAGCAGCGCCACCGCGCGCGAGGCATTGCCGCAGGCTTCCACCTCGCCGCCATCGCTGTTGAAAATCCTCATCCGCAAAGCATGCGTCTGGCTTGGTTCGAGCAGCACCAATTGATCGCAGCCGATACCCGTGCGCCGATCCGCCAGCGCGCGCACGAATTGCGGCGCCACCAACGGCAGCGCAGCGGTGCGCGCGTCAAGCACGACAAAATCATTGCCGAGCCCGTGCATCTTGATGAAGGGAATACGCATTGCCACGGCTGCGCATCTATGCACCGGCAGGCCTCGCGTCCAGCCCTGTGCGCAAACGCGATGTCAGGCAGTGCGGGACTGCGTCTTCGTAGCCCCGGTATCGCGCACCGGCTCCGGCGCTGCGGCCTCGCTCAGTTGCCCGGCCGCACGCAGTCGTGTGCGCACCGCGACGGCATCTTCGGGTTGTCCATAAAGATAGCCTTGCGCCTTTAACCTGCCCATTGATTTGAGCGCATCGAGGATTTCTTCGTCCTCCACACCCTCTACAGTAAGGGGAAGATTGAGGCACCGCCCAAGCGAGACAATCGCCTCGACAATTCCCGCCCGGCGATCAGGTTCTCGCAGTTCGCTGACAAAGCTGCGGTCGATCTTTATCCGGTCAAATGGCAGGTTGTGCAGATGTTCGAGGCTGGAGTAGCCTGTGCCGAAATCATCAAGGCTGATCTGCACACCTTGATTGCGCAAGGATGTTATCATCGTGCGCACCAGACCAATGTTTTCGTGCAGGCAGGATTCAGTGATTTCAATTTCAAGCCGCTGGGGCGGGAAATTGGCTTCGACCAGCTTTTTCAGCAAGCGTTGGGCAAACCACGGATCGCGCAGTTGCACTGGTGAAATGTTGATCGACAGCGTCAGCGCATCGTCCCATTCGCGGGCATCGGCGAAGGCCTGTTCCATCAGGCTTTCCGACATCGCCGTGATCAGACCGATTTCCTCAGCGATGGGCACGAAGATTTCAGGTTTTATCAGCCCGAGTTGCGGCGAGCGCCAGCGGGCGAGCATTTCGAAACCCATCAGGGTGCCGGTTTGCACGTCTACCTGCTGCTCATAGAACGGCACGAATTCACCGCGCGCAAGACCCTGACGAATCCCGGTCTCAATCTGGTTACGGAACCGCAATTCGTGTTCCATGCTGGCATCGAACCAGAAATAGCGGTTCCGACCCTGCTTCTTCGCATGGTAAAGCGCCATGTCAGCGCGGTGCATCAACGCAGCGGCATCGATAACGGGGTCGATTTTGCCATCGGGGCTATAATCAGTGGCGAGGCCGATCGACGTGGTGAGCTCGACTGTCAGTTCCGGTAATGCGAATGGGCGCGATATTCGTTCGAACAGACGGATAACCAGATCATCGACCCGTTCGTGCTGCCCTGCCGGATAGGTCATGACAAACGCAAATTCGTCGCCCCCCAGCCGCGCCAGCTTCGCCTCGCGCGGGAGCAGCGCCTGGACGCGCTCACACAACATCACCAGCACAGCATCGCCAATAGTATGTCCGTGCATATCATTGATATGTTTGAAATTATCAAGATCAATCATGCAATAGGCCAGCGCATCTCCACGCATGGCAGCTTGCATACGCGCCTGTTCGGTCGCTTCGACCATGCTGCGCCGATTGAGGCAGTGGGTTAGCGGGTCGGTGGAAGCGAGCAAGCGGGCGCGTTCCTCGGCCTGTTTGCGTTCAGCGATTTCAAGGGTGAGTTCGCGGTAACGGCGCCACCCGAAAATGACCAGCGCGACATTGAGCAGCAAGGCGTTGACCAGCAGCACATCAGGCTTGCTTTGACTATACAGCACGGCGGCAAGTGCCTTGGGCAGCACCGATCCCCCGGTGCCGACCAGCAGGATGATGGCCGCAACTGCAATCCCCAAGGCGATGAAATCGCGCTCAGCGGTTTCGAGCGGGCTGTCTGGCTCGTGATTTTTCAAATCGTGTGCCCCGTGCGAATGGCGCTGATGGGCTGGTTATGCCCGGCGACCTGCGTGGTAATTCGCAGATCGCGCTAAACATCGGGTTAACTTGGGACACAAAAGGTAGCCGGACGGGGATCGGCTTTCCCAAGCCATCGTCCAATTGCGAATCCCGCCACTGCAAGTGATTCCCCTTGATAAGGAATTGTTCTAACGCGGGCGCCGAACCGCAAGGGAGCGTGTAGCAACATGGCCTATTGGCTGATGAAATCCGAACCGTTCAAATATAGCTGGGACGATCTCCTCGCAGAGGGCGAAGGGACATGGGACGGGGTGCGCAATTATCAGGCGCGCAATAATCTCGCCGCGATGCAGGTGGGGGATGAGGCATTTTTCTACCACTCGCGCGAGGGGCTGGAGATTGTCGGCATCTGCACTGTCAGTGTGGCCGGTATCACCGATCCCACCGATGGAACCGGCAAATGGGCGGCGGTAAAGGTGAAGCCCAAGCGCAAATTCGCCCATCCGGTAACGCTGGTGGCGATCAAGGCCGAACCGCGCCTCGCTGAAATGCAGCTGATCCGCCAATCACGCCTGTCGGTATCCGGGGTCACGCCAGCCGAATGGCAAGTGATCTGCGAAATGGCCGAGCGTTAGAACGACGATCAGGCGACCGCCTGTGCCCGTGCTCGCAGGCCGCTGATCGTCGCCCCGCTGGCAGCGATGCGTTCCAGATCGGCCTTTACATGAATTAGGCGCAGGCCCGCGCGGTCTTTCGCTTCGGCCAGCGCAGCGGTGAATTGTGCGGTTGTCTCGGCCATCGCACTCCACGCTCCGTATGCTGCGCCCAAGGCCGCAAAATCGGGGTTGGTGAGCGTGGTAGCAGATACGCGACCGGGATACTCACGCTCCTGATGCATTCGGATCGTGCCGTAGGCGCCATTGTCGACCACCACCACGATCAAATTCGCCCCATGTTGCGCAGCAGTGGCGAGTTCCTGACCGTTCATCAGAAAGTCCCCGTCTCCGGCCACGGCAACCACGGTGCGCGTCGGGTAGCGTAGCGCAGCGGCGACGGCGGCGGGCAGGCCATATCCCATCGCACCGCAGGTCGGGGCAAGCTGGCCGGGATAGGCAGTGTAATGCCAGTAACGGTGCCACCACCCGGCAAAATTGCCCGCGCCGTTGGCGATGATGGTATCGTCGGGCAGCATGGCGCGCATCGCAGTGACGCAGGCGGCCAGATCAAGCGCCGCGTTTGCCGGAGAAGGGGTGGCCCATTCGAGCCATTCGCGGTGCGCCTCAGCTCCTGCGTCAAACGGAATAATGCCCGCGTCTTCCCACAGCGCGGCGCATTCGGCGAATTCATCGACCCCGCAGCACAGCGCCAGATCGGTGCGATAGACCCGGCCCAACTCTTCCGGATCAGGGTGGATATGCGCCAGCAATTGCCCCGGATGGTCGAGGGTGGGGAGGGTGTAGCCCTCGGTCGTCGCTTCACCCAGCCGCGCGCCGACCGCGATGATCAGATCGGCGTTTCTGACCCGCTCAACCAGCTTGGGATTGGGGCCATAGCCAAGGTTCCCGGCATAGACCGGGCTATCGGGCGCACACGCATCCTGACGCCGGAACGCGGTCGCCACGGGCAGTCCGATGCGTTCGGCAAATTGCTGGAAATATGCGCGTGCCTTGGCGTTCCAGCCCGCGCCGCCGATGATTGCAACCGGGCTGGCTGCATCGGCAATCAGAGCGAACAGTGCGCTCATCGCATCGGGGCAGGCGGCCTGCGCGGTGCGAGTGACGAATGGGCGCGGGGTGATGCTGACTGGCACGTGTTCGACCAGCATATCTTCCGGCAGGGCCAACACCACCGGCCCCGGCCTTCCATTGATCGCGGTTGCATAGGCGCGGGCGATATATTCGGGGATGCGTGCGGGATCATCAATCCGCGCCGCCCATTTGCAGATGGGTGCGAAGAACGCTGTGAAATCAACCTCCTGAAACCCCTCGCGCCCTTGCATCGCGCGCGCCACATCGCCCACGAACAGGATCATCGGCTGCGAATCCTGGTGCGCCACATGCACGCCAATGCTGGCATTGGTCGCGCCAGGGCCGCGGGTGACAAATGCCACGCCGGGACGGCCTGATCCCGCCGCCTGCATCGCACCGTCGGCACAGGCCATGAACGCCGCGCCACCTTCCTGTCGGCACGTTACCACGTCGATTTGAGGCCGGTCGGCCAGCGCATCCAGCACCGCGAGAAAGCTTTCGCCCGGCACGGTGAAGATCCGTTCGCACCCCTGTGTGGCAAGGCAATCGACCAGCAATGCAGCCGCGCTCTTGAAAGAATTGGGGTGCGTGGAATCAGGCACGTGACACTCTCCCGACTTGTCGTGTTCGGCGTCTACATCCGGCGCCAACTGCGCGCAAACCCGCCCTATGCGCTGTGCCCGGTTAATGGGGCGAGTGTTTGTGTCCCATGCTGCGACAGCGACCGCAAGGGCGGTTCACAAAGGTTAAGAAAGTCTTAAATTCGATTTTCCCGCAAGAGGAGAATCAAAAAATGCGTCGCAGCCTCGTGCTTAGTGATGAAAGCGCCCGCCACTGGTTCCGTTCGAGCCTGCCGCCGCATGTGAAGCGCGATTTGCTGCCGATTCCGGCTGAGGCTTTATGGCGGCTGACCATGTCGGACGTGCGCGGCTTCGCCAGCACCTATGTTGCGCTTACGGCGGCAATTTTCGTCTTTATTCTCTAATCGGTATCTGGTTCTCGCAGCGCTTCGGTGGCGTGCAGCTTACGCGCCAGCAGCGCGGCAAGCAGGCACAGGATCAGGCTGACCAGCAATTGTTCTTCAAGCGGGATACCAAAGAACCCAAGCGCTCCGGCAGCCCCCGCACCCACCACCATGAACACCGACGAGATAAAGTTGTTGGCCGCAACCGAACGCGAAGCCTCGCTCTTGTCGACGCGGGTGGTGAGGAAGGCGTAAAGCGGCACCACGAACATCCCGCCTGCCACTGCGATCAGCAGCAGATTGGCGGTCAGCGCCAGCGCCAGCGGCTGGGCAAGGAACTCTGTCACGGTAAACAGATCGCCTGACGGTTGCAGGTTCCAGGCACGACACAACAGGTAGAAGGTGATCAGCAGACCGCCCATGGCCAACACCGACTTGGCCGAATAGCGCGCCGAAATATCGCCTTTCAGCATTGCGTTGATTGAAACCGATCCAATCGCAATCCCCGCCGAAAACGCCACCAGCAGCACTGCGGCGACCTGTTTGTCAGCCAGCAGCACGTTTTTGGCGAGCGGGATGAACTGCACCGACAAAATCGCCGCAATTGTCCAGAAATAACTGATCGCCAGCACCGAGTACCGCAGCTCAAGATTGCCCATCGAAAAGGCGATGAGCGATTTTGACGCGCGGATCGGGTTCCAGTCGACCTTGACCTCGGTCGTCTGCGCAGGCGCGGGCGGAACCCAGCGACACACCATGTAGCCCACCACTGCGACAGCGATTACCGCAATTGTGCTCGCCATGATTGGCAAAGCGCCGCCCAGCATCATGCCAGCCAGAATCGCCACATAGGTTCCCGCCTCAACCAACCCGGTGCCCGCAAGCACTTCGCCTTTTTTCAAGTGCTGCGGAAGGATCGCATATTTGATCGGGCCAAAGAATGTGGAGTGAACCCCCATCGCAAACAGCGCTGCGAACAATAGCGGGATGGCAAGCGAATCCACCTGCATCCCGCGCGCCGCCAGCACCAGACCGGTTGCGCCAACCGACATGATGATGATTTCGGCAAATTTGATCCAGCGGATGATTTTGGTCTTGTCGCGCATATCGGCCAGTTGGCCCGCAGTCGCGGAAAACAGCACGAAGGGCAGCACGAACACCGCGGTCGCTATTCCGCTGATCAAGGTTTCGGTCTCCGGTGAATCATACACCTGATAGACCACGAACAGAACCATCGCGTTCTTGTAGAGATTGTCGTTCAGTGCATTGAGCAACTGAGTAAGGAAAAGCGGCAGAAAACGCCGCTGGCGCAGCAGATGCGTCGATGTGGTCATGCGGTTGAAGTGCCTGCTACCCGTTGTGTATGCGCTGGACATAGCGCGCGCCCGCACTTTCACAATAGCGACGGTTCAACCCCGCTTTGTCGGGGATGGCAGGGCAGGGGGCTTTTGTCGGCGCCATACGCGCGCTAAAGCAGCACTCAGCTATGTCGAGCCTGCCCAACATCCTCACCCTGTCGCGCATCTTCGCGGTGCCGCTGCTGGCGTTTTTTCTGTGGTGGCCAGAATGGCGGCTGGGCTATCTGATCGGCTTTGCGCTCTATTGCATCATCGCGCTTACAGATTTCTTCGATGGCTATCTGGCGCGGGCGCAGGGAACTGTATCGAAGCTGGGGATTTTTCTGGATCCGATCGCTGACAAGATCATGATCGCTGCGGTTATTCTGGTGCTGACCGCGCAAGGATACCTGCGCGGGCCATATGTTGGCGATATCCACGTGATCGCCGGACTGGTGATCCTTATGCGAGAAATTGCGGTGAGCGGACTGCGCGAATTTCTCGGCGGGATCCAGGTTTCGATGCCGGTATCAAAGCTGGCCAAGTGGAAGACGACGTTTCAGCTGGTGGCTATGGGCGCGCTGATTCTGGGCGGGGCGGTGCATGGCCCGCCGTGCCAGGCGGTGGGAGATATGTGCCGTACATTTGGCGAAAGCTGGATTCATGTGGTGGGGCTGGTGGCGCTGTGGGCCGCAGCGGCACTGACTTGTATCACCGGGTGGGATTACCTGCGGGTCGGTTTGAAGCACATGGATTGAGTGAGCGGCATCGCGGAGCGGAGACATTTCCGCTTTTCGGCACCTCACCCAAGTTTCTTGCGGCTCAACCCGCCCGCAATTCTTCCGCCATCAGTTCAAAGTCGCCTTCACGCGGGCTGTTTTTGCGCCATACCAGCACGATTTCGCGCTTGGCGGTGGGGCTGTCCACAGGCCGCGCGACCACTTCGGTGCCGTTCAAGATGCCAGCTTTCAACGCCATTTCGGGCAGCATCGTCACGCCCAGATCATTATCGACGAGTTGCACCAGCGTGTGCAGCGACGTGCCGATCATCGCCGCGCTTGCCCGCAATTCTGAGCGAGAACACGCAGCAAGCGCGTGATCGCGCAGGCAGTGGCCATCTTCCAGCAGCATCAACCGCCCTTGATCGATCATTTCGGGCTTCACGCTTGCCGGAGGATCGCGCGGGTCGTCCTTGGGGAAGGCGATGAACAGCCGGTCATCGGCAATATGTGAACACGCAGCGTCGCCAATATCAAACGGCAGCGCCAGCAGCACGCAATCGACCCGCCCATGATTGAGCGATTCAAGCGCGTCGTGGCTGGTTTCCTCGCGCAGCAGCAGCTTCAATTCGGGCCGTTCGCGGCGCAGGCGCGGCAGCACGCGCGGCAGCATGAACGGGGCGATGGTGGGGACAAGCGGCTTGCCCGATGCCTGCACCAGATCGGCCAGTTCCTCCGCCTCACGCAGCAGGCGATTGGCCTTGGCCACCACCTGTTCACCCAAGGCAGTAAACCGCACCACCCGGCGAGAACGTTCGACCAGCGTCACGCCGAGCAGTGATTCCAGTTCACGAATGCCCGCCGAAAGCGTTGATTGCGAGACGAAACTCGCCTCTGCCGCTTTGCCGAAATGGCCGTGTTCGTAAAGCGCGACGAGGTATTGCAACTGTTTGATGGTGGGGAGATAGGTGGCCATGCCGCGTTGTTACTCAGCCGCCAGTGTATCGGGCGCGTCTGCCGCGACCACCACCACATCATCAATATGGGTCATCTTGAGCCTTCCGCGCTCGACCGCGAAGGCGAGCTTGCCTTCGACCAGATCAAGCGCATCCTTGCCGAATACCTCGAACCGCCAACCTTGCAGCACCGGCAAATCGCGCGCTCCGGCGGCGAGCGATTCCATTTCATCGGCGCGGGTCAGCAGGCGCGGGGCCACGTCGATTTCGCGGGCGCGGATTTTCAGCAGCAGTTTCAGCAGGTCAGCCACAAGTGCGCCTTCCTTGCCCAGCGGCGCGCCGTGATTGATCTTTTCGGGCATTTCATCCTTGGAAAGCGGTTCGGCCTCGGCCAGCACCTTCATCAACCGCTTGCCGATGTCATTGTCTTTCCAGGCTGGCGAAAGTCCGCGCACCTTGGCGAGATCGCCCTGCGATTTGGGCGGGTGCCCGGCGATATCGGCCAAGGTTTCATCGCGCATGATCCGCCCGCGCGGGATATTTTTATGCTGGGCTTCGGCTTCACGCCATCCGGCCAGCGCCTTCATCCGGCCCAGCACTTGCGGATTGCGGCCCGCCTGACGGATGCGTTTCCACGCGACCTCGGGATCGGTGATATAATTGGACGGATCAGCCAGCTTTTCCATCTCGGCATTCAGCCACAATCCGCGCCCGGTCTTGATCAGTTTTTTCAGGATGCGCGGGAAGATGGTAGCAAGGTGGGTGACATCGCCAATCGCATATTCGATCTGCCGTTCGGTCAGCGGGCGGCGGCTCCAATCGGTGAAGCGCGCGCCCTTGTCGATTGTCAGGCCCATCCATGTTTCAACCAGATTGGCATAACCGATCTGTTCCGACTGGCTGATCGCCATCATCGCGATTTGCGTGTCGAAAATCGGATGGGGGGTCTTTCCGGTCAGGTTGACTATGATTTCAACGTCTTGCCCGCCCGCGTGAAACACTTTCAGCACATCTTCATTGTCGCACATCAGATCGAGCAGGGGTTTCAGATCGATCCCCGGCGCCATCGGATCGATCGCGGCGGCTTCTTCGGTATTGCCGACCTGCACCAGGCACAGTTCGGGCCAATAGGTGTTTTCGCGCATGAATTCGGTATCGACCGCGACAAATTCGGATTTGGCGAGGCGTTCGCACAGTTCGGT
>PHEL01000067.1 GCA_002842925.1 Alphaproteobacteria bacterium HGW-Alphaproteobacteria-14
CGGCACCATTCGGTGGCGACCAGCGGGCGATGAGCTAGGATCGACGAGACGACATGGCATCACGCGCCGACAATATCGCGAGCAATCTGAACCTCGGCAGCTTTGCCAAGGCCACGGAGCTCAAGCAACGCATCTGGTTCACCATCGGGGCGTTGATCGTTTTCCGTTTTCTCAGCTTTGTGCCCCTGCCCGGCGTGAACCCGCTGATCCTGAGCGATCTGTACGAACAGACGCGCGGCGGGATCCTTGATCTTTTCAACGCCTTTTCGGGCGGCAGCCTTGAACGCATGAGCCTGATTGCGCTCGGCGTGATGCCATATATCACCTCCTCGATCGTAGTGCAGATGGCCTCTGCACTGCATCCGACGCTGGCGGCGCTGAAAAAAGAAGGTGCCAGCGGGCGGCAGAAGCTTAACCAGTACACGCGCTATGGAACGGTGTTCCTGTGCGCCATTCAGGGCTATTTTCTCGCAGTTGGCCTCGAAAGTTTCGCCTCGCAGAGCAATCTCGCGGCGGTGGTCGACCCCGGTTACCTGTTCCGCATTGGCGCGGTCGTCAGTCTGGTCGGCGGCACGATGTTCCTGCTGTGGCTGGGCGAACAGATCACCAGTCGCGGCATTGGCAACGGCGTCTCGCTAATCATTATGGCGGGCATCGTCGCTCAGTTTCCGAGCTTTGCGACCAACCTGTTTGAGGGCGGGCGGACCGGGGCGATCGCGCCGGTTGTCATTATCGGCTTCATTGCAATGGTTGTGGTGCTGATCCTGCTGATTTCTTTTGTCGAGCGCGCCCAACGCCGACTGTTGATCCAGTATCCCAAACGCGCAACCCAGCGCGGCATGATGCAGGCCGACCGTTCGCACTTGCCGCTGAAGATCAACACCGCAGGCGTCATCCCGCCGATTTTCGCCAGCTCGTTGCTGCTGTTGCCGCTGACGATTTCGCAGTTTGCGGGCAATTCGGTCGATACCGAAAGCGCATTCGGCAATGTGATCGTGACGATGAACCAGTATCTCGCGCACGGCCAGCCGCTTTACATGGGGCTGTATGCGATCGGGATCATCTTCTTCTGTTTCTTCTACACTGCGGTTGTGTTCAATCCGGAAGAAACGGCGGATAATCTCAAGAAGAATGGCGGCTTTATCCCCGGCATTCGTCCGGGTAAGCGCACCGCCGATTACCTTGAATATGTGCTCACCCGGATCACGGTGGTCGGCGCGATTTACCTGACAGTTGTCTGCGTGGTGCCCGAATACATGATCGCCCAGACAGGGGTCCCGTTGTTCCTGGGCGGCACCAGCTTGCTGATCGTGGTGAACGTGACGGTGGATACCATCAGCCAGGTTCAGTCGCATCTGCTTGCGCATCAGTATGGTGATCTGATCAAGAAGGCGAAGCTCAAGGGGCGGATGCGCTGATATCGGGCGCAACCTGACTCGATGCGCCCGGGCTCATGGGTGAACCCGCAAGTATGGAATAGTGCCGCCGGCGCGCAAGTCGGGGCGACAATGGGGAACGGTTCGTGAATATCATTCTTCTTGGCCCTCCCGGTGCCGGCAAAGGCACGCAAAGCGCAGGGCTTGTTGAACGCCATGCCATGCGCCAGCTTTCGACGGGCGATATGCTGCGCGCTGCAGTCAAGGCCGGGACGCCCGTGGGCCTGAAGGCCAAGGCGGTGATGGAGCGCGGCGAGTTGGTCTCTGACGAAATCGTGTCCGACCTGATCGATGCCGAACTCGCGGCGATGGGGCCGGAGACCGGAGTTATTTTTGATGGCTACCCGCGCACGGCCGCACAGGCCGAAGCACTCGATGGGATCCTGACGCGAAATGGCCGCAAGCTTGACCGCGTGATCGAGCTTGAGGTTGACGAAGACGCACTGGTGGAACGCATCACGGGCCGCTTTTCCTGCGGCAATTGCGGCGCGCTGTATCATGACGTTGCTAATCCGCCGGCAAAACCGGGCGTGTGTGATGTCTGCGGCAGCACTGAATTCAAGCGTCGACCGGACGATAATGAAGAAACCGTGCGGATGCGGATGCAGGAATATCGCGCCAAGACCGCACCGATCCTGCCCGGCTATGAAGCGCGCGGTATCGTCACCCGGGTTGACGGCATGGCCGCGATCGACACGGTTGCCGATCAGATCGACGCGATCATGCGCGGCTGAGGCGGGCACGGTGTCGCTCAAACAGGCGCTTCGCTTTGCGACACTAGCCGCAGTTGGGCTGGCGTCATCCGTGCCTGCCGCCGCCGAACTGACTCAGACGAGCGACAACGGCTTCGTATCACGCCACGAAGTGGTGGTCGATGCCAGCCCCAGAGACGTGTGGCTTGCGCTGATTTCCCCTGCGGGTTGGTGGCGTTCGGAACATACCTGGTCGGGCGAGGCTGCGAATTTGACGCTCACTCCGCAGGCGGGCGGATGCTTTTGCGAGACGATCCCCGAGGTGGATGAGCCGGACCGCTTCACGCTGCAAGGCAGTGTCGAACATATGCGGGTGATCCAGGCCTATCCCGAACGGGCGCTGCGGATGCAGGGCGCGCTTGGCCCGCTGCAGAGCGAACCGGTGGTCGGTATCCTCACCATCGCGATCAGCGAATCTGACGAAGGCACCCAGATCGTGTGGGAATATAATGTCGGCGGCACGATGCGCTATGAAGTGCCAGTGATTTCCAGGGCGGTCGACGCGGTGATGGGCGCGCAGTTGGGCGCGCTCGCTGCGTTGCTTGGGCCAGTGGCAGCGCCAACTGCTGATGAAGCTGCCGCTGTGCCGGAGCGCGCAGAGCCCGACGAGCCTGCGACCGATAGTGAAAGCGATGCGGAACCGGATGTGCAACCTGAGGATGCCGCCACGCAGCAACCTGCGACCCGGCCCGCCACTGCGCCGAAGGTTGAACCCGGGCCAAAACCGGCCTCGGTTGATGATGCATTCGGCGATCTTAACGGCGATCCAGCAGTCTGATCCGGCTGCGCGCGCCTTGTGGTTGACGGCCCGTGCGAATCATCCTATGCGCCGCCCTCATTCGAAAGGTTCGAACCAGGTTCGGCAGGCATCGCGATAGCGCGTGCCGACCGAACTGTTGCTGTTTGCGATCCTGCAGCGTGCAGATCGTCGGGGCAAGCGACCAGTAGAATGATTGAGCGTTGAGATAGGGGGAGGCCGCCCAAACGTGGTCAAGCCCCTGTGGAGCATGGAGAAATAAGTGGCTCGTATTGCCGGGGTCAATATCCCCACCAACAAGCGCGTGATCATCGCGCTCACCTATATTCACGGAATTGGCCGCACCACGGCTCTCCGGATCGTTGAAAAGCTGGGCATTGCGCACAGCACGCGAGTGCAGGACCTCACCGATGAGGAAGTGCTGCGGATCCGTGAAACCATCGATTCCGATTTCGCCGTAGAAGGCGATTTGCGTCGCCAGACCGCGATGAATATCAAGCGTCTGATGGATTTGCGCGCCTATCGCGGCCTGCGTCATCGTAGCGGTCTGCCCGTTCGCGGCCAGCGCACTCACACCAACGCCCGCACCCGCAAGGGCAAGGCCAAGCCCATCGCGGGCAAGAAGAAGTAAGCTGGCGGCCCTAGGGCACTCACGCTTTTTCCTTCTGACGAGCTAGAGGACAGAAAACGATGGCACGCGAACCAGGCCGTATTCGGCGTCGTGACAAAAAGAATATCAGCAGCGGCGTTGCGCATATCAACGCCAGCTTCAACAACACCATGATCACCATCACCGATGCACAGGGCAATGCGATTAGCTGGTCCAGTGCTGGTGCGATGGGGTTCAAGGGCAGCCGCAAGTCGACGCCCTATGCCGCGCAGGTGGCAGCCGATGATGCGGGCAAGAAAGCCGCCGAACATGGCGTGCGCACGCTTGAGGTTGAAGTGAAAGGCCCGGGTTCGGGTCGTGAAAGCGCGCTTCGCGGTCTTGCCGCTGTGGGCTTTAACATCACCTCGATCCGCGATGTGACTCCGATCCCGCACAACGGGGTTCGTCCGTCCAAGCGCCGTCGCGTCTGATCCGCCGGGATGGTGGCGGCAGATCGTGCCGTCGCCGCCCGAACGGGTCTGATGCCGCGTGACGTCCAGCGCATCTGGCCCGCCTAGAATGTGAACCGCCCGACAACGGCGAATTAGGGGAAATCCATGTCCGTCAACACGAAGAACTGGCAGGAACTCAAGAAACCCAACACCCTCGAAATCAAGGATGGCGGTGACCGCACGCGCAAGGTGACTTTCGTTGCCGAACCGCTTGAGCGTGGTTTTGGCCTTACCCTTGGCAACGCGCTGCGGCGCGTGCTGCTCTCCAGCCTTCAGGGTGCGGCGATCACTTCGATCAAGATCGAGAATGTGCTGCACGAATTTTCGTCGCTTGCCGGCGTGCGGGAAGATGTCACCGACATCGTCCTGAACGTGAAGCAGATCGCGCTGAAGATGGAAGGCGAAGGCCCCAAGCGGTTGCAGCTTTCCGCCACTGGCCCCGGCGCGGTGAAGGCGGGGGATATTGCCGTTACCGGCGATATCGAGGTGATGAACAAGGATCTGGTGATCTGCCAGCTTGATGAAGGTGCGACGCTCAACATGGAGCTGACCGCTGACATCGGCAAGGGCTATGCGCCGGCTGTGCAGAACCGTCCGGTCGATGCGCCGATCGGCTTGATCCCGGTCGACTCGCTCTATTCGCCGGTGCGTCAGGTGAGCTACAAGGTTGAAAGTGCCCGCGTTGGGCAGGAACTCGATTACGACAAGCTCAGCCTCACCGTCGAAACTGATGGCACAGTCACCCCTGAGGACGCCGTGGCCTTTGCCGCGCGCATCCTGCAGGATCAGCTGACGCTGTTCGTCCACTTCGAAGATGGCATTCCGCAGCCAACCGGCACGATGATCGGCCATGCGGTTCAGCCCGAAGAAAGCGACGCCAACCAGCTCAACCGTTACCTGCTCAAGAAGGTGGACGAGCTGGAACTGTCGGTGCGTTCGGCCAATTGCCTCAAGAACGACAACATCATCTATATCGGCGATCTGGTTCAGAAGACCGAAGCCGAGATGCTGCGCACGCCGAACTTTGGCCGCAAGTCGCTCAACGAGATCAAGGAAGTGCTGTCCAGCATGGGCCTGCGCCTCGGCATGGACATCCCCGGCTGGCCGCCTGAGAACATCGAAGAGATGGCCAAGAAGCTCGAACAGGAACTTCTGGGCTGATGAATTGGTGAGCCCCTGCGCAAGCGGGGGCTTACATCTTGGGCGAAGGTGGCGGCCCTGATGGCCACCGGGATGGAGCTACCTCACACGGGCTCCCTACGAACGAGGAAAATCACTATGCGTCATGGTATTTCGGGCCGCAAGCTGGGCCGCAAGACGGGGCACCGCAACGCCCTGTTCCGCAACATGGCTGCCGCGCTGATCAAGCACGAGCAGATCAAGACCACGCTTCCCAAGGCCAAGGAACTGCGCCCCTATCTCGAAAAACTGATCACGCTGGCAAAGCGCGGCGGGCTGTCGAACCGTCGCTTGGCGATGGCCCGGTTGGGCGATGAAACCCAGCTGAAGAAGCTGTTTGAAGTGCTGGCGGAGCGTTACTCCGATCGCGAAGGCGGTTACACCCGCGTGCTGCGCGCAGGGGTGCGTGCGGGCGATGCGGTGCAGATGGCAATCATCGAACTGGTCGAACGCGACGAATCGGCCCGCGGCCAGGATAGTGGTCCGGTGCAGGCCGATGAATACGAAGGCGAAGACGCGTAAGTCGCGCTACACAGACACAGAGCGAAGGGCCGGGGCGGAAACGCTTTCCGGCCCTTTGCTTATGCGCTCTTTCATTTTCGTGATCGCGTGGCATGACAAGGGGATGAGAACCCCGATCTTCGCGGCTGCAACCGCCGCACTCGCCCTTGCTGCACCGCTCTCTGCGCAAAGTCAGCAGGAACGCCTCGATGCGCGCTATGACCGGGCGCTCGCGGCGGGTTACAAGGCGCTGATGCTGTGCAGCGCGATTGCCCATGCCGAAGCCAATGGCACCACGCGCACGCCCGAAAGCGTTCACGAATGGGAGTTGGCGGGGATTCAGGCGCCGCTCGACGGCATGGTCAGCGAGCTGCCTTTCGACATCGTCCGCCACCCCTCCGGGACTGTCGCCCACGTCGCGGTGCGGTGGGCGGATGACATGCCTGCACGGATCGCAGGCTATTCTGGGCCCCGCACCGGCTGCTCGATCCTGCCCACCGGGGCGCCGAAGGGTTCAAGCGAACCCTTGAAGGCTGTCACGGTGGCACGAGCCGAAACAGGGATTGCCTCAGATCAGACGCCCATAAAGGTCATGACCCGTCATAGGCTCGAAGCGGTTGTCGATCATGCTCTGTCCGGTACCGATTTTGGCAAGGGGGCGCGTACAACCGCCGTGGTCGTTCGGGATGAGGGTGCAAATGCTCTTACCGCCTACGCGCCGGGCTTTGATGAAAACACCCCGCAACGCACGTGGTCGGTCGCCAAGAGCATTGCTGCAACGCTGGTTGGCGCGGCGGTGCATCGCGGCGAGGCCGACGTAACCGCCTCTGCCGGGCTGGGCGCGGCCGACGCTGATCCGCGCCGCGCGATTACCATCGACCACCTTTTGCGCATGGCGTCTGGCCGCTATTCCGACACGCCGGGCAACCGCACTGATCCGCTCTATTGGGGCGGGGCGACGGTGGACGAAGTTGCGCTCGACTGGCCGCTGGTTGCCGCGCCTGGCAGCACTTATCGCTATGCAAATAACGACACGCTCGCTGCTGTGGCCGCGATCAAACCCACATTTGCGGCGCATCCGCCCGCCGCGCTCTTCGCCAAGTTGGGCATGACCCACACCGTCGCCGAAACCGACTGGCAGGGGAACTACATCCTCTCCAGCCAGGTCTGGACCACCGCACTTGATCTGGCGCGGTTGGGCCAGCTTTACCTCAACGATGGCAGGCTGCCAGATGGCGCCCGCATTCTGCCCGAAGGCTGGGTGCAATACGTCTCGACCCCGTCAGGCCCGCAGCCCGATGGGCCGTTCGGCTATGGCGCCGGGTTCTGGCTGATGAACAAGAGCGACGGCGTGCCGCCTGATACCTTCGCCGCTTTCGGCAATCGCGGGCAATATGTCGTGATCGTGCCGTCGCGCAATGTCGTGATCGTGCGACGGGGCGAAGATCCGGTGGGGGCGGGCTTCGATATTGCCGCATTCACCCGCGACGTGCTGGCCGCGCTTGCGGTCGAGTAGGGCACTATCGTTCATCCAATCCAGGTTTTTGATTAACAAAACCTGCCAAGGCAATTCAGCTTCGCATCACCCGGAATCGCGCAGAACGTCGCTGACACCTTCGCAATCGTGCGGGCGGTGACAGAAGAGGATTGATGCGATGACCACCAAGACCAACCGGCTGGACTCCGGCAAATCGGCCCGGCTTGTCCTCGGCGCGGTCGCTGCGACTGCACTGACTGCGGCCCCTGCCACGCCTGCAATGGCAGACGATTACCGCGACCGTGGGGGCATCGGCGCGGGTGAGATTATCGCAGGCGCCGTGGTAATCGGCGGGATCGCCGCGCTCGCCGGAGCCTTTGATGGCGACCGCAGTGACCGCCGCTATGCCTACCGCGACCGCGACTATCGCGGCGGCTACGGCGGCGGCGCTAATCCGCGCGCCGCAGTGGAACGCTGTGTCAGGGCGGCAGAAAATCAGGCGCGGCGCTTTGGCGGCTATCGTTATGCCGATGTGGTCGACGTGCGCGATGTTGATCGCACCGGCCATGGGTTCCGGGTCAAGGGCCGGATTGCGGTGGAAGGCTCGCCGCGCTGGGGTGGCCGCCGCAGCGATCTGGGTAACTTCACCTGCCGGATCGATGGTCGCGGCGCACCGCAGGTCAATTTCAGCGGTGTGCGCGGGCTGCGCTGATCTGCTTTCAGCTCGTCCCCCCTTTCAGCGAGCTGTTCCGGCCGTCCCGCCTCGTGCAACACAAGGTGGGGCGGCTTGTGCATTCGGTTCAGCCCAGCGCAAGCCTGGCACGGCTAACCTTTCGTGCATCAGGGTGCATGGTGGGCGCTCACCGATTTACAGGAGGGAGCAACAATGGCTCTGAATACCCGTGCGCTGGCTTTGGCAGGCGCTGTTGCTGGCGCCACTTTTTTCGCTTCTCCCGCTGCTGCGGCCGCGCTTCCCACGGCGGGCCTTGGCGTGGCATCTGCCGCGTTTGACCACAGCCGCTACGATCCGGCATCGGCCACGGCTGATTATCGCTGTCGGTGGGGCTGCAGCCGGGGGCATCACCGGGGCTACAGGCGCGGCCGTGTTGGCGCGGGTGACGTGCTGATCGGTGCGGCAATCATCGGCGGGATTGCTGCCATCGCCAATTCGAACAACCGCCGTCAGCGTGACCGCGACCGTGATGTCGTGATCGTCGAACGCGATGCGAATGACCCCAATTATAACCCGCGCTATCAGGAACGCCGTAGCGATGACCGCCGCGCTGCACCGCGCGGAACGGGTTCGTCCGGCCTCGATAGTGCGGTGAATCAGTGCCTGACCCGGATTGAACGTGACGTGCGGGTTGATAGCGTTGATAATGTCCAACGCACTGGCGCGGGCTGGCTGGTCAGCGGCGCATTGTTTGACGGTTCTGGCTTTCAATGCCGGATCGGCAATAGCGGCCAGATCGAAGGGATCGATTACGGCGGCGGTTTTTCCGGCGCTGCACCTGCAACCGATAGCGACCGCGCCGAAGGGCAGTTGAGCGACCAGCGCTATGCCGATGCGCGGCTCGCGATGGGCGGGATGGCGCAGCCGCAGGCGGTTGCACCGTCAGCCCCCACCACACCGGTCGTTGCAGGCCCCATGCCGGCCTATCCGGGTGGGCCGATTCCCGGTGAGGAAATCCCCGAAACCATCGACGGCGATTTGTAAGCGCTAACCGCGCAATTCGCCGTCCAGAAACACGGCAATGTCGGCCAATTCGACATCGCGCGCCACGTAGGCCTCGCCAATGCCGCGCAGCAACAGGAACGGCAGGGTGGTGCCTTCGGCCTTCTTGTCGTGGCGCATATGATCCACCAGTCGCGCGCCATCACAGGCAAGGGCGAGGGCGGGGAGTTCACAAGGTAGCCCCGCCGCCGCAATCACGCCTGCTGCGCGGTCGGCATCCGCTGCTGAAAGCTCGCCGCGCCGCGCCGAATAACGCGCGGCCAACGCCATGCCGAGCGCCACCGCTTCGCCATGCAGCAGCGCCTGCGAAAACCCCGTTTCCGCTTCCAGCGCATGGCCGAAAGTATGGCCGAGATTGAGCAGCGCGCGGCGATCCAGTGTTTCGCGCTCATCTGCCGCGACGATGGCGGCTTTCATCGCGATACTGGTCGCAATCGCCTGTTCAAGCGCGCCGGGTTCACGCGCCAGCACCGCAGCGCCGTTCGCCTCCAGCCAGCCGAAAAACGTCGCATCGCCTAACAAGCCGTATTTCAGCACCTCGGCATAACCGGCGCGCATTTCGCGTTCCGGCAGGGTAGCGAGCACGAGCGGATCGATCAGCACCAGCGCGGGCTGATGAAACGCGCCGATCAGGTTCTTGCCCGCGGCGGTGTTGATCGCGGTCTTGCCGCCCACCGACGAATCGACTTGCGCCAGCAGCGTCGTGGGGATTTGCACAAAGCCGCAGCCGCGCTTGGTAATCGCGCAGGCAAAGCCGACCAGATCGCCCACCACTCCGCCGCCGATTGCGAACACGTGGTCAGAGCGGGTAACGCCCAAAGCCAGCAGCCAATCGGTCAAGCGTTCGAGCACGGCCCAGCTTTTGGCATCTTCACCCGGCGCAACCACGAACCATTCGGCGGTGAGGCAATGGGCGACAAGATCAGCTTCAACCGCTGCCGAAAAGAGCCGGTGGGTGTTCTCATCCGCGACGAACGGCACTTTGCGCCCGCCCGCATAGCTCGACAGCAACTGCGCCGCTGCCGTGCCAATCCGGCCCAGCAGTCCCGGTTCAATCACCACATCATATGCGCGGCCCGCCAGTGCCACGGGAATTACAGCCATTGGTCTATCGCCTCGATAATCGCGCGCGCGGTGTCGGCATGGGGGCCGTTCTCGCTCATGATGCGGATGGGAGCCTCGCCATAGAAGGGTGCACGCGTTGCGGCTAGCCGGGTAAGGATTTTGCGCGGATCGCCGCTGTTCAGCAGGGGACGGGTGTCGCGCCGCGCGGTGCGTTCCACCAGCGTATCAATGTCGCAGTCAATCCACACCGCGATCCCGCGTTCAAGGATCGTCGCGCGGGTAGCGGGGTCGATAAATGCGCCGCCACCTGTTGCGATGACCCCGTGGCCTTCGTCGATCAGCCGGGCGATCACGCGGCGTTCACCATCGCGGAAATACGCTTCGCCAAAGGTTTCGAAGATTTCGGGGATGGAACGCCCGGCGGCCTCAGCAATGGCTTCGTCAGCGTCGATGAAACTGCGCCGCAGCAGACTTGCCAGCTTGCGGCCCACGGTGGATTTACCCACGCCCATCAGCCCCACCAGCACCACCGGGCGGGTGATGCGCGCAGCGATCGCGGCAAAATCCGGGGTGGCGATATCCTGTTCGCGTTTGGGCGGTGTTCCGATCATTGCCGCATGGCCTATAGATGGGCTAGGGCGGGCGCAATATGGCAAACCAGCGTCGCCCGC
>PHEL01000220.1 GCA_002842925.1 Alphaproteobacteria bacterium HGW-Alphaproteobacteria-14
CCGGCCTCCTGCTCTATCCTGCCATTGATGCTGGGCAGGTCTTCTCCGCCCGCAAGGATATTGCCGCGCAGCCCGGAAATCCCCTCATCAGCAATCCCGGCATTGATCTGCGACAGCGCCAGCACCCGCGTGCCCGCGCGGCTGGTCAGCGCGGCTTCGGGGATGATCAGCGCGATCTCGCCGCGCTTGTGCCGCACAATCGCCTCGGCCGAAAAGCGCGATCCGGTCAGCGCACGATCCATTCCGCCGCGCGCCTTGGCAAGCAGCGGCGCGAGCAAGGTGCCATCCAGTCCGCGCTCGGCAGCGGCAAGGCTGGCGGTGAGATCGGCGGCAGGAACAAGGCCCGCACCGCGCAAGGTGCCTTCCCACTGCCCTCTGCTGGCATCGCTCGGCCCGCGCCACGCGCCATCGGCGGACAGGCTCGCCAACCGCCCCTGCGGTACAGCAACATTGGCAAGCGCAAGATCATGCGCAATTGCCAGACCGCTTTCGCCCCAGTTTACCTTGACGGTGCCGGACAGGGCATCGCCTGCAACCCCCGCCATGGCGATCCCGGCACCTTCGACGACAAGATCGGCTTCGGCCCCGGTAAAATCGCGCTTCAATGACAGCGCGGTGCCGATATCGGCGCGCGCCATGCTGGCCCCGCCGCAAGCGAGATCGCTGACCCGTAACGGGCCGGATAGGCTGGGGGCACCGCTTGCCGTAGTCAGCTTGCCATAAAGCGTCGCGCGCTCCACCCGGCAGCCTTCGACCCCGATCCCCGGCGCCGTCGCAGCGAGCGTTCCGGCAAAGCCATCATCGAGCCGCCCTGCCCCGTCGAGCGTGATTCCCACAGCGCCAAAATCGCTTTCGATCAACGCGCGCGCATCATTCACCACCACATCGATCGCGGGGAGCGCGGGCGGTTCGGCGCTATCGGTAAACACCAGCGGATCAAGCGCGCCAAGGCTGAACTGGCCTTCGCGGTAACTGCCGAACATCCGAACGCCGTCCAGCGTCACCCGCCGCACTTCCGGCCCCGCCCAACCCACGCCAAGCTCCACCACCATCCGCCGCGCGGTCAGATCAGGACGCGCCGGGTCGCCCACCACCAGATGTTCGATCACCTGCACGCGCGGGCCGATAGCGACAATGTCGTAAGTGGCAGGCACGCCATTGGCCACGAGATAATCGTCGATAAAATCGCCAGCGATGCGCTCGCGGTCGAGCCATGCTGCGCCGCCTGCGACCAGCGCCACAACTGCGCTGCCAGCGGCCACACGGGTGCGCCAGCGGCGCGGCCAGAACCACCGCCGCGCGCCATCCTGGGCACTGTCTATCTGCTGCTCATCAGCCACCGGCATCGTCCCCAACCCTTGCGCGCATCATCGCTCAAAGGCAATGAGTGGGCAGGATCAATTCCTGCCGGGGGTCGCATTGCCG
>PHEL01000221.1 GCA_002842925.1 Alphaproteobacteria bacterium HGW-Alphaproteobacteria-14
GCGTTTTTCTGGGTCGTGGTGCGGCACGAGATCGACTATCGCGGCAACGTTGCCGAAGGCGAGACCGTCACCGCCGAGACATGGATCGAAGGCCCGGCACAAGGCGCAAAATCGCTCCGCCGGGTGGAGTTCACCGATGCTTCGGGCAAACGCCTCGTCAGCGCGGCGACGACCTGGGCGATGATCGACCGGGCGAGCGGGCGGCTGGCCCGCGTGCGGCCCGAGGTGCTCGCGCCGTTTCAGGCCGATTAGGCCGGGCCCTAAGCAGCCTTGTCCGCGGCCCTTCGTTTCCGGCGATTCTTGGGGGCGGTGTTGAATACGGTCAGGCGTGCATAGGCGAGCCGATTGCGGCCGGCTGCCTTGGCTTCGTACATCAACGCATCCGCGCGGGCGTAGAATTCCCTGAACGCCATCTTGTGACGGTCGCCATCGGCCAGCACGATCACGCCCATGCTGGCTGTCACCGGCAGTTGGAGCCCTGATACTTCCTTGGCGATGCGTTGCGGTATCGCCTGCCGCAACGCCTCGGCGCGTTCCAACGTGCGTTCACCGCGCAACAGCACCACAAATTCCTCTCCGCCCAATCGCACCGCGATCGAGTTCCGGTCTCCCTCGGTGCGCAGCGCGCCCGCGCAGGCGACCAGCGCGGCATCACCGATCTGGTGGCCATGCAGGTCATTGATCGACTTGAACCGATCAAGATCAACCAGCGCAAAGGTATGGAAACCCTGCGCCAACAGCTGATCAAAGCGCGCTTCGATGGCGCGGCGGTTCATCAACCCGGTGAGCGAATCGCGGGTCGAAAGCTGCTCCAGCATCCGCGCCTCTGTCAGCGCAGCATCACGTTCGCGCCGCAACGCCAGGAAACGGTCGGCGATGGCGAGGCTGATCACCACCACCTCGATCCCCACCGCAATATAAAGCATCTGATCAAGGCTTGGCGGGCCGACATACCAGCCCAGCCCGCGCAGCAGGCGTTCGACCGTGGCGATGATCACCGGCGTCCATGCAAATGCGATAAAGCGCGCCGAACGGCTGCCGCGCAGCAAGGCTTCGACCACAGCGGCGCTGATGATCACCAGCACCGGTATGAAGGCGATCAGATAGGCCTGATCGTCAAACGGCTGGGTTGCATCAAGCTGAAAGGCAAGGAAACCCGGCACGATGATGGTGAAATAGCCCACCATGATCGTGATCCGGCGCATCAGCCGCGATTGCGCGCCGCGTTCAAGGAAAGCGGCAAGAAAGACCGCCGACAACCCTATCCCGATTGCCGAGGAAAGCGCGGTGATGATTGCCATCGCCGTCAGCGGCACAGTGACAAACGCGGTGATCAGCCCGCCTGCAAAGGTCACATAGACCATCATCGCGGCAACCATCACGGCGTGCAGAACCACGAATTTTTCGCGCAGCACGATGAAGAA
>PHEL01000068.1 GCA_002842925.1 Alphaproteobacteria bacterium HGW-Alphaproteobacteria-14
CCCGACCGGAATTGAAAACCCCATAGCTCACCGCATGCGGACCGCGGGTTCGGGCACCGTCGACTTTCCGACGCCTCTCGGCGTCCGAAACTCTAAACGATTGCAGAAAGGCAGCTTTTTCCCCGCAATGGCCTCAAGCGGACATCCGCTGCCCTAGCTGGCAGGCGGTTTGCCTTCGCCCTTGGCTGCGTTCTTCGCAGCGTTCTCAGCCCGCGTCCGCTTGAGCAACCGGTCGGTTTTCCAGAACTGCCACAGGCCAAAGCCGATGGCGATGCCGTAAAACAGCACGATCTCGATCCAGCCCATATCGCCCATGCTTGTCTCCGTGATTTCGGCGCAGGCTATAGCTGTTCCGCCAGAAAGGCGGAAATCAACGCAGCCACTTTCTCAGGCGCTTCCTCGTGGGCGAGGTGGCCGAGGCCGGGGATTACCTCAAGCTGTGCGTCCGGCAGCCAGCCATGCGCCTCGCGCGCCCAGCCGGGGGGGATGGCGGGATCATTGCCACCGTGGATCATCAGCACCGGGTTTGCCGCGCCGCCCATCCGGTTACGCAAGCCCGGCAAATCCCAGTTCGCCATCATGGCGAGCGCGCCGCCCGCGTGGCCGGGATGTTTCAGCAGCGTGCGGTAACACGCCAGCCCCTCGGCACTGATGCGCGAATGGGTAGACCGCCACAGGAACCGCCCCGCGCCGCCGACGAGGTCGATGCTCCCGGTAAAGATGCGCGGCACCAGCGGGTTGATGAACAGCGCCTTGGCCACCGCCGGGAAGATCTGTGCGAAGGGGCCGGGAAAGGGGCGCAAGGCCGAACTGAGGCCGACAACGGGGCCGGTGTGGCCGTGGGCCAGCCCCATTTGCAACGCCAGCGCCGCGCCCGCCGAATGGCCGATGATGGCCGCGGGATCGACCTTGAGATGCTTCATCAGGCCCGCGATCTCCCCCGCCATCGCGGGCAGGCTCATGGCATAGGCGCTGTGCCCGGTGGTAAAGGCATGGCGCGGCAGATCGACGGCGATAACCGCGTGGGTCTGCGCCAGCAGCGGCATCAGATCGCGCCACGAATGCACCGATGCTCCGGTGCCGTGGAGTAGCAGCAGTGGCGGGCCTGAACCCATGCGTTGCACGTGCCAGCGCGCGCCGCCTGCCTCGATGAACGCGCTGGCATCACGGTGCGGCCAGATCAGACCTTCGCGGTTCCAGTCGAGGCTGCTCATGCTGCCTTGCCGGTGGGTTGCCCAGCGCTGATCGCGGCTTGCAGCATCCGGGCATCGGCGCGGGGCAAGGCGAGGAAGCGGCCGTCCAGCGCGAGTGCCAGTTCCGCGCCCTCGGGGCCGGGGCGGGCGGAAATGTCCACCACCAGTGCATCGATCCCGCGGGCCGCAATGGCGCGGGCGGCGGCATTGGCATCGGCTTTCGCCTGTGGGCGGCCGGGCGAGCCATCGGCGGCGATGTTGGCGCGGCCATCGGTCAGGATCACCAGACTGGCGCTGCGCCCGCGCGCGATCACGGCCTCGGCCACCTCGCGCGCAGCGTTGAGGCCGAGCGCAAGCGGCGTGCCGCCGCCGCCGGGCAGTTCGGAAAGCGCCCGCCGCGCCCGCGTGAGGCTGCGGGTGGGGGGCAGGATCAGTTCGGCTGTGGCTCCGCGAAAGGCGACCAGTGCGACTTCGCTGCGGGTGACATAGGCCTGCCCCAGCATGAGTTCGACCGCGCCCTTGGCCTCGGCCAGCCGTGCTGCTGCGGCGGACCCTGAGGCGTCTACCGCGAAGATCGTGACGCGGGCGGCACGCTCTTCAAACCGGCGGATGCGCAGGTCTTCCTTGCGCATCAGGATCGGGGATGCGGCGTCGGCACCTGCCTCTTTGCGCCTCACGGCCTGCCACGGCACAGCCGCGCGCAGGCTGTCGATCAATGCCAGCCTCGCCCCGCCACGCGGCATACCGGCGCGGGCACCCAGCGGCTTGCCGCGTATCGCTGATTTGCGTTTCTGGCCCGAGCCTGACGTGCCCGATCGGCGCGGCGCATTGCCTTGTGCAAGCTGCGCGAGGAGATCGGCGGGGATCGACGCCTTGGCCGCTTCGACGAGCAGTTCGCTGAGGTCGGTTTCCTGCTGCTGTTCGCTTTCCGATTGATCGTCGCGCTCGCCATCGGGGGGCGGGGGCGGTGGGTCTTCGGGCGGCGCATCGTGTTCCTGCGGCGGCAGGCGGGTTGCGCGCGGGGCCAGCACCAGCCGTACCGCACCGGACAGGTCGGCTCTGGTTGCCGCAGTGCGTCCGTCAAGCGCCGCCAGCCCGCGCGCCGCTTCGCCTGCAAAGATCAGTGCCCGCAGGCTGTCCACCCCCAGCGCTTCGGCGGTGACGGCCAGCGCGCGCAGTGCTTGCGTCTCCAGCAACGCGACCTGCGCCAGCGTCCCCAAGGCCGGAGCGAGTTTCACCCCGCGCCATTCGCGTGACGCGGAAAGATCGCAAGCGAAGGCGAGGCGTTCGGTCAGGCTGGCGGGCGGGGCTTCTTCCGGCTCGGCAGCGTCATCGAGCAGCACCAGCGCGGCCTGCCCGTCGTCCAAGGCGTGAGCCAACCGCCCGGCGATGCCAATATCCATCCGTTCCGCCATGCCAGCGATCAGCGCGCCGCCTTGTGCTTCCTCGATCAACCCGTTCTGGCGGATCGGGCGACCGGACGAAAGGCTGGCAGCCAGATCGATCCCGCCCAGCAGGCGTTCGTCATCGACATGGCCGGGCAGGCGGCGGAGCGTTACTTTTTCCTCCAAAGCCCCCACCAGCGCATCACGCGCCGGACTGCCGCCGCGCAAGCTCATCCCGACAAAGGTGCGCGGGGCCAGCGCAAACAGCCGCGCCGCCAGCATCGCGTCGGCCAGCGGGTCGACGGCGGCGTTTGGGTTCATCCGAAAAGCTCGCCCATCGCGCGGGTGATCCGCACCGTCGATCCGGTTTCATCCAGCACATCGCGCCGCAAACGGTGGCGCAGTGCCGAGGGGGCGATCGCGATCAGATGCTTTCGGGTGACCTTCTTCGCGCCATCCAGCGCTGCCAAAGCCCGCGCTGCGCGCATCAGTGTGAGTTCGCCGCGCAAGCCGTCAGCGCCAACCGCCAGGCAGAGCTCCGCCGCATCGCGCAGCACATCCTCGCCCGCCTCCAGCTTGGGCAGGCGCGCCTTGCCGCGTGCGACGCGTTTGAGAATATTGTCATCCTCTCCCGCCCAGCGGGCCGCGAAACCTTCCGGGTCGCGCTCGTTCTCCGCGACCAGCCGCATGATTTCGATCCGAACTTCGATATCCTTGGGGCTGCGCACTTCGACCGACAGCCCGAACCGGTCGAGCAATTGCGGGCGCAATTCGCCTTCTTCGGGGTTGCCGCTGCCGATCAGCACAAACTTGGCCGGGTGGCGGACGGACAACCCCTCCCGCTCAACCACGTTTTCGCCCGAAGCTGCCACATCCAGCAGCAGGTCGACCAGATGGTCTTCGAGCAGGTTGATCTCGTCAATATACAGGAACCCGCGATGTGCCTTGGCCAGCAGACCGGGTTCGAACGCCTTTTCGCCCGATCGCAGTGCGCGTTCCAGATCCAGACTGCCGATCACGCGGTCTTCGGTCGCGCCCAAAGGCATGTCGACGAATGGCACGGTGCGTTTCACCATTTTGCCGGTGCCGCAGACACCGGGATAGCGCGCCTGATCCTCCTTGGAAGCGCCATAGGGACAGCCTTCTGCCGCCATGATCGGCGGAAGCAAACCGGCCAGCGCCCGCGCGGCGGTGGATTTGCCGGTGCCGCGATCGCCAAACACCATCACCCCGCCAATGGAGGGATCGACCGCTGCAATCAGCAGCGCTTGTTTCATTTCGTCCTGACCGACGATCGCGGAGAAAGGGAAGCGTGCCATAGGGCTTGTCTTGTGGACGGTTGAAACGCTTCGGACAAGCCCGACTGACAAGCGGGTTGGACAGTTTTTGTGGGCAGCCACTGTCGGTGGTCTGAACCCGTCGCGTCAGCGCCGCGACAAACGGTTCAGCACCAGCACCGGCAGCAACCCTGCCGCCAGCAAGATCAGCGCCGGGATCGCGGCCTCGACCAGCCGTTCATCGCTGGCGAGGCGATAGGTGCGGGTGGCCAGCGTCTCGAGGTTGAAGGGCCGCAGAATCAGTGTGGCGGGCAGTTCGCGCAAGGTGTCGATGAATACCAACGCCGCGGCTCCGGCAAGGCTGGGCGCAAGCAAAGGCACATAGATGCGCGCGAGCACGCGGGCGGGCCGGGCGCCAAGGCTGCGCGCGGCGGCATCAAGGCTGGGCGGGATACGCGCGAGCCCGCCGCTGACGGTGTTGTAGGCGACCGTCAGGAACCGCACTGACAGGGCGTAGATCAGGATCGCACTGGTCCCGGTCAGCAGCAAGCCGCCGCTCCAGCCAAGCGTATCGCGCGCGAACCGGGTGAGGCTCTGGTCGAAAGCACCCAGCGGCGCGAGCAGGCCAACCGCAAGCAAGGCTCCCGGCAGCGCATAACCCAGCGTTGCCAGCCGGATCGCGCCAGCGGTGAGCGGCGAGGGTGATCGCGCCCGCGCAAAGGCGAGCAGCAGTCCGACGACCAGGCAAACGCTCGCCGCTGTCAGCCCCAGCCACAGGCTGCCGCGCGCATAGGTGGCAAGATCGCCCGCCGCACCTTGTGCCACATCGCTCAACGCCAGTGCCGCGAGGTATCCGGCTGGCAGGACAAACCCCAGCAGCACCGGGATAAGGCAGGCGATCAGCGCCAGCCCCTTGCCCAGCGTCGACAATGCCACCAGCGGTTCGCCATTGCCCCGTGCGGCGAGGCCATCGCGGCTGTCCGTCCGTCCGCGACGGGTCGCCGCCTCCAGCGCCACCAGCGCGATCACAAACAACAGCATCACCGCTGCCAATTTCAGCGCAGCCTGTTTGTCCCCGGCTGCCAGCCAGCTGCGGAAAATCCCGGTGCTGAACGTGGGGATGGCGAAATATTCGGCCACGCCGAAATCCGCCAGCACCTCCATCAGTACCAGCGCCAGCCCGCCTGCAATCGCGGGGCGCGCGGCGGGCAGGGCGACGCGCCAGAACGCGGCGGCAGGCGCAGCGCCAAGGCTGCGCGCGGCGCGGAACTGGCTGAAGCTTTGCGTGGCAAAGGCGGTGCGGGCGAGCAGATAGACGTAGGGGTAAAGCACGATTCCCAGAACAAATGCCCCGCCGCCAAGCGATCGGATGTCGGGGAAGCCATAGTCCTGCGGCCCCCAGCCGGTGAGCCCGCGCAATCCCGCCTGCACGGGCCCGGCATAATCAAGCAAATCGGCATAGATATAGGCTGCGATATAAGCGGGCACCGCCAGCGGCAGCACCAATGCCCAGCCGAGCAGCTTGCGACCGGGAAACCGGGTCGCCGCGATCAACCACGCGCAGCCGGTGCCGGTGACGGCGGCGAATATGCCCGCCAGCGTCATCAGCAATGCGGTGTTGGCAATATAGGTCGGCAGCACGGTCGCCGCGAGGTCGGCAATCGTTCCGCTTGGCCCGCTATTGGTGCCTGCCAGTGATGCCCACAGGATCGCGGCAATCGGCAGCCCCGCCAGCGCAGCAATGACGAGCGCGGCCCAAGTCCAGCTGGCATTCCAACCGCCCCCGCTTGTGGGCCCGCTTGCGCCGACTCCCGCAAATTGCCTAAGGCGGCTCACCGGGAACCCCCATGGCCCGCTTTGCAACCCAGGGGCAGGATCAGCCATTGAGCCTTGAGTTTCGACATATTGCCCATGCTTACGGTCAGGTGAGGGCGCTGGAGGACATCAGTTTTTCCGCGCCGACGGGAGAGATCACCTGCCTGCTTGGCGCGTCAGGTTGCGGGAAGTCAACACTGCTTGGCCTTGCTGCCGGATTGCTGACGGTGCAGCAGGGCAGCATCATGCTGGGCGGTGAGCTGCTGGCCGATGCCCAGCATAGCTCTCCGCCCGAAGCGCGGCCCGTGGGGCTGGTGTTTCAGGATGGCGCGCTGTTCCCGCATATGACTATCGCCGCCAATGTCGGCTTTGGCCTGCCGCGCGCCCGCCGCATCGAGGCGGAGGGCTGGCTCGCCAGTGTCGGGCTGGCAGGCATGGGCGCGCGTTATCCGCACGAACTTTCGGGCGGGCAGCAACAACGCGCCGCGCTCGCCCGTGCGATGGCACCCAGGCCGCGGGTGTTGTTGATGGATGAACCCTTCGCCAGCGTCGACATCGTGCTGCGCCGCAAGCTGCGCCGCGATTGCCGCATCCTGCTGCGCGACGCGGGGGCGACGGTGGTGCTGGTAACGCATGACCCGGCCGAGGCGCTGGATATTGCCGATCACATCGCGGTGATGGAGGCTGGGCGGATCGTGCAATTCGGCACCCCTCAGGAACTCCACCATGCGCCGCAGACCGCAGCGGTGGGCGCGATTTTCAGCGGAGCGCAGGTGATCGCGGGCGAACGGCGTGGGGACAGCCTTATTACCGCGTTCGGGCCGTGGCCGCTGGGATGCGTGCTGGGCGCGGTGCCCGATGCGGGCGCTGTCGATCTGCTGGTGCAGGCGGATCGGCTGGATCTGGTGGTGGACACCACAGGCTGCGCGGTGCGCGATGTGCACCGGCAAGGCCCGGTGACGCGGGTATTGCTGAGCGGTGCGGGCGGCGCGCCGATCACTGTGGAAACCGCCGCCCCGGTCAACCCCGTCGAGGCCTATCGCGCGGTGCCGCAACCTGAAAGCGTGCGTGCCTTCAAGCAGAATTAAGCCTTGCGCTGGCCAAGTTTATATTGCAAGTCATTCGCAACTTGCAATCGAAAGCCAATCACAATGAAGAAACTGCTCCTTTCCGCCATCGCCTGCGCCAGCATCGCCGGGCTGTCTGCCTGCGCCGAAACCGAAACCAGCGCGCCGGTGGCGGATAAAGGTGAGGTGAACCTCTATTCCTCGCGCCATTACGATACCGATCTGGCGCTGTATGATGATTTCACCAAGCAGACCGGGATCAAGGTCAACCGGATCGAGGCTGATGCCGATGCGCTGATCGAACGCATTCAGTCCGAAGGCGAATTCAGCCCCGCCGATATCCTTATCACGGTCGATGCCGGGCGGTTATGGCGGGCCGAGGAAGCGGGCGTGCTCTCCCCGGTCGAATCTGCCGTGCTGACCGAACGCCTGCCGGCACATCTGCGCCACCCTGAAGGGCTGTGGTTCGGCCTGTCGACCCGCGCGCGGATCATCATTTACAACAAGGCGGCGGGTAAGCCCGAAGGCCTCGTCAATTACGCCGATCTCGCCAATCCGGCGTTCAAGGGCGACATCTGCATGCGGACATCGTCAAACATCTACAACATCTCGCTGTTATCGAGCATCGTTGCCCACAAGGGCGCCGACCAGGCGGAGACATGGGCCAGAGGCGTGGTCGCCAATTTCAAACAGGCACCGCAGGGCAATGATACAGCGATGATCGAAGCGGTCGCCGCGGGGCAATGCCGCATCTCGCTGGTCAACACCTATTACCTCGCGCGGTTTGCCGGGGGCGATGCGGCGCAAAAGGCGATTTTCGATAAAGTGGGCGTGATTTTCCCGGATCAGGATGGTGCCGGAACCCATGTCAACATCAGCGGTGCCGGTGTGGTGAAATACGCGCCCAATCGCGAAAACGCGGTGAAGTTCCTCGAATACCTAACGTCGGAAAGCGCGCAGCGGTATTTTGCCGATGGTAATAATGAATACCCGGCGACGACGGGCCTCAAGGCCAATTCGGCGGTCGAAAGGCTCGGTCCGTTTAAGGCCGACACGCTCAACGCCGCAGAAATCGGGCGCAATCAGGCCGAGGCGGTGAAGTTGTTCGATCGCGCAGGCTGGAACTGATTGCGTTCTATCAAGGCCCGCTTTTAGCCCTTATCGCTAAACTGTCTTGAAGACGCGGCGCTTGTCGTCCATTTGCGCGCCTATTCCGGCCGTGGTTTGTGCGGCGCTGACCTGTATTTGAGGCCCGTTTTGAACCAGCCCATCATCGACCGCGATCAGTTCACCGAAAGCGCGGCGCTCTCGATCGAAACCATCACCTACGTCCATCACTGGACCGATTCGCTGTTCACGCTGAAGATGACGCGGCCTGCGTCTTTCCGGTTCCGTTCGGGTGAATTCGTGATGATCGGTCTGCCGGGCGATAATGGCAAGCCGCTGCTGCGCGCCTATTCGGTCGCCAGCCCCAGCTATGCCGAGGAATTGGAGTTCCTGTCGATCAAGGTGCAGGACGGCCCGCTGACATCGCGCTTGCAGCACATCAAGGTTGGCGATCCGGTCTATCTTGGCAAGAAGCCGACCGGCACGCTGGTGACCGACGCGCTGCTGCCGGGCAAACGATTGTTCATGCTGTCGACCGGCACCGGGCTGGCCCCGTTCATGAGCCTGGTGCGCGATCCCGAAGTCTACCAGATGTTCGAGGAAGTGATCGTCGTCCATTCGGTGCGCAACGTGAACGAGCTGGCCTATCGCGAGTTGCTCGAAAGCAAGCTTGAAGGCGACCCGCTGCTCGAAGACGAAGACCGCGCGCGGATGATCTACGTCCCCACCGTGACCCGTGAACCGTTCCGCACGCAGGGCCGGATTCAGGCGCTGATCGACGATGGACGCCTGTTCGAACAATCCAAAGGCCCCCAGCGGTTCGTGCCCGATGAAGACCGCGTGATGCTGTGCGGCAGCATGGCGATGATCAAGGATCACGCCGCCGACCTGGAAGCGCGCGGCTTTACCGAAGGCAGCAATTCGATGCCGGGACAATTCGTGATCGAGCGGGCGTTTGTGGGGTAACAAGGATCAGAACCAGCGGACAATCACAAAGACGACGCCATCCTTCCGCGCTCGGAGTAAATGACAGCGGGCTGACGCTGTCCTGATCCCGCGTGCTTGTGACATAGCGCTGCAATCCCGTCACAATCGCGTCACATCACTGCGCCACTCCGGTATGAAACCGGGGCGCTTTGCATATGGATGTCGTCAATATTTTCCTGACGAGTGAGCTGGGCGAAAGCCTTGAGGATTTCGTCCACGATCATCGGCGTTTTACGTTTGACCGGCTGGGGCCGGAAGGCCCGCGGAGGCTGGTCGAAGGGCCGATGTGGGCGTTTATCGACTGGGTGCTTCCCGATCTTGCGGGCCTCGAACTATGCCGCCGCCTGCGCGCCGATCCGCGCACAGCGGACGCGCATGTCACGATGGTGCTGGAAGAAGATGATCCCGAAGACCGCCGCCGCGCGTTGCGGGCAGGGGCGGATGATTATGTTGTCGGCCCGCTCACCCGTACCGCCGTGCTTGACCGGGTGCTGGCGCTGCAATCGCGCGCCAGCGAACGCAATGCAACCCGCCGGTTCGAACTGGGCGCACTGGTGATCGACATGGCAGCGTTGCAGGCGCGCTGGGATGGCGAACCGATTGTGCTGCGCCCCAATGAATTCCGGCTGCTGCGCTTCTTTGCCGAAAACCCCAACCGCGTGCTGACCCGCGATGATCTGATCAACGGGCTGGGCAAGCGCGAACCGCCGATTGACGAACGCACCGTGGATGTGTGGATCGGGCGGCTGCGGCGGTCGATCAAGGCAGCGGGCGGCGGCAATCCGCTGCGCACCGTTCGATCACTGGGATATGTGTTCGATCTGGGGTAAGGGGAGGAGGAGGATGTAAACCTCCACCCACCCAAGCAGCACTGGTTCGAACCCGCAGGCGCCCCGTCGCGCCGCGACGGGGACAAGCGCCGAGGACGCTCGCCCGAAGGGGCGAGCGAAACCTCAGATCTGCGCTTTCAGGCCAAGGCTGAAGGCTGTCCCGACATCGAAGGTATTGATGTCGATCCGGTTGCCATCGAGTTGCTGGAATTCGAAATTGTCGCGGCCGAACATGTTGCTCACCTTGAAGCTGACTTCCAGCGGCAACCCGCCCAGTTTCACCTCTGACCGGGCCACCAGATCAACGGTAAGTCCGGGGTTCTCGACCACGTCAGGCAATGGCCCGCCGCGCAGCGTCACGCGTTTGCTGGCATAATTGAACAGCGCGGTGAACTGCTGCACCTTGTCGGTATCCTCGATCCCCAAGGACAGGTTGGCGACGTGATCCGACTGGCCCACCAGCGGCGAACCATCATCGAACAGCAGGCTTGCGTCTTGCTCGATGTTGCCCGGCACCGGGGCAATATCACCCGCGGCCACCGATATGCTCGACTGGGTGTAGGTGTAATTGGCAAGGATCAGGAATTGTTTGGTTGCAAACAAGCCCCCCCAGTTATCGAGCGGAATGCCATAGGCAAGGTCAAGCTCTGCCCCGTAGAGTTCAGCCGTGGGCGCGTTGGCAAAACTGGTCAGCAATTCGCCCGAGGCGTTGATC
>PHEL01000002.1 GCA_002842925.1 Alphaproteobacteria bacterium HGW-Alphaproteobacteria-14
CACGCGGACCGAGACGAAGAACGTCAATTCGGTGCGGTTTGTCATGCAGGTGATCGAATACGAAGCCAGCCGTCAGGTCGATGTGATCGAAAGCGGCGGGCGGATCGTGCAGGAAACCCGGCTGTTCGATCCGGGCACCGGCACCACCCGCACGATGCGCAGCAAGGAAGACGCGCACGACTATCGTTACTTCCCCGATCCCGATCTGTTGCCGCTGGTGCTGGAGGAGGATTTCCTCGCCGCTTGCCGCGCTTCGCTCCCCGAACTGCCCGATGCCAAGCGGCGGCGCTATGTCGAGGTGCTCGGCCTCACCCCCTACAACGCGCGCGAACTGACCGCCGAGGTAGAAACCTTTGCGCGGTTCGAAACGCTGCTGGCGGAAACGGCCAAGGTGATTGGCAAGGGCGAACCAGCGGTCGCTACGCAGGTCGCCAACTGGTCGCTTTCGGTCGCGCCCGGCGTGATCAAGGCGCTGGGCGATGAAGCCGATCTCGCCAACGCTACTGCCGCCGCGCAGGCCAGCATCCTTGCGATGCAGGACAAGGGCGAAATCAGCGGCGGTCAGGCGAAGGAAATCTTCGAAATCGTCCTCAAGACCGGCCGCGATCCGGCCGACATCGCTGAGGCCGAGGGGCTGAAGCAGGTCAGCGACACCGGCGCGATCGAAGCCGCCGTCGACGCGATCATCGCCGCCAACGCCGACAAGGTCGAACAATATCGCGGCGGCAAGGAAGCGCTGTTCGGGTTCTTCGTCGGCCAGACCATGAAGGCGATGGCGGGCAAGGCCAACCCGGCGGTGGTGAACCAGCTGCTCAAGGCCAAGCTGGGCTGAACCGCAAGATCGGTCGGGCGCAGGGACGCTCGCCGGTCTAGCCATCCCCTGCCACGGAGGATGGAATGAACGAGGCTGCTACTGAAAACTATCGCAGGCGCATGGCGCGGGTGCTGGATCATATTGACCAGCACCCCGACGACGATTTGCGGCTGGAGGCGCTCAGCCGTGTAGCGGCTTTCAGCAAGTTTCATTTCCATCGCCAGTTCGGAGCGACCTTCGGGATCCCGGTCCAGCGCTATGTCAACCTCTCGCGGCTTAAGCGAGCGGCGTTTGCGCTGGGGTGCAGGCCGGAACTGCCGGTCATCGACATCGCGCTTTCCGCAGGGTTCCAGACCCCGGATTCCTTTGCGAAGGCCTTTCGCAAAGCCTTCGGGACGAGCCCTTCGGCGTTCCGCGACAACCCGGACTGGACGGCGTGGCACGCGGCAATCACGCCGCAGACGCGAGCAAGGAAACACGCCATGACGCACTACACCGCCGATCAGGTCGCTATCGTCGACTTCGCGACCACCCCCATCCTCACCCTGCGCCACGACGGCCCGTCGCATAGGCTGGGCACGACGCTCGCGCGGTTTATCGCGTGGCGCAAGGCGAATGGCGCGGGGCCGCAGCGCACGCGCACCTTCAACATTTTCCTCGCCGACGGCGAGGGCGAGCCGCAGGTCGAACTCGCGTGCAGCCGCGTGCCTGGTCTCACCCCGGGCGAGGGGATGCGCGAAAACACCATTCCCGCCGGTCGCTGCGCAAGGCTGCTGCTGACCGGGTCTGCCGACGATCTGGAAGCGCCAGCAAACTGGCTCTATCGTGAATGGCTCCCCGGCAGCGGTGAGCAATTGCGCGATTTCCCGCTGTTCTGCGAGCGCAGCAATTTCGGCCCTGATCTGCCCGAAAGCGAGATGGTGACGGCGCTTTACCTTCCTCTGGCCTAAGCCCGATTGGCGCGATAGGCGGGGGCCATGTCGATCTCAATCATCCTCATCCAGCCCGAAATCCCCGGCAATACCGGTGCGATCGGGCGCACTTGTGTGGCGCTGGGGATGGAGCTGATCCTGATCCATCCGCTCGGGTTCGACATTTCTGACACCCGCGTGAAGCGGGCGGGGCTGGATTACTGGCGCCACGTCAACCTTACCGAATATGCGAGCTGGGACGCGTTTCTTGCGGCGCGCAGCCCCCGCGCAGACCAGCTGTTCCTGTTCGAGGAGTTCGGCAGCCGCAGCTTCTACGAACCGGAATACCCGGACGATGCGATGCTGGTGTTCGGGCAGGAAACCAAGGGCATCCCCAAGCCGATTATCGAGCGCCACGAAGGCCGCCTGTTCCACCTGCCGATGCGGTCAGACGTGATCCGCTCGCTCAACCTCGCCAATACCGTAACGGCGGCGGCCTATCAGGCGCTGCGGGGGAGGATCGGGTAAGGAAAAGGTGCTGTTGCTGATTGTCAACCAAGCCGACAGCAGGCCACGTCACTGCCATCCGCTCGGCAAGATCGAGCGGATGGCCCTGTGAGCGTCCAGAGCTTGCGCGCAATCGACCCGCGCGCGATGAGGCGGGCACGACCTGCACAATCGCAGCAAAGGATCGCACATTGACTCAGACACTCCTGCTGGTCGGCGGCGGGCACGCGCATGTTGCGGTGCTGGCTGACTGGATCGCCCGCGGAGTGCCTGCGGATGCGCGCACGGTGCTGCTGACCCCGCAGCCGACGTTGCGCTATTCGGGCATGGTGCCGGGCTGGATCGTGGGGCAGCATGGCCGCGATCAGGCGCTGGTTGATGTGGCCGCGCTGGCGCAGCGTGCCGGGGTCGAACTGATACTCGATTCCTGCACCGGGCTTGATCCCGATGCGCGGCGCGTGCGCACGGCTGGGGGCGAGGAGATCGCATTTGACTTCGCATCATTCGACACCGGCGGCGAAGGGCGCGGCGCGGCGCTGCTGGGCGATAATCCGCGTCTGATCGACGTGCGCCCGATTGGAGCTTTCGTGGATCGCCTGGCTGCACTGCCCGCGCTCGCCCATGTGGTGGTTGCAGGCGGCGGGGCGGGCGGGGTGGAACTGGCATTTGCGCTCCGCAATCGTGCCGCCGGGCAGGCGCAAGTGACGCTGGTGACGGGGCGTTCGGGCCTGCTTCCCGGGTTTGCGCCTGCCGTGCAGCGCCGCGTGGCCGCAGCTTTGGTGCGGCAACAAATTGCGATGCAGGTCGATGATGCGCGGATTGCGGAAGGGGAGATCATGGCAGGCGCAAGGTCGCTTGAACCCACAGATGCGATCATCGCCGCACTGGGCAGCGCCGCGCCGCGTTGGGTGCGCGAAAGCGGGCTGGCGGTGGACGATGCGGGCTTCATCAGCGTTAACCAGCATCACCAATCCCCATCACACCCGCATATCTTCGCCGCCGGGGATGTCGCGGCGCGCACCGACCGGGCGCTGGCCCATTCCGGCGTTCATGCGGTGTTCGCAGGCCCGGTGATCGCTGCCAATCTGCGCGCTGTGCTGGCGGGTGAAGCGCCCCTTGCCTCCTATCACCCGCGCGCCCACAGCCTTTATCTGATGAACACGGGCGACGGATCGGCGATTGCCAGCTATGGCCCGTTTACCGCGCAGGGGCGCTGGGTGCTGCGATTGAAGCACTGGATCGACAGGCTTTGGATCGAAAAATATGCTGCGCTTGCGAAGGAATCGTAACTTGCGCTCGCGTGGCGGCGAATGCCGGGCAAGGAGTTTGTTTTGAAGAAAATTGTCATTCTTGCCGCGTTGGCCGCGCTGGTCGCGGCCTATTTCGTTTTTGACCTTGGCCAATATCTCACGCTCGATGGGATCAAGGCGGTCGCCGCCGATCTGGCTGCGTTCCAGCAGCGCAACCCGCTGGCGGTGATCGCCGGGTTCTTCATCGCCTATGTGCTGGTGACTGCCGCATCCATTCCGGGAGCCGCGATCCTGACGCTGGCGGCAGGTGCGCTGTTCGGCGTGGTGGGGGGCACGATTCTCGTCTCCTTTGCCTCGACCGCAGGGGCGACGCTCGCCTTTCTGTCGTCCCGCTATGTGCTGCGCGACAGCATCGAGGCACGCTTTGGCGAGCGGTTGAAGGCAATCAACACCGGGCTTGAGCGTGATGGGCCGTTTTACCTGTTCAGCCTGCGGATGATCCCGGTGTTCCCGTTCTTTGTGGTCAATCTGGTGATGGGCCTGACCCGCATCCGCACCTGGACTTATGCCTGGGTGAGCCAGCTGGGGATGCTGCTGGGCACCATTGTTTACGTGAACGCGGGCACGCAGCTGGCGCAGATTGACAGCCTTTCGGGCATTGCCTCGCCCGGCGTGCTGGCAAGTTTTGCGCTGCTGGGCATCGTGCCGTGGCTGGCGAAAGGGATCATCGGGGTGATCAAACGCCGCAAGGTCTATGCCGGGTTCACCAGGCCCAAAAAGTTCGACCGCAATCTGGTGGTGATCGGCGGCGGTTCGGCGGGCCTCGTGTCGGCCTATATCGCCGCGCAAGTGAAGGCGAGCGTGACGCTGGTCGAAGCCAGGGACATGGGCGGCGATTGCCTCAACACCGGCTGCGTGCCGTCCAAGGCGCTGATCAAAAGCGCCAAGGTTGCTGCGATGATGCGCCATGCCGACAAATACGGGCTGGAAGCGAGCGAGCCCAAGGTGCCGTTCAGGGCGGTGATGGCGCGGGTGCTGGATACGATCAAGGCGATTGAACCGCACGACAGCGTCGAACGCTACACCGAACTCGGCGTCGATGTGGTCAAGGGTTACGCGACGATCATCGATCCGTGGACGGTCGAGATTGCCCGCAATGACGGCGGCACGCAGCGGTTGACGACGCGCAGCATCATCATCGCCAGCGGGGCAGAGCCGGTGGTGCCCCCGATCGCCGGGATCGAAGATAGCGGCTATCTGACCAGTGAAACCTTGTGGGATACCTTCGCCAAGCTGGATAAAGCGCCCGCGCGGGTCATTATCCTGGGCGGCGGGCCGATTGGGTGTGAATTGTCACAAGCGCTCGCGCGGCTGGGATCGAATGTCACGCAGGTTGAAATGATGCCCGAATTGCTGGGCCGCGAAGATGCGGACGTGTCCAGCCTTGCGCGCGGCGTGCTGGAGGAATCGGGCGTCACCGTGCTCACCGATCACAAGGCGGTGCGGGTCGAAGACGGCGTGCTGATCGCCGAACATGGCGGGCAGGAGGTGCGCATCGCCTATGATGCGCTGATCGTCGCGATCGGGCGCAAGGCGCGGCTGACCGGGTTCGGGCTGGAGGATATCGGTGTCGACACAAACCGAACCGTGACCACCGATGAATTTCTGGCGACCAAATTCCCCAATATCTTTGCCGCGGGCGATGTGGCGGGGCCATACCAGTTCACCCACACCGCCAGCCATCAGGCGTGGTATGCCAGTGTCAATGCGTTGTTCGGGCAGTTCAGGAAATTCAAGGCCGATTACCGTGTGATCCCGGCGGTGACATTCCTCGATCCCGAAATCGCGCGGGTCGGCATAAATGAACGCGAGGCGGCAGAGCAGGGCATCGCGGTTGACGTGACCCGTTATGACCTCGACGATCTCGACCGCGCGATTGCCGAAAGCGAAACGCGCGGCTTTGTCAAAGTGTTGACCGCACCTGGCAAGGACAAGGTGCTGGGCGCGACCATCGTCGGCGCGCACGCTGGCGAATTGCTGGCCGAATATGTGCTGGCGATGAAGCACGGGATCGGGCTAAACAAGATCCTCGGCACGATCCATTCCTATCCGACCATGGCCGAAGCCAACAAGTTTGCGGCCGGAAACTGGAAACGCGCGAACAAGCCGGAAGGCGTGCTGAAATGGGTTGAACGCTACCACGCATGGCGACGCGGCTGATCGCTCTGCACTTCGGGAGAACGAGAGATGCTTACCAAGATTTCCCTGCTTATCATGCGGGTGGGAACCGGAATGCTCTTGGTGCTGTGGGGCGGCGCGCGTCTCTTGAAAGAAGGGATGGGGCCACATCTGGCCAATAAATACTACGGCGGTGTCGCGGCAGACAGCACCTTGCAATTGGCGTTCGCCGGGTTTGAAGTGGTGCTGGGCCTGCTCGTCGTGGTTGGCCTGTTTCGCAAATATAGCCTGATCGGATCAGCGGTGATTCTGGTTGGCGGTGTGCTGCCGATCTGGCGGCACTTTCTTGATCCCTATGGCCAATATCTGTTTGCCAAGCCCGAAGACGCGAACCTGCTGTTCTTCCCTTCGCTGACCGTGGCGGGCGCGGCGCTGGCGCTGATTGCGCTGCGCGATCTGGACACGCTGGCGCTTGACAAACTGTTCGGCAAAAAGCGCTGACACCGCCGCAGACAGGAGCAGAATTTGGAACTGTTTGACCAACTGCGAGGTCTGATCGGCCTTGCGGTGCTTGTCGCCCTCGCCTGGGGGTTCAGCGAAGATCGCCGCAGCCATCCCGGCTGGCGCTGGATGCTCGGCGCGCTGGCGTTGCAAGGGCTGCTCGCGGTGCTGATCGTGCGGGTGCCGGTGGTGTGGCAGGCGGTGGGCCTTGCCAATTCTGCCGTCAGCGCGGTCGAACAGGCTACGCTCAAGGGATCGTCCTACATGTTCGGATATCTCGGCGGGGCGCCGCTGCCGTTCGCATTGGCCGATGGCGCGCAGCCGCCGCTGATCATCGCGTTCCAGATCCTGCCGCTGGTGATCGTGTTTTCCGCGCTCGCCGCGCTGTTGTGGCATTGGGGGGTGCTGCGTTGGCTGGTCAATGGCTTGTCGTTTCTCCTCCGGCGCAGCTTGGGCGTGAGCGGCGTCGTCGGCCTGTCGGGCGGGGCCAACATGTTCCTTGGCGTGGTTGAAAGCCCGCTGGTGGTGCGCGCCTATTTTGACCGGATGACCCGCGCCGAACTGTTTCAGGTGATGGTGCTGGCAATGGCGACCATCAGTGGGGCGATCCTGATCCTCTATGCCACCACCTTGCGCGCGACCGTGCCCGATGCGGTGGGCCACATGATCTCCGCTTCGCTGATCTCGCTTCCCGCCGCGCTGCTGATCGCGCGGCTGATGGTGCCGGGGACACCGGAGGATGCCAAGACGGCGATAGCGAAGGATGAACCCGGCCTGCGTTACGAATCCAGCATCGACGCGATCGTCAAAGGCACGATGGACGGGATGGCGCTGTTCCTGGCGGTGATTGCGGTGATCATCGTGGTGTTTGCGCTGGTGGCGCTGACCGATCAGGCGCTGGCGCTGCTGCCGTTGATCGATGGCGAAGCGATCAGCCTCAAACGCGTGATGGGCTGGGTGTTCGCGCCGTTCATGTGGCTGCTGGGCGTGCCGTGGGGTGAAGCGCAGGCGGCAGGCGGACTGATGGGCACCAAGGCGATCCTCAACGAATATGTCGCCTATCTCGAACTCGCCGCGCTGCCCGATGGCACCTTTGGCCCGCGCAGCCTGCTGATTGTCACCTATGCGCTGTGCGGGGTGGCGAACCTTGCCAGCGTCGGCCTGCTGGTATCGACCATCGGCACCCTGTGCCCCGAACGCCGTGCCGAAGCGGCGGGATTGGGGATGAAAAGCTGGCTGGCGGGCAACCTTGCCACCGCGATGACCGGGGCGTGGATCGGGCTGGTAAGCTGGGGCGCATAGCCGATGTTTGACGCCAAACTGCGCCCGCTGATCGATCCGCCGCTTAACTGGGCGGGGCGCGCGCTTGCGAGGGTGGGGGTGACCGCCAACGGGTTGACCTTTGCCGGGCTGGCGTTGGGCCTGGCAGGCGCGGCAGCCATCGCCTTTGGCCATATCGGCTGGGGGCTGGCGCTGATCCTTGCGAACCGCGTGGCCGATGGGCTGGACGGCGCGGTGGCGCGGGTGCGCGGGCCGAGCGATCTGGGCGGTTATTTCGACATTGTCGCCGACTTTGCGTTCTATGTCTCGATCCCGCTGGGGTTTGGGGTGCTGGCGGCGCAGAACACCTTGCCCGCGCTGGTGCTGGTCGCCAGCTTTGTCCTGACCGGGGTCAGCTTCCTCGCCTTCGCGGTCATCGCGGCAAAGCGCGGGACGGAAACGACGGCGCATGGCCGCAAAAGCTTTTTCTATTCCACCGGGCTGGCCGAAGGCACCGAGACGATCGCACTGTTCATCGCCATGTGCCTGTTTCCGGCGTGGTTCACGTGGCTCGCCTATGGCTACGCGGCGCTGTGTGTGCTGACCGTGTTTCAGCGCAGCGCGCTGGCGGTAACGGCGTTTCGCGACTGATTATTCAGCCGTCGACTGTTCAGCCAGTGACTGTTCAGCGGCTGGCCGATCCCAACAACGCCTCGGTGCGGCTGCGCAGTTCGATGATCCGCGCGGTGTTTGCGCCCAGATCGCTGCGGCCCACCCGGCTGACCGAACGGAAATCGATCTGCGCATCGCCAACGCGGGCGACCACATCATCCTTGAACCCGAACCAGAAGGTTCCCGCCACGCCTTCAACCATTCCGGTTTCGGCATCGCTTCGGATGTCGGACAGCCCCATCGCGTCCATCGCGGCTTTGACTGCAGCGACGCCTTCGGCCTTGCTTGCGCCGCCCAGTGGCAGTGGAGCCGGGCGATCCTTGCGGTCGGTGATGATCTGCGCGTGGGATTTGATCGCCAGTTCAGGCGGCACGCTTTGGTAAAGTTCCAACTGGCCCAGCGGGGTCTGGTAATCGCTCAGCGGATTGGCGCCGCTCGCCTCGCGCGCGGCCATCGTCTCGTGCGAGAACGCGGGCGGATTGGCGGTATCGGTGGCGATGTCGTGGATCGGGTTGTCGCCAGCCGCACCCCTCGCAGTGCTGAACATCACGAACACCGCGCCGGGCACCAGCAGCCCGATGATGGCCGCCGCCAACAGCCCTTTGCGGCGCGGCTTTCCGAATAAAGCGATGATCAGCGATATCAGCGCAGCCACCGCCACAATCCCCAGCAGCATTACCCCGCCGCCGAATGTCAGCGACACCAGCCCGGTCTGCCAGTTCCACAGGCCGATTTTCGTGCCGAGCGCGGCAACCGCAAAATACAGCGGAAGGAACGCCAGCAAGGCGAGGACGATCTTGGTATGCCAGGGCAGGTTTTTCATAGTGACCACTCTTTAACGCGCCGGCCGCACAAGGCAATTGTCTGGTTTTCGGGAAAACCATTTGGTGCCGTGCGTTCGGTTTATACGGAGATCGGGGAAAGGTTGTAGCAAGCTGGCGAAGTCCCGCTTTCCATGCCCGAATTACTGCGTTATGTCACGCTGGGATGCGGAAGGAACAAGTTGTTCAGAGGACATATAAACATGAAGCGTAATTTCCTGATGGGGGCGGCCGCGCTGGCGAGCCTCGCTACTCTTTCGGCCTGTGGCGGTGCTGCGGGCGATAATGCTGCCGCACCGGCAGCCCAAGAAACCACTGCGGCGGTGGAAGCTCCGGCTGCGGTCGAAGCGCCTGTGGCTGAACCGGCTGCGACGATTGATTTCGCCAGTATGACCACCGACGTCGCCAAGGGCGAAAAGACGTTCGCGCTGTGCCGTTCGTGCCACGTGCTTGACGAAGGCATGAACCGCGTTGGTCCGTCGCTTTACAACGTCGTCGGTCGCCCGTCGGGTTCGGTGGCTGGTTACAGCTATTCGGACGCCAACAAGAACAGCGGCGTGACTTGGACCACGGAGGTCTTGTTTGAATATCTCGAAAATCCCAAGGCATTCATGCCGGGCACCAAGATGACCTTCCCGGGCGTCAAAAATGCCCAGGATCGCGCAAATCTGGTCGCCTATCTCGAAAGCCAGTCGAAGTAAGTTCCTGCCTGCGTGACAGAGACAAAGGGGCGGTTTGGGCAACCATGCCGCCCTTTTTCGTTGGCAGCGATCAGCGCGCTGTGATGCTGCCTGTATCGGCGGGGCAATGGCGTTGCACATATTCCGCATGGTTGGGCAGGCCTGCAACGCTGCGTTCGATCAGGGTGCGCAGATTGGCGAGGAATTCGGCAAGCTGCGACGGGGCGATCTGATCGGCCATCGGATCATAATCGGCGGGCATGATACCTTGGCCCAGCATCACTTGCACCCAGCTCGCCTCGCGGAACAGATCATCGGCGTCGCGGCCCACCCGGCCTGATGCGGAGAACAGCTCCAGCTTGTGCGTGACGCTGTCGGGCACAGCCATATTCCTGCAATAACGCCAGAACTCGGTGTCATCGCGATCGGTGCGGTGGTAATGCAGGATCAGGAAATCGCGGATCTGGTCAAATTCGGCCATGCAGCGCCGGTTGTATTCGGCGCGTTCAGCAGCGGCGTTTTTGGCGCGCGGGAACAGCTGGATCAGGCGGCTGACATGCGACTGGATCAGGTGGATGCTGGTCGATTCCAATGGCTCCAGAAACCCGCTCGACAGCCCTACGCCTACGCAATTATGCGCCCATAATGCCTCGCGCCGCCCGGTGGTGAAGCGGATCGGGCGCGGATCGCCCAGCGGTTTGGTATCCAGCCCCGCGAGCAGTGTATCTGCCGCCGCATCATCAGTGGTAAATCCGCTCGAATAGACGTGGCCGTTGCCGGTGCGGTGCTGCAACGGGATGCGCCATTGCCAGCCCGCATCCTTGGCGGTGGCGCGGGTAAAGGGCACCAGCGTGGGCAGCCGCTCGCTTGGCACTGCCAGCGCCCGGTCACACGGTAGCCAGTGCGACCAGTCCTGATAGCCCACCCCCAACGCATCGCCCAGCAACAGCGCGCGAAAGCCGCTGCAATCGACAAAGAAATCGCCCGTAACCCGCTTGCCACCGGCGAGGGTTATCGCGGTGATGTCGCCGCTTGTGCCATCGCGTTCAACGCTTTCGACCATGCCTTCGGTGCGCGTTACCCCACGCGCTTCGGCATATTCGCGCAGATGCAAAGCATAGCGGCTGGCATCGAAATGGTAGGCATAGGCCAGCCCCGCCATCGCAGTGCTTCCGACCCGGTCGAGCTTGCCGAACCGCGCCTGATCGGCGGCCAGTTGATGCAACGAATAATGCCACAATCCGCGCGCGTCGGGCGCGGCTTCGCCCATCACGCTGCGCCGCCAGTAATGATGAAACGCGACATTGCCGAGGTTCATCCCGGTATCGCCAAAGGTGTGCAGATAGCGGCTGCCAATCCGCCCCCAATCGACAAATTCGATCCCGAGTTTGTAGGTGCCCGACGCGCGCCGCAGGAATTCGTGTTCGTCCAGCCCGAGGATGGTGTTCAATCGGATGATCTGCGGAATCGTCGCCTCACCCACGCCGATGGTGCCGATCGCTTCGGATTCGACCAGTTCGATGGTGAGTCGCTGCCCCAGCAACCGGGCGAACGCCGCTGCGGTAATCCAGCCTGCGGTGCCGCCGCCGACGATCACCAGTTTCTCCACGCCGCGCTCTGCCATGAGTATTGTCCCGCCTGTGCCTATCCCGCCGCCGGGCGGAAGAATGCGTTGATCGTCAACCGCCCGGCGCGCGGATCGGCCACCAGCGGCGCGGCGTTATCGATCACCCCGCTATGCAGGATGTTGCCGCGATAGAACACCGCCTGATTGAAGGTGCCGGGCACCGTATGCGTCCGTTCGAAATGCGGCGCGCCATCGGTGGCATAGGCCGCGCGCGGCAGGCCGGTGCGCGCAACATCTTCCTGCAACGCCTTGGCGTAGCGCGGGAAATCCGTGGCCGACAGCGCCTCCAGCCCGGTTGAGCGGTGGCGGAAGAATGCGGTGCCGCCATGCCCGGTGCGGTGGAGGTAGAGCATCATCGCGATCTGGTTCGGATCGGTGCCATCGATATGCGGCAGGCGCTGGATCGGCAGCAGTTTGGCGGGCGGCGTGGTGACAATCGAATACCACGCCTGCATCTCCCACGCCCGGTGATGGGGCCCGAACCATTGATCGAGTCGCGGTGCAAGCTGGGCCAGCCAGCTTGCGCAGATTTCCGGAGCAAGCGGCGCGCGCAGACCCGGATATTGCGGAGTAATTTGTGCAAAATCTTGCAAAGATACGTCGGAAATGACCTTTTCGGGGGTTTCCAGAAGATTTTCCGTCACCACAAGTTGATGATTATATGCAGAAAACCTCTCAACTTTGGTCCGAGCGAGGGAGATGGCCCAGCCTTCCGGTGAAATCTGGGGCTTCGAAGGAGGGATGCTGGCCATGCGGACAAGCCTATCAAATCCCTGAACGATGTCCAAGAAGCATGATCAACTAACTGATAAATGATCAATAAAATGCCAATACAGGAGACTGTTCGCGCCGCAACCTGCGGGCTTTTTTAAGACACGCAGGGGGAAGGTGGGCGCTCCGGAAAAACTGTGCCCATCAGGCAACAATCTGGTGCTGAATGCTTGACTTTCGCCCATATTTCGACCAAATAATTCATTTTACGACATTGATAATATGCGATAAAATCACTTTTTTATAAGTCTGGTGCGCGAATGCAGATTGGCGATTTACCTGCGGACCATGTTGCGCTATGAAAAAAACTGCAAAAGCGGACGTTGAATGTCGCTTGCGGGAGAGGACTCTGATGAAAATGAACGGGATCAACGTAAACGCGCGCCTGCTGTGCGGGGCGGCGACCTTTCTGGCGCTGGCCGCGACTGGCGCACCGGCGCTGGCGCAGGACGCCGAAGAGCCGACTGCTGTTGAAGGTGACGCGATTGTCGTCACCGGGATCCGCGGCTCGATCGAATCCTCGCTCGATGCCAAGCGCAGGGCGACCTCGATTGTCGAAGTGATCTCGGCAGAAGACATCGGGCAGCTGCCCGATTTGTCCATCGCCGATACGCTGGCACGCCTTCCGGGCGTCACCGCTCAGCGTGTGCGCGGCCGTTCGCAGCAGATCTCGATCCGTGGCCTCGGCCCCGATTTCAGCCTCGCGCTGCTCAATGGCCGCGAAGTGGTGTCGGCGGGCAATAACCGCGGGATCGAATTTGACCAGTTCCCCTCCGAACTGATCTCGCAGGGCATTGTCTACAAGACTGGTGATGCGCAGTTGGCGGCGATCGGTATCGCCGGTGCGGTGGATTTGCGCACGATCAAGCCGCTCGATTCCAAAAAGCGTCAGATTACGGTTTCGGGCACATACACCATCAACGATAGCGGTTCGCTGAACCCCGATTTTGCTGATGACGGCTATCGCTTCTTCGCCTCGTACATCGATCAGAACGCCGCTGGCACGCTGGGCTGGTCGCTGGGCGCGACGATACAGTCCAACCCGACCCAGTTTGTCTCGCGTGAGCTCAAGACCAACCAGTTCCAGACGGAGCGCACGCCTGGGGGCGTGATTTTCCCGCGTGACAACCCGCGTCAGGGTGCGGTGAGCCGCGATTTTGAACGCACGTCGATCACCGGCGCGCTGCAGTTTGAACCGACCGACCGGTTCTCGCTTTCGATTGATGGATTCTACACCGATACCGACGATTCGGGCATTTTCCGTGGCACTGAAACCCCGATTGCCTCGTGGAGCACCAACGGCGGTGCGCAGGTGGATTCGGTTACCGGCAGCGGGCCGTTTGCCGAAAGCGCTACCTTTTCGAACGTCTTCCCGATCCTGCGCACCGACACCGAAGGTTCGAAGTCCGAGATTTTCGCGATCGGCACCAACCTTGGATGGAAGGCGACCGACAACCTCGGCTTTGTGGTCGATTACGGCTATTCGACGCTCAATCGCAACGACATCGATTTTGAATCCTATGCCGGCACCGGCCCTGGCGGCAGCGGCGCGGCGGACACGCTGACGTTCAACTTCCTCCAGAACGGCCAATACACCATCGAAAGCCTGCTCGATTACACCGATCCGGCCAACGTGCTGCTCACCGATCCAGGCGGGTGGGGTCAGGTTGGCTTCATCAAGCAGCCCAAGATCGACGATGAACTGCACCAGTTGCGGACCGAATCCTATTGGCAGTTCAACGGCGGGATTATCGATCGCGTCACTGTCGGCTGGCTCTATACCGACCGTCAGAAGCAGTTTGATTCCAACGAAAGCTTCCTGCGCCCCACGGCGGCGTTTGGCACGACGGGGCTGGCCCTGCCAGCATCATCGATTATCGGCACGACCAATTCCAAAGGTCTGGGCGTGGACATCATCGCCTATGATCCGTCGAGCTTCCTGACCGATGGCACCTATCTGGTAGAAAAGGCGACCTTTGATACCGAATGGGTGGTGGATGAAAAGGTCCACAACATCTACATTCAGGCCGATATTGATGGCGATCTTGGCTCGGTTCCGGTGCGCGGCAATATTGGTCTGCGTTATGCCGATACCACGCAGAAATCGACTGGGACGATCGGTGGCGGGCTGCTGAACACTGTCAGAGAAAGCTATGACAACTGGCTGCCGAGCATGAATCTCAGCTTTGAAGTCATGCCCGATCTGTTCGTCCGTGTGGCTGCGGCCAAGACCATCACCCGCGCGCGGCTTGATCAGATGACCGCGAACCAGAACATTGGCTTCAACACCCAGAGCTGCATCGACACCAACGCCGACCAGCGCCCAGATACTGTGGTCGGGTTCAATCCGCCCTCGCTGGTGTGTTTCAATCTGGGTGGTGGCAACCCGGCGTTGCAGCCCTATCGGTCGACTTCGTACGACATCTCGGTCGAAAAATACTTCTCGCCCGGCTCGGCGGTCATTGTCGCTGCGTTCCACAAGGAACTGTCCGACTGGATCATTGATTTCAGCGAGTTGACCGATCTGACCCAGTCGATCGAAAATTTCGGGGCGGGCGGTATCCTGCAAACGAACCCCGAAGTCGCCACCGGCATTTTCAACGGGCCGGTCAATTTCGCTGATGGCACAATCACCGGGGTTGAAGGCACGGTGCGCGTCAATTTTGGCGACCTCTCCGATGCGCTTGACGGGTTTGGCGGGTTCTATTCGATCACCTATGCCGATGCGACGGTGAAGAACCAGAACTTCAACCCGCTGGCCATTCCGGGCCATTCGGAAGTCACCTGGTCGGGTGATATCTTCTACGAAAAGCACGGCTTCCGCGCCAAGCTGGCAGCGCGCTATCGTGATGGGTTCCTGTCTGAAGTGCAGAACTTTGACGGTTCGCTTTCGGGTGCCAATGCCCGCAGCGAGACAATTCTCGATGCGCAGATTGGTTATACCTTCGAAAAGCCGGGCAGCTTCCTCAACGGGGTCGGCATTCTGGCCGAGGTGTTCAACCTCACCAACGAACCGTTCGTGACCCAGAACGCCTTGTTGGATGCCAGTGACCAGCAGATCGGGACGTTCCCGAGTCGCCACGAACAATATGGGCGGACGTTCAACTTCACGATCCGCAAGAACTTCTGACGCCGACTCCCTCGGGCCGCACCGGGGTAAAACGAGGGGCTCGCAAGCAATGGCGGGCCCTTTTGCGTTCAAGGGTGATTTAAGGTGATGTGGCCGCACGCCGAACGCGGCCTTGCCCCGGTTAGACCCCCTCTAGACCCTCTCTAGGTCGATGTTTCACGTGAAACATTCGCCCAAATGGTCAGGCTGTGGGTAGTGGCGCGGCGCAGTGGCGGGCGATGAATTCACCGTGGCTCGGCATCGCCGCCACCGCCTCGTCCATCGCAGAGCGGATTTGCGCCAGGCGCTCGGCCACCGGGACACCGCTGCGCATCGCGGCGAGCGCGGGCGCGCGTTTCGGCACGATCCCCTGACCGAGATAAACCGCGATCCAGCTGGGGTTGGCAAACAGCTCGCGCTCGTCCGAAACGAGCAGGCCATAGTCGCGGAAATGGTCGATCTTGTATTGCAGACTATCGGGGATCGGCATCGCCGCGCAGTATCGCCAAAGTTCGGAATCGTCGCGCTCGCTGGCCTTGTAATGCAGGATCAGGAAATCGCGGATGCGTTCATATTCCGCCGTGGTCTGGGCGTTGTATTCGCGCGCCAAAAGCGGCGACATACCGCTATCGGGCAGCAGCGCGATCAGCCGCAGAATGCCGTATTGGATAAGGTGCAGGCTGGTCGATTCCAGCGGTTCCATGAACCCGGCGGAAAGCCCGATGGCGACGCAATTGCGCTTCCAGAATTCGCGCCGCCTGCCAGCGATAAAGCGCAAGGGGCGCGGGTCGGCCAGCGGCTTGCCATCGAGCGTGGCGACCAATTCGGCGCTCGCTTCATCTTCGGAAATGAACTCGCTGCAATGCACGTAGCCATTGCCGGTGCGATGCTGCAACGGGATGCGCCATTGCCAGCCTGCCGCCTTCGCGGTCGAGCGGGTATAGGGGGTGAAGTCGCCGCTTTCGCACGCCACCGCCACTGCGCGGTCACACGGCAGCCAATGCTGCCAGTTGTCGTAACCGGCCTCCAGCGCGTCTTCGATCAAAAGCCCGCGAAAACCGCTGCAATCGATGAAGAATTCGCCCGCAATGTGCGTGCCATTTTCCAGCGTAACGCTGTCGATGAAGCCATCTTCGCCGCGCAAGCCGACATCGACCACGCGCCCTTCAACCCGCGTCACCCCGCGCGCTTCGGCAAAGCGGCGCAGGAAGGCGGCATAGCGCGTCGCATCGAAGTGATAGGCATAATCGAAGGTTGATTGGATCAGGCGGAGGTCGGCGGATGGGTGGGTGAACTTGCCCGCCCTGGCCATCGCCCAGCACATCGCAAAATCGTCAATCGGGCCAGCAACGCGGCCTTCAAGATATTCGCGCATCCAGTGGTGATAGAACGGCACCTGATCGAATTCAGCGCCATACTGGCCAAAGGGGTGGAAATAGCTGTGCCCCTGCCGCCCCCAGTCGACGAACTCGATCCCGAGTTTGAACGAGCCCTGCGTCTCGCGCACAAAGGTCGCCTCGTCGATACCGAGGCGGCGGTTGAAATTGCGGATCGGCGGGATGGTTGCCTCACCCACGCCGATGGTGCCGATGGCGTCGGATTCGATCAGGGTGATCGCGCATTCGCTTCCCACCGCGTCCGCCAGCGCCGCGGCTGTCATCCATCCTGCGCTACCGCCGCCGACGATCACGATGCTTTTGAGCGGGGTGGGGCCAGAAGCAGGGGCGCCGTCGGTCATCTTACCCGCCGCAGCTTTCGCGGATCAGCAGGCTGGTTTCCAGCCGCTGCGAAATCGCCGGGCCATCGCCCTTGTCGATCAGCTTGGACACCAGCATCCGTCCGGCAAGATTGGCGTCCTGATCGATGGTGGTAAGCTGCGGGGTGACAAGCCGTGCGGCCGGGATATTGTCGTAGCCGACTACTGAGACATCTTCAGGCACCCGCATCCCTGACCGCGTCAGCGCCCGGATCGCGCCAATCGCGATAAGGTCGCTGGCGGCGAACACCGCGTCAAATTGCAACCCGCCGGCAATCGCGCTGCGGATCGCGGCTTCGCCGGAATGCACTTCGAAATGTGCAGGCAGGATCAGCACGTCATCAAACGGCAAGCCTGCGCGTTCCAGCGCCTGCTTGTAACCGCGATATCGCTGTTCGGCTTCGGGCGCTTCGGTGTCGCCGAGGAACAGGATGCGTTTGCGGCCCAGCCGGGCAAGATGCGCGGTCGCCCGCCTGCCGCCCGCGACATTGTCCGATCCGATCACGCAATATTGCGCATCGGGAAACTCTGCCCCCCACACCACAAAGCGGTTATCGCGTGCGGCCAGAGCGTTGAATTCGTGGTGGAGCGAGCTTTGACCGATAAAGATCACCCCGGTCGCACGGCTGGTGCTCATGGCGTAATCAAGGTCGGCGCCCGCGCGCGGGGAGAGGTGGCTGATCAGCAGGTCAGCATTGCGTTCGCGCGCGGCCTCGGCAATGCCGGCGAGCAGTTCGAGGAAAAACGGGTCGGCCACCCGGCTTGTTCGGGCCTGCGGAGCGGGGACAACCACCGCGATGGTGGCATCCGCGCCAATCGGCCCGCTCGGCATCGAACTGCGGAATTCATAATCATGCGCGCGGGCGATCTGCCAGATCTGCTGCTTGGTGCGCCGTTTGACCGAGGGGCTATCATTCAGCGCGCGGCTGACGGTCGAGATGGAAACGCCCGCCTCACGCGCGATATCCTCGAGCGTGGCGCTGCGTCTGGTCAGGGTCGGGTTATCCGCCATGCTTGGTTATTCGCCTGTTATCGCCGCCCAGTAACCCGTGCCGGGGGCGAGCACGTCCGGCATGGCGCTGTCATCGCCCACTGCGCTTTGCGTGGCAAGCACGCGTGCGTTTTGCCAGTTGGCGGGCGGTGACCAGGCGCAGGGCACATCGCCCAGATTAAAGGCGCATAATACGGCGCTTTCACCCTCTTGCCGGATGAAGGCGACGATATCGTCGGGCGTGTCAAGCAGCGCGATAGACCCTCTGATCAGGGCGGGCAGTGTCCGCCGCAAGCCCAGGATCTGGCGCGCATATGCGAGAGTGGATCCGGGATCGCGCGCCTGCCTGTCAACCGCAAAGCGCGAATGCGCCGGATCGGGTTTGAGCCAGGTGCGGTTTGCGCGGGAAAAGCCTGCCTGCGGTGCGTTTGCCTGCCATGGCATCGGTGTGCGTGCGCCGTCGCGGCCCAAGGTGTGCGGCCAGTTGGCGATGGCTTCGGGATCGCGCAGGTCTTCAAATGCCACTTCGCCCTGCGGAAGGCCCAGTTCTTCACCCTGATAGATGATCGGATTACCGCGCAAGCCCAGCAACAGCAGCAGGCTGACACGCGCGGCGCGGGCATGGTCGCCGTCCGACGCCCAGCGGGTAACTGCGCGCGGCGCATCATGGTTGGAAAACGCCCACGAAGGCCAGCCTTCGTCCGGTTCCCCGCTCCATTGCGACAGCGTCGCGCGCACCAGCTGCGCGGTCAGGCGCGGGGCGTAGAGAAAATCGAAGTTATAGGCCGAATCAAGCCGTTTTCTGCCATGGGTGAAGGCCTTCATTTCCGCCAGCGGTTCTGGCCCGCCGACTTCTGCGACGGTGAAGCGGCCCGGAAATTCGTCGATTGTGGCGCGGATGCGTTCGAGGAACGCAGCAATGTCTGGGTGCGATTGGTTGTATCGCTTGACCTGCATATCGAATGGCCGCGTCACTTGGTTGAGCGGCAGACCCGAAGGCGGATTATCGCGCAATTCGGGATCATGCATCGAAAAGTTGAGCGCATCGAGGCGGAACCCGTCGACCCCGCGCGCCAGCCAGAACCGTGCCACATCGAGCAGGGCGTCCTGCACCGCGACGTTGTGCACATTCAAGTCGGGCTGGCTGGTGAGGAAATTATGCAGGTAATATTGCTTGCGCGGGCCATCCCACTGCCATGCCGATCCGCCAAACACCGATTGCCAGTTCGACGGGGGTGAACCATCGGGCTTGGGATCGGCCCAGACATACCAGTCTGCCTTGGGGTTAGTGCGATCCTGCCGGCTTTCGGCAAACCACGCGTGTTCATCCGAGGTGTGCGAATAGACCTGATCAATGATCACTTTCAGGCCAAGCGCGTGGGCCTTTTCGATGATCCGGTCGAAATCGGCAAAGCTGCCAAAGCTAGGATCAATCCCGCAGTAATCGGCCACATCATAGCCGAAATCACGCATTGGCGAGGTGAAGAATGGCGAAATCCAGACGCCGTCCACACCCAGATCGGCGATGTAATCCAGCCCTTCGACGATGCCCGCAAGATCACCGATCCCGTCACCAGTGGTGTCGCGGAAACTGCGCGGATAGATCTGATAAATCACCGCGCCGCGCCACCATTGCGGATCGTGGTGAATGGCTGCGGCAGCAGCGCCAATCGCGGTTGCCATTAGTCGTTGCTCTCCAGAATGCAGGCGGCAAATCCAAACGGTGGCAGGGTGATGTGCATCGACCCCGGCGCCGCCAATTGCGTCGGGCATTCGCCCAGCAACGGCGTGACGCCGCGCGCGCGGTAGCTTACCTCGACATTGCGCGAAAGCCCTGTTGCGCTGGTATTGAACACGATTAATATTCGCTCACCGCTGGCCGGATCGCGGCGCTCCACCGCCAGCAGGCCCGGCGCTTCATGATCGAACGCGCGCACCTGCGACAGCCCCCGGCGCAGCGCCGGGCTGGCCTTGCGCGCTTGTGCCAGCGTGCCGATCAACTGGTAAAGCGGATGGCTGGTGTCAAAATTGGCCGCAGCCGTGGTCGCGGCGGTGCCGACAAGCACGTTGTCATTATAGACGGCGACCTTGCTGGAGAACATATCTTCGCGCGCCAGTTGATCATTGCCGTCGCTGATGAAGCCCTGTTCGTCGCCGTAATAGACGGTCGGCACCCCGCGCAACAGGAACAGCATGGCATGGCCAAGTTTGACCCGCGCCAACAGTTCGGCTTCGTCATCCGATCCGCTCATGTCGCGCACGAACATCGAAAACCGCCCGAAATCATGGTTGCCCAGAAAGGTCGGCAGACCCAGCGCGGTCGCTGCGCCGCCGGGATAGATCACGTCCTGTTGCAGGAATTCCGCCATCACCCGCGGGCTGGCCGCGCCGCTGGCGGCTTGCTGCGCGGCTTTGGCGAACCCCATGTCGAGCGCATAGGGCAGGTGGCTTTCGGCCATGACCTGCGCCGCCAGCGTGGCGGTTGGTTCTTCGTAGGCAATCTCGCCAAAGATGTGGAAGTGGTCGACCCCCTTCGCCCTGGCGCGCGCCAGCATGGCGGGGACGAAGGCCTGCCAGAATTCGGGGTTCACGTGTTTGGCGGTGTCGATGCGGAAGCCGTCGATCCCGTAATCGTCGATCCACTGTCCGAAGATGTCGATCATCCCTGCAACCACGCGCGGGTTTTCGGTGGCAAGATCATCAAGGCCCGAAAAATCGCCATAGACGCTGCTTTCGCCGACCCAGTGCGAATTGCCGCGATTGTGGTAGAGCGTCACATCATTGAGCCAGGCGGGCACCTTCACATTGCGTTCCGCCTTACGCACGAACGGAGTGTAGGCGAAGTCCGGATCGGTCAGGCCCGCCCAATTGGCGGGATCAGGGTTGTCGTCCCCGGCAAAGCCCGGATTGATTGGCGCGCCATCCGGCCCGCCGCGCCGGGAAAAGGGGTAATCGCCCTTGCTGCGGTAGGCATAACTTGCCTGTTCGCCTTCGACATAATCGATCACATCAGCGGTGTGATTGGTGATGATGTCCATATAAACCTTCATCCCGCGCGCGTGGGCGGCATCGACGAAGGCCTTGAATTCGGCGTTTGTGCCAAAATGCGGATCGACACTGGTGAAATCAGTCACCCAATAGCCGTGATAGCCTGCGCTTTCTTCGCCCGGACGACCCTGCACCGGCTTGTTCTTGAACACCGGCGCAAACCAGATCGCGGTGACACCCATGCCCTGAATGTAATCGAGCCGCTGCGTCAGACCTTTCAGGTCGCCGCCATGATAGAACCCCTTGTGTGTGGGATCAAAGCCGTGATCGAGTGGCCCGCCAGGGATGCCGCCGCGATCATTGGATTTATCCCCGTTTTCGAATCGGTCGGGCAGAACGAAATAGATGATCTCGTCCTCTGGCAGACGGTCACCGATGGGCGCGAGCGGCGCTTGTGTTGGGGCGATTGGCCCCCCGGCCACGGCGACGCTTGCGCAAAGCGCAGCGACGAGTCCCACGAAAATCCGCAACATAATCCAGCTCCCTTGATGACAGGTTTTGCCATCATAGGCAGAATTTTGCAAATCTTTGTAGCATTGCTTGGCGGCAGCCTGAATTATAATCAAATAACTGAAAAACGTATAAAATCTGCAATATATTTACCCATAAACAAGATTCATCCTAAGAAAAATTGAAAGATTGTTGCAATTTTTTGCAGAACGTTCAGACTGCGCTCCTGCTGGTCAAGTCTGATCGCCGGGCGCAAGACCCGCGACATTACCGCCTGCACGCAGCCGCGTCACGCTTCGGGCGCGGCGCGCGGGGAAGAGGATAATTGACCATGACACAAGGCGGCCGCAAGCCCGCGCTCAATCCGATGCAGATCTGGAATATGAGCTTCGGCTTTCTGGGCATCCAGATCGGGTTCGAGCTGCAAAACGGCAATGTCAGCCGCATTTTCCAGACGCTTGGTGCGGATGTCGGCAGCCTTGCGATCCTGTGGATTGCCGCGCCGATGACGGGTCTGATCGTGCAGCCGATCATCGGCCACCTTTCGGACAAGACATGGAGCAGTCGTTTTGGCCGTCGTCGGCCCTATTTCCTTGTCGGCGCGCTGCTGGCCAGCCTTGCGCTGTTCATCATGCCCAATGCGTCCGTACTGTGGGTCGCGGCGGGAATGCTGTGGATCATGGACGCATCGCTCAATGTCACGATGGAGCCGTTCCGTGCATTCGTCGGTGACAACCTGCCTGATCGCCAGCGGACGATGGGCTATGCGATGCAGAGTTTCTTCATCGGCACCGGAGCGGTGCTGGCGGGCGCGCTGCCGTGGGTGATGACCAACTGGCTGGGCCTGTCCAATGTCGCGCCCGCGGGCGAAATCCCGGAAACGGTGCGCTGGGCGTTCTACATCGGCGGCGGGGCCTTGCTGGCGGCGGTCAGCTGGACGGTATTCACGACCAAAGAATATTCGCCCGCAGAGCTTGCGGCATTCGAGGTTGCACGCGGCGACCTGCGTGCAGTGTCCGCCGCAGTGCAACGCAGCGCGTCCCAGTTTGCCCGTGGAGGGGCGGCGTGGATCATCGCCGGGGCTGTCTTCGCCGCGCTGGTGATGGTCGCGCGAGGAGAGGCACGTCCGGCGTTCCTCGGCACCATCGAAGTGGCGCAAGACCTCTACGTGCTTGCGGCCCTGATCGCCGGGTTTGGCGCGATCCAGCTGGTCGCCAGCATGCTGCGATCGCAGGAACGCAACCACAACGGCTTTATGGAAGTAGTAAGTGATCTGTTCGCCATGCCGCGCACCATGCGCCAGCTTGCCGTGGTGCAGTTCTTCAGCTGGTTCGCGATGTTCGCGCTGTGGATCTACGGCACGCCGGGGGTGACCCAATTCCACTTCGGCGCAACCGACACGGCCACCGCTGCCTATCAGGACGGGGCTGACTGGTGGAGCCTGATGGGATCGGTGCGTAACGGGCTTGCTGCTGCGGCGGCGTTGGGGTTTGTCATTGTTGCTGCAAGGATCGACCGAACCCGCCTGCACGCGATCAACCTGCTGCTGGGCGCAGCGGGGTTTGCCGGGATGTTGCTGATCCGCGATCCGGCGCTGTTGTGGGTGCCGCAGATCGGGCTGGGCATCGCCTGGGCCTCGATCGTGGCGCTGCCCTATGCGATTCTGGCAGGCTGCGTTCCGGCGGAGAAAATGGGTATTTACATGGGGGTGTTCAATATCTTCATCGTCGTGCCGCAACTATTGGCGGCAACGCTGCTAGGCTTCCTCGTCACCAACCTGTTCGGGGGAGAGCCGATCTACGCAATGGTGATCGCGGCGGTCAGTTTTGTGCTGGCGGCGATTGCGACGTTGTTCGTGACGGAAGAGGTGGCAGCGTGATGCGGCGCGGTCTGGCTATGATCGCCGCCGCTCTGGTGGCCACGCCTGCGCTGGCCGATCCCGATTACACCCCGCGCGCCGAGGTCGAAATCACCAACGCCGACTGGACGCGGGATGCGGTGCTGTATCAGCTGAACACCCGCCAATTCACCGCCGAGGGCACCTTTGCCGCCGCGCGCAAACACCTGCCGCGCCTCGCCGATATGGGCGTGGACATCATCTGGCTGATGCCGATTCACCCCATCGGTGATCTTCACCGCAAGGGCACGCTGGGCAGCCCCTATGCGGTGCGCGATTACCGCGCGGTCAATCCCGAACTGGGCAGCGAGGCGGAGTTCAGGGCCTTTGTCGATGAAGCGCACCGGCTGGGGCTGAAGGTGATCCTTGATTGGGTCGCAAACCACTCGGCGTTCGACAATCCGCTCACCCAAACGCACCCCGAATGGTACACCCGCAGCCCCGAAGGCGCGTTGATGTCGCCGGTGGGCACCGATTGGTCGGACGTCGCCGATTTCGATTTCAGCCAACCTGCCTTGCGCCAATACATGACCGAAAGCCTTACCTATTGGGTGCGCGAATTCGGGATCGACGGGTATCGCGCTGATATGGCGGGATATGTCCCGATCGACTTCTGGGAAACCGCGCGGGCAGAGCTGGACAAGGTGAAGCCGGTCTTCATGCTGGCCGAATGGGAGCAGCGCGATCTGCACGCCCGCGCGTTTGACGCGACCTATGCGTGGAAGTGGAAAGAGGCGATGCAGCGTATTGCCGGCAACGGCAGCGGCGCGAGCGCGATCCGCAGCTATTACGCCGAGCAGGCGGAAAGCTGGCCGCAGGCCGGGATGCGGATGACCTATACCGATAACCACGACCAGAATTCGTGGGACGGCGTGGCGGCTGAAATCTACGGCCCCGCCTACGAAGCCGCGATTGCGCTGTCGTTTGTGGGGAGCGGGCTGCCGCTGATCTACAATGGGCAGGAGGCCGATCTGGATCGCCAACTGGCCTTCTTCGATAAAGACCCGATCCGCTGGGGGCCGGGGCGCTATGATGGCCTGTTCCGCCGCCTGATCGCGCTCAAGACGCAGGCGCGCGCGCTCCACAACGGGCGGTTCGGCGCGGGCATGATCGAAGTGCCGAGCAACGCGACCGCTGACGTCTTTGCCTTTACGCGCGGCGATGCAGGCGAACGGGTGTTCGCGGTGTTCAATCTCAGCCCCCGCGTGCAAGCGGTGCAGTTCGATCACGCGCGCCATCATGGCCGCTATGTCGATGCGCTAAGCGGCGAAGCGGCGGCCTTTGCCGGCGGCGAGACGATCAATCTCGCGCCGTGGGGCTATCGGATTTTCAGCGAAACGAAGTGAGGCAGGACGTGATGCGGATATGGACGAAACTGGCGGCTCTGGTGATTGGCATCGGCGCACCGCTTCACGCCGAAACGCTGACGCTGGCTTCGCCCGATGGGCGGATCACCGTGACCGTCAGCGATGATGGCGGACTGGCGACCTATGCGGTCAGTTACGAAGGTGAGGGAGTGATTGCGCCCTCACGCCTCGGGATGCTGTTTGCCGAACACCACGGGTTTGAGCGCGATCTTGCCATCACAGGTTCGGCGCGGGCGGCGAAGGATACGACATGGGAACAGCCGTGGGGCGAGCGGCGGCTGGTGCGCGATCAGCATAATGAGCTGGCAGTCACCTTCGCCGCGACCACCGGCCCGGCGCGGCAGATCACGGTGCGGTTTCGCGCGTTCGATAGCGGGATCGGCTTTCGTTACGAGCTGGCCGAACAGGCGGCCTTGCAAGGCGATATCGCCATTGTCGAGGAACTGACCCAGTTCGGCGTCGGCGAGCAAACCACCATGTGGTACACCCCGTCGGACGAATTCAACCGCTACGAATACGTCACCCGCAGCGGCCCGGCGGGCAAGGTTGATGATGCGCACACGCCTGCGACCTTCCGCAACCCGGCGGGCATCCACTTTGCCATCCACGAAGCCGCCCTGGTCGATTATTCGTCGATGTCGCTGGGGAGCTTGCGCGCTGGCAATTTTGAAGCACGGCTGCGCAATTGGTCGGGCGGGCCGAAGGTGAAAACCAAAGCGCCGTTCAAATCCCCGTGGCGCACCATTCAGGTTGCGCGCGATGCAATCGGCCTGATCAATTCGGACATCATCCTCAACCTCAATGAACCCAACAAGCTGGGTGATGTATCATGGGTGGAGCCGGGCAAATATATCGGCATCTGGTGGGCGATGCATATCAAGGATCGCAGCTGGGGCCGTGACGGCATCCACGGCGCGACCACGGCGGAAACCAAGAGCTATATCGATTTTGCCGCCGAACATGGCTTTTCCGGCGTGCTGGTGGAAGGCTGGAACATCGGCTGGGACGGCGACTGGTTCAACAATGGCGATCTGTTCCGCTTTACCGAACCGATGCCCGATTTCGACCTCGAGGAGCTGGGCCGCTATGCGCAATCCAAGGGCGTGCGGCTGATCGGGCACCACGAAACATCGGCCAATATCGCCAATTACGAAAGCCAGATGGAGGCCGCGTTTGACCTCTACCAATCGGTTGGCGTGCGCGCGGTCAAGACCGGCTATGTCGCCGATGCGGGCGATGTGGTGCGGGTCGATGACAAGGGGCTGCGGCGGTACGAATGGCACGACAGCCAGTTCATGGTCGGCCACCACCTGCGCGTGGTCGAAGCGGCGGCCAAGCGGCAAATTGCGATCAACGCGCACGAGCCGGTCAAGGATACGGGCCTGCGCCGCACCTACCCCAACTGGATGACCCGCGAAGGCGCGCGCGGGATGGAGTTCAACGCCTGGGGCACGCCGCCCAACCCGCCCTCGCACGAGCCGATGCTGGCGTTTACCCGGATGCTGGCAGGGCCGATGGACTTCACCCCCGGCATCTTCGACCTGCGCCCGAACGAACGCCCGCCGGTGCGCGCCGATATTCCGCGCGGTGACCCGTCAAACCGCCCGCAGACGACGCTGGCCAAGCAGTTGGCGCTGTATGTGGTGCTCTATTCGCCGCTCCAGATGGCCGCCGATCTGCCTGAAAACTACGAAGCGCGGATGGACGCGTTCCAGTTCATCAAGGACGTCGAGGCGGACTGGGAGGAAAGCATCGCGCTGGCAGGCGAAGTGGGCGAATATGTCGCCATCGCGCGGCAGGGGCGAAAATCGAAGGAATGGTTCCTCGGTGCCGTGAGCGATGAGAAAGCGCGCGATCTGTCCTTGCCGTTGAGCTTCCTTGAACCCGGCAAGCAATACCGCGCGCAAATCTATCGCGATGGGGCGGATGCGGATTGGGACACCAACCCATACGCCATCGTGATCGAGGAAAAGTTGGTGGCCGGGGGCGATACCTTCGCAGTGCGGCTCGCGTCGTCGGGCGGGGTGGCGGTGCGGTTCATTCCGGTGGGCGAATAGATCGAAGCGAAGGGAAAACCTGATTGGCCGCTGCCAAGTCAGGCGGCGGACGCCATCCGGGCGAGTTCGCAATGCGACCAGATCTCGGACAGCGCCTTGATCAGCCGGTCGATATCGCCATCGGTGTGCACTGGCGAAGGTGTGACGCGCAGACGTTCCGTCCCTACCGGCACGGTCGGGTAGTTGATCGGCTGCACGTAAATGCCGTGATTGTCCATCAGCCAGTCGCTGATCATTTTGCACTTCTTGGCGTCGCCAACCATCACCGGGATGATGTGGCTAGGGTTTGGCAGGTGGGGGATGCCCATGATGTCGAGTTTGCGCCGCACCTGCGCGACGCGTTTCTGCTGTAATTCGCGTTCAGCACTGCTGGTTTTCAGGTGCCGGATGCTCGCCGCTGCACCCGCAGCGATGGCGGGGGGCAGGGCAGTTGAAAAGATGAACCCGCTGGCAAAGCTGCGCACGAAATCGATGAGGTTGGCAGACGCGGCGATGTAGCCGCCCATCACGCCGAACGCCTTGCCCAGCGTGCCTTCGATCACGGTGATCCGGTCCATCAACCCTTCGCGTTCGGCAATCCCGCCGCCGCGTGGGCCGTAAAGGCCAACCGCGTGAACTTCATCGATGTAACTCATCGCTCCGTGTTTTTCGCACACGTCGAGGATTTCGGCGATCGGGGCAACGTCGCCATCCATCGAATAGACGCTCTCAAACGCGACCAGCTTGGGCACGCCGGGGCCGTATTGCGACAGCATTTCGTCGAGGTGTTCGACGTCATTGTGACGCCAGATCTTGTAGGGCGCGCGTGAATAACGGATGCCTTCGATCATCGAGGCATGGTTCAATGCATCGGAAAACACCACGCAATCCGGAATCCGCCCCGCCAGCGTGCCAAGCCCCGCCCAGTTCGAGACATAGCCTGAGGTAAACAGCAGCGCGGCTTCCTTGCCATGCAGGTCAGCCAGTTCCCGCTCAAGCAGAACGTGATGGTGGTTGGTGCCCGAAATGTTGCGCGTGCCGCCCGCACCTGCGCCGCATTCGTCAAGGCAATCATGCATCGCTTCGAGCACGGCGGGGTGCTGACCCATGCCGAGATAGTCGTTGGAACACCACACAGTGACCGCCTGCGTGTCTTGCCCGACAAAGCGCGTGGCGTGCGGAAACTTGCCGCGTTGGCGCTTGATATCGGTAAAGACGCGATACCGCCCATCAGCGCGCACCGTATCCAGCTCGCCGGCGAAGAAGGCTTCGAAGTCCATGGGTTTTCCCTCTGTTTCCATGATTATGTTCTCAATACCGATTGATCTGAACAGCGCCCTTGCGCTTGGGTAAAGCCCAGCCCCACAGCATTCCATCGCGGAATGGCAGCGCTAGAAACAGGTGTTCAATCCCACCGAGCAGGCACAAGGTAAACAGCAGGCTTGCCCCCACCATTTCGGCGCTGCCGACCGGTGCCGCCAGCGCCAGCGCGCCAAACCATACCGTAACCGCGCCAATCGCGGCGATTGATGCCGCCAACAGCAGCGTCATCCGGTTGGGGCCGAAATAGGTTTTAAGATAGGCCAGTTGATCGGGTAACATTTCCGATGTGCTGTTTGGAACACCCACAAACAGGTTGATTTTCGATATTAATCGCAAGGCAAACAGCATCACGAACACTGTAGCGCCGATCTGATTGGGTGCGTTCCATGATAGTGAGGTCAGCAGCAGTGCGGTCAGCGCCAGCGCCACTTCGTGATGCATGACAGTGGCCGCTGCTTGCCGGAACCTTGCCACGCCGCGCAGGCCTGCATCGGCCACACCGCGCCGCGGGCCTGCAGCAGCGCCGGTCAGGAAGCTGATTTCGTGCCATGCCCACACCAGCAATGCGCCGACAAAGGCAACGTAAACTGCACCAACTGCGACCGAGACGGAGGCAAGCAGGATCAAGACCAGGCCAAGAATGCCGCCCGCCCCGGCTACCATCATGCTTTTGGAGAAAGTTGCGCTTTCACGGTTGTCCGCCCAGGCAATTAGCCCGGTTGCGATAAACCAGATCGCCACCGTCACGATGAACGGCACAATATGGCCTGCCCAGCTCACCACGCGGGCTGAAGCCTGATCGATTGCGGCAAGGCGTTGGTTTTGGCTGGCTGCAGATACAGCCGCCCAAAATTAAGCGCGGCACTGACCATGCCCGATGCGCGCATTGCAAAACCAATGATCCCACCGCGTTCCTTGCCCATGTCGATCCGCCGGGCTGCGCGCAGCAACCCGTCCATGCGGGCGCGGAAAGCCGGACTGTCGATATCGACTTCGACCGGAAAAACCTGGCGGCTGATCTGGTTGCAGATCGTGAACACCCGATAATCATATTCCGTCGGATCGACCCCAAGAGCCTTGTGAAATTCTGGCCGGGCATGATCGCGAACATACATCGTCGCGTATACTGACAGGATGAAGAACCGCACCCACAGCTTGTTCGCGCCAGTCAGCAACTTGGGATCGGCACGCAGCAGCATGGCAAAGGCCTCGCCGTGCCGGAATTCGTCGTTGCACCATTCTTCGAACCAGTCGAAGATCGGGTGAAACTTGTTCTGCGGATTGCGGGCCAGGTGGCGATAGATCGCGATGTAACGCGCATAGCCGATCTTTTCCGACAGATAGACCGCGTAGAAAATGAACTTTGGCTTGAAGAAGGTGTATTTCTTGGTCTTCGTCAGATAGCCCAGATCAACCCCGATCCCGGCATCTTTCAGGCTTTCGTTGATGAAGCCCGCATGGCGGCTTTCATCACGGGCGAGCAGTCGGAAGAGCTGTTTTACATCAGGATTTTTGGTGCGCCGGGCGATTTCGGCATAGAGCACGCACCCCGAAAACTCGCTCGTCATCGAACTGACGAGAAAATCGGTGAATTCCTTGCGCAGCGGCGGAGCGAGTCCTTCGATCACGCCCTTGAAGCTGTCATTATGCTTGAAATGCAGCTTGTTGGGATCGCCCACCATATCCGCGATCAGCGTGTCCCATTCCTCGCGAACGGGGCTAACATCGATCGCATCCAGCGCATCGAAATCGGTGGTGTAGAACCGCGGGGTCAGCATGGTGTCCTGAGTCGCCAGCGCCATCGCTTCTTCGCTGGTCATCGGCTTGTAGGCGTTCATTTGATCCTCCCGGCGTTGAAGCTGACTTCGTAGAGTTCGCTCAGATCGAAATAGGCGGCGAGCCGGGTGATGGCACGGACAACCGGCCCGGCGCGTGTGACAGTCGCGGTGCGTTCGAACACTTTCTTGCTGCCGAAAGGAATCGCAATCGGATCGCCATGCACGCGCACCTTGTCGCCCGGCTCCATCGCTATATCGGACGGAAGCTCGACGTGGGCATGGAAATGCTCGGAACTTTGTTCGACCGTGATCGTGCAGGGGGTATCGAACGTGCGCGCCATTACTTGGGCCTCCGGTCAAGTAGATTGGCAAAAACCGCGCGATTATCCGGGCCGAAGGATGAAGCTTCGATGCTGGTGGTGGTAACGGGGTCAAGCAGGGTCAGCGCACCATTGTCCCATTCGATCAGTTCGAACGCGACAGCCGCACCATGTCCGCGAATACGGCGCTGGTGGACAAGGCTGCGCACCGCCGCACGAATGAATCCGCCTTCGCCAGGGCCAAACCGACCGAGCACTTCGGCAGTAGCGCCATCCTCAACACGCACCGTGCCATCGGACTCATCGAAGAACCGCAAGCTGCGCTGCGTTGCCGGCTCCACCCCGGATGCTGCACGCGCTTCGGCGGGTACTGATGTGCGCTCAAAAAAACCGAGGGTGACTGATGCGGTCAACACCAGTGATATCGCGACGATTCCGCCCATCAGATAAAGTGGCGCCTTGTGGACGGTAATTTCGTCCCGTTCGTATTCGCGCACAATCATGCTGGTGCTCCCTCCAGACCCTGATCGCCGATTCGCTTTCCAGCCCGGCGTGCAACCGGGACTGTGCGGCCTTGAATCGCGGCAGTTTCCACTCTTTGATGGGCACTGGTAGAGCCTACATCCTTGATCTCGATCAAATTCTGCTCAATTGCGCCATATTGCGAGCGAGCCTCGGCAATCAGTTGTGCCAGGCTGGCGGCATCGGGAACGCTGCGCAGCATAGGCTGCGGACGGGAATACTGCCACGGGCGCACGTGCGGCCATAGCAGCAGCGTGCCCAGCAACCGTTCACCGCCAAGTTCGAGCGCGATATCGCCATGGCCATCACTGCGAGGTCGCAAATGGGCAGCCTTGACTTGCTTGAGCGGGATATTGATCCGCGTTTCAATCGCCATGCCAATACGCAAGATAAGGCGCACATCCGTTAGGATGTAGAGCGTGCTCCGCGCGCTTAGCCATGCCAGAAAATAAAGTAGCCCGATCAACACCGTGCCCAGAACCGCAGAGACAATCGCTGCATTATTGCTACCCGTGACCAGCGCGATGATAATCAGCGCCGCGAAATACAGGCCTAGTGTGCGGGTATGAAACGCGCTGCGGGCCAGCAGGCCAAGCGCAGGACGGCCTTTCCACAGCACCTTTTCATCGGGGGCAGGCGTGCCCATGCGGTCACCATGCGCGGTTGGCCCGTCGTTTTCCAACACTGCGTGATCGATCCCGGCGGGCAGCGACGCTTTCGCCGCTATCCGGGGTTCGGTTTCTGTCACATCCATGGTTCGGCCCTTTCTGGTGTGGCATAAAGATACCCGCCGCCAAAATAGGCCATCACGCGATCTTCTTCGTAGCGGGTAATGATCCCAGCAGTCTCAAGTGCTGGCACCCGTTCGAACTGATCGGCGGTAATCGCGTCGATCTCGACCAATTCGGGCTTGTCGTCGAAGAAACCCTTGGTCTGCACTACAGCCACGGCCATCGGCGCCAGCACTTTCTTCCCGGTTGTCGTTTCAATCTCGAGATACCGGATGATGTGTTCCGCCTGATCGACCCAGATGTCGCTGACCTTGCCGACGGCTTTCTTGTCAGCGGCGATTACCGTCCAGCCAATCAGTTGTGGGTCCTGAGGGGACACGATCATTTCGTGGCTATCGGCAATCGGCACGATGCGCGGGCGTCCATCATAGGTGAGATCGGGATATTTCGAACGGTTGGCAAAGGCCGCCGGCCCCATGCCATCGATCATCGCATCACCGGTCGGCATCCACGGCGCACCGCTAGCCCGGAAGGCCTGGACAGCGGGCAGGTTAGCATTATCGCGTGCTACATTTTCGGGCACATACGTTCCCCGGCCATGTGGCAGTTGAAAGCTCTTTTTGGCGCCATCGAACAGACTGCTGCCATTTTCGACCACGCCGGTAATTTCATCCTCAAGCGGATATCCTTCGCGTCGGCTTTCCTTGTTGAGGTAGAATACCAGCGCGATGAAAAACACGAAGAACAGCAGGAAGGCGAGTTCGGCTACATCAAAAGTGCCGACAATATAGGCAGTGTTCATTTCACATTCCTCTCATGGAACAATCCGGCTGAGGCAGAGCCGGGCAGGATGCGGGACAGGCGGACACAGGTAATCATGTCGGAAACTCCCTCAGGCCAAAGGGTTGGTTGAGCGGATCATCCGCATTGGCGGCCTGGCGGCGCTGTCGGCCTACCAGTGGGCCAATCGTTGCAAGGCAGACCAACAACAAGGTAATTTCTATAATGTAAACAGTACCATAACCGCTCGCACGGTTGGCTATGCTGGCGGTCGGATCACCGCTCTGCATCAGCACGGCAACACCATCGCGCATCAATCCGCCAAGCGCGATCCCGACACCGGCGCAGCTCGCCTGCACCGCGCCCCATGCGCCCAGCGCCAGGCCAGCGGTTTCAGTCTTTGCCAGGCTCATCGCTTCCATAAGCGTGCCCACCGAAAACAGGCCAAGCCCAAGTCCAATAGTCAGCGCGCCCGCATATAGCATCTGAGGCGATCCAAATGGCCCGGCAAAAAGCACCAGCAGAAACGCGTTGATGCCGACCACCAGGCCAGCCCCCGCCAGCCGTAACGGATCCCATCCGCGCGCCAGCATTCGGCCTGAAACCATGAACCCGATCAGTGACCCCAGCGCCCACGCGCCGGTAAGGCCCGTGGTCGCGCCGACCGACAGGTCGAGAATCTCACCACCATAGGGTTCAAGCAGTGCGTCCTGCATCGCAAAACCTGCCGCGCCAATACCGATCGCGGTCAGCAAGCGTGCGTTGCGGCCGTCCTTGACGAAGGCCTGCCACAGGGCGGAAAATGATGGTGTTTCGCGGGTTGGCGAGGTGATCGCGGGGTTGCGCACTTCCTGTTTCCACAGGGCGACGACATTGAGGACGATGGTCAGCACCGCCGCACCTTGAATAACCTGGACCAGGCGTGTGGCGCTGTAATCCATCAGCAACCCGCCGATCACCAAGGCGGCGAACATCATGCCCACCAGCAACATTACATAAAGCAGCGCCACCGCGCGCGGGCGCCTGTCTTCAGGGGCAAGATCGGTCGCCAGTGCAAGGCCCGCAGTCTGCGTCACATGAAAGCCCGTGCCGGTCAGAAGGAACGCCGCGGTAGCCCCAACAAGACCGATATTGAACGCTTCGGGCTTGCCTAGCAGCAGCAGTGCGAACGGCATAATCGCTAGCCCGCCAAACTGCATCAGCGTGCCGAACCAGATATAAGGCACCCGCCGCCAGCCGAGCACCGAACGGTGGGTGTCGGACTTGTGCCCGATCAGCGCGCGGAACGGCGCGACCAGCAGCGGCACCGCAATCAGCAGTGCGACCAGCCACGTCGGCGTGCCCAGTTCGACCACCATCACCCGGTTCAATGTACCATTGAGCAGCACCATCGCCATGCCCACGCTTACCTGAAACAGCGCGAGCCGCAGCAGGCGGTCAAGCGGCAAGTCCACACTGGCCGCATCCGCAAACGGGAGCAGGCGGAAAACCACCTCGGTCCAGTTCGGCAGGGCAGGGCGAGCGCGGCGTGTCATCCGTTGCGCAGCAGTTCGAGTGCTTGTGATTTGTAAAACCCACTCGAAATACGCTGGGTGCGGCCAATCCTCCAGCCGGGCAGGTGGGCGAGGCGTTCGCGCAGGTCGTCTTCGCTTACCGGTACGATGGCGGGCGAACGGTCGGATTTTGGAAAGAACTTGCCCACTTCGTGCATCGCAGTCAGCAGCGTGGTGCGCGGGGCAAATGTGAACAGGATGCTGCCGGTGGTGCGCTGCGTCAATTGGGCCAGCGCATCAACCAGATCTTCGGACTGATAATGGATCAGTGAATCCATCGCCACCACATGGGCAAAGGTGCCCAGAGCAGGATCAAGCATGTCACCGCTACGCCAGTGGATGCGTCCGTGGCCGATAAACGACGGCGTGCGTTCACGCGCGACCTCAACCAGCCCTGCGGCTACATCGATTCCGGTGACCTCTGCGCCCCGGCACGCCGCAGCCACCGCCAAAGCGCCGGTGCCACACCCGGCATCAAGTACAGTCGTACGGCGCAGATCGTTGGGCAGCCAACCGAGCAACGTCGCGCGCATCGCATCACGTCCGGCCCGCACCGTGGCGCGGATACCGCTGACCTTGGCATCCGACGTCAGATCGATCCATGCTTGGCGCGCTGTGCTGTCGAAATAGGTGGCCAGCGCATCACGCCGGTGATCATATTCGGATGGAAGCCGTGTCGCCATTATTCAAACCCCAGGAAATCAAAGATGTCGCGGTCTTTCATCGGCTGTGCCGCCGAAGGGTCGACACCCGCCCACAGCATCGCTGCCAGCCGCAGATATTCATCCTGAGCGGCGATCACTTCAGGATCATCGGGCATTTCGAACAGGGTGCATTTTTTCAGGCGCGACCGGCGGATCGCGTCGACATCGCGGAAGTGCGCGAGGCGGGGCATGCCGACCTTTTCACAGAAGCGATCAATCTCGTCGGTTTCGCGGCTGCGGTTGGCGACCACCCCGGCGAGGCGCACGTCGTAATTCTTCGATTTTGCTGAAATCGCCGCCACAATGCGGTTCATTGCAAAGATGCTGTCGAAATCATTGGCGGCCACCACCAATGCGCGTTCGGCATGTTGTAAGGGCGCTGCAAAGCCGCCGCACACCACATCGCCGAGCACGTCGAAGATCACGACATCGGTTTCTTCGAGCAGGTGGTGCTGTTTCAGCAGCTTCACCGTCTGGCCGACGACATAACCGCCGCAGCCAGTGCCGGCCGGCGGCCCGCCAGCCTCAACGCACATCACGCCGTTATAGCCTTCGAACATGTAATCTTCGGGCCGCAGTTCTTCCGAGTGGAATTCGACCGTTTCCAGCACGTCGATCACCGTTGGCATCAGTTTCTTGGTGAGGGTGAAAGTGCTGTCATGTTTGGGGTCGCAGCCGATCTGCAACACCCGGTGGCCGAGCTTGGAAAAGGCGGCGGACAGGTTTGACGAGGTGGTCGATTTGCCGATTCCGCCCTTGCCATAGACCGCGAATACCTTGGCACCCTTGATCTTGTCGGCCGGGTCAAGCTGAACTTGCACCGATCCTTCCCCGTCAGGCGGGTTGAAAGCAGATGAGGGGCTGTGCAGGTTCATGTGTTCGGATCCCTTTGGTTCATTTGCCCGCGAACACGCCTTCAAGGCGGTCCTCGAGCTCGTCGCTGGCTTCACGCAAGGCGGCGAGGGTGGCTTCGTCAGGCTCCCACAGGTGGCGGTCACAGGCTTCAAGCAGGCGGTTGGCAACGCGGCCTGCGCTTTTCGGATTGAGGCTCGACAGCCGACGCCGCATGGTTTCATCGAGAACAAAGGTCTCGGAAATCTTCTGATACACCCACGGCGCGACCTGGCCGGTGGTCGCTGACCAGCCCAGAGTGCTGGTCACGTGGCCTTCGATCTGGCGAACGCCTTCATATCCGTGTTCCAGCAGGCCTTCGAACCACTTGGGGTTCAATGTGCGGGTGCGGGCTTCCAGATCAATCTGTTCGCCCAGGGTGCGCACCTTGGTGCTGCCGCGGGTCGCGTCGAGGATATAGACCGGAGTTTCCGCGCCCTTGGCCCGCGAAACCGAGCGGGTGACGCCGCCCAGCCCGTCGACATATTGGTCAACATCATTGATGCCGAGTTCGACGCTTTCGAGGTTCTGGTAGGTGAAATCGACCGTGCCGAGCGCGCTTTGCAGCAATTCGCGCTGCTGCACCGGCTTGCCCGATACGCCGTAAGCGAAACCCTTGTTGATCTCGAACGCATTGGCCAGTTCATCGGGATCGGCCCACACGCCGCCTTCGATCATCTGGTTGACGTTGGCACCGTAGGCACCTTCGGCATTGGAGAAGACGCGTAAGGCGGCGGTTTCAAGGTCGCAGCCGTGCTTTTCCATCTGCGCCAGCGTGTGTTTGCGGATAAAATTGGCCTTGACCGGTTCATCCGCCTGGCTGGCAAGCAGCGCGGCTTCGGCCAGCATTCGGGTCTGCATCGGCAGCAGATCGCGGAAAATGCCTGACAGAGTCATTACCACGTCAATCCGCGGGCGGCCCAGTTCTTCGAGCGGGATCAGCACCGATCCGCACAGACGGCCATAGGAATCGCGCCGGGGCCGCGCGCCCATCAGCGTCATCGCCTGCGCGATCTGCACGCCTTCGGACTTCATGTTGTCGGTGCCCCACAGCACCATCGCGATGCTTTCGGGGAACGGTTCGCCGCCATTCACATGGCGCGCGATCAGTTGTTCGGCCTGTTCGCTGCCAAGCCGGCAGGCATAGGCCGACGGCATCAGGAAGGGGTCGAACCCGTGGATGTTGCGGCCCGTGGGCAGCACATCGGGATTCACCACCACATCGCCGCCGGGGGCAGGCTGGACATAGCCGCCATCAAGCGCGTGGATCAGCGAGCCCAGCTCATCCGAGGAATCAAGCTTGGCGGCCAGCAATGCGCGGTCAGGGGTGGGGCCATCAAGGTTGCCGGCTTCCATCATCGCATCGAGCATGTCTTCGCGCTCGGCACCTTCGGGGTTGTGGCCCAGAATGTGCAGTCCGTGCGGGATCAGCGCCGCTTCCATTTCGTAAAGGCGCGCGGGCAATTCGCCGATGTCGGCATAGGTGATATCGAGTGCTTCGCACTGATCGGCGATCAGTAGTGCCAGATCGGCGCGTTCCGCAGCATGATCGGCATCGTCAATCAGATTGCGCCAGCGATCGACGCTGGCTTTCAGTTCCACCAAGCCTTTGTACAAACCGGCCTTTGCCAGCGGTGGGGTGAGATAGCTGATCAGCGTGGCGCCCGAACGGCGCTTGGCCAGCATCCCTTCCGAAGGGTTGTTGGCGGCGTAAAGGTAGAAATTGGGGGTGTGGCCGATCAGGCGATCGGGCCAGCACTTGCCCGACATCCCGGCCTGCTTGCCAGGCATGAATTCAAGCGCCCCGTGGGTGCCGAAATGCAGAATCGCATGTGCGCCGAAATCTTCGCGAATCCAGCGATAGAATGCGCTGAAGGCGTGGGTGGGGCTGAAGCTGCCTTCGAACAGCAACCGCATCGGATCGCCTTCATAACCGAAGCCCGGCTGCACGCCGACGAAGACATTGCCGAAATGCGCGCCCTGGATGAGGATATGGCCGCCGTCTGCCAGCTGCTTTCCGGGGGCGGGCCCCCACGCGGCCTCGATTTCGGCCAGATGCGGTTCGCGCCGGACGTGGTCGTCGGCGGGGATGCGATGTGCGACATTGGCATCGGTGCCATAGCGATCGGTATTCCCTTTGAGCAGCGCATCGCGCATCGCGTCGACGCTGGCGGGCACTTCGACATCGTACCCTTCGGCTTTGAACCGCTGGAGCGTCGCGTAAAGCGATTCGTGCACGCCTATGAAGGCCGCAGTGCCCGTGGCCCCGGCGTTGGGGGGGAAGTTGAACACCACAATCGCCAGCTTGCGGCTGGTGCGTTCACTCTTGCGCAGCTGGATCAATTTGGCGGTACGTGCGGCCAACGCCTCGGCCCGTTCGGGGCAGACCTGCATCGGCCGCGCTTTGTGCGAGGCGGGGCGCGCGCATTGGCGGTCGCACCCGGTGCAGCCCGTGCCCGAATTCCCCGCCCGCCCGCCAAACACGCTCGGCACGGTCGAACCGTCGAGTTCGGGCATGGCGACCATCATGGTCGATTCGAGCGGCAGCAAGCCTTGCGGACGGTGCGCCCATTCCTCGATCGTCTGGAATTCAATCGCGTGCGCGGCAAGGTAAGGCAGATCAAGCTTGCCCAGCACATCGCGCGCGGCCTGCGCATCGCTGTAAGCCGGGCCGCCGACCAGCGAAAAGCCGGTGAGGTTGACCACGGCATCCACCGTGGCTTCGCCATCGGGGCCGACAAAGAATTGTTCAATCGCCGGGCGTGCATCCAGCCCGCTGGCGAACACCGGCACAACCTTCAGCCCCGCTGCTTCGAACGCGGCAATCGCGCCGTCATAATGCGCGCAGTCGCGACCCAGCAAGTAAGACCGCAGCAAAATCAACCCGACAGTGCCTTCGCGGTTCTTTTGTGGCGGCAGCAGTCGCAGGCTTTCGGACATGCGCTGCCGGGTGCGCGGGTGGTAGACCCCGGTGTCCGGGTATTCGAGCGGCGCGTCGGCCTTGGTGATGCCGCGGCGATACATCCGCTCACCCGCAGCATAGCGATCGATCAAGGCGCGCACCATCGCCACGACGTTTTCATCCGACCCGGCCAGCCAGTATTGCAGCGTGAGGAAATAGGCGCGCACATCTTGCGCGGTGCCGGGAATGAAGCGCAAAATCTTGGGCAGGCGGCGCAGCATCTTCATCTGTCCCGCGCCCGAATTACCTCCGGCCTTCCCCTCCTTACCTGCGTTGCCGCGCAGCTTTTTCAGCAGCGCCAATGGCCCCTTGGCGGGTGCATCCATGCGGTAACTGCCCATGCGGGTCAGCTTGACCACTTCGCCTGCCGACATCAGGCACACCATCGCATCACAGGCTTCTCGCCGCGCTTCCAATGCGGGCAGCACCATGCGGATGTGATCATCAAGGAACAGCATTGTCGCGATGACAATGTCCGCCTCGGCAATCGCAGCTTTGGCTTTTTCAAGCTCGATCGCATCGCTGCCCCATTCGGAGGCAGCGTAAAGGCAGAGGTCTATGCCATCGGGTGCCAATGCCTGATCGGCCCGGTCAACCGCGCCCTTCAAGTGATTGTCGAGCGTTATGATCACCACGCGGACTGGCGCGCGCGGGGCAACCGTGGCTGGCAAGACGACCTTACCGTGCATAATGCGCCTTGGCATCATAAAGAGTTTCAAGATCGATCGCGCTGCGCCCCTCGGCGGCGGCGAAAGCCTCGGTGTTACGGCGGGCCTTGCCGCGCACGAAGAACGGGATTTTCTTCAACTCCCGCTCAGCCTCGTCGGTCCAGCCGGATGCGCCAGCTTCGGCGAGGGCGGGCAGGGGAATATCGACAAGCGGCGCTTCGAAAACGACCGCATCAGCTATCTTGCGCGGCGAATGCGCTGCAAGGTGGCTTGCGCCATGTTCGTCCGCGAATTCGAAATCGTCGCGGAACATGGTAAGCAGGTGCTCTTCAAGCCCCATCACCAGTGGGTGCACCCAGGTGTCGAAGATCACGTTGGCGCCTTCAAACCCCATCTGCGGGGAATGGCGCGCGGGGAAATCCTGCACATGCACTGGCGCGGAAATTACCGCGCACGGGATGCCCAGCCGTTTGGCAATATGGCGTTCCATCTGCGTGCCCAGCACCAGTTCGGGTGCGACGGCGGCGATGGCGTCTTCAACCGCAAGGTGATCATCGGTGATCAGCGCCTCGATTCCGCATCGCGCAGCCTCGGCGCGGACCTCCCGGGCGAACTCGCGGCTGTAGCAGCCCAGCCCGCAGACTTCGAAGCCCAGTTCCTCACGCGCGATCCGGGCAGCCGCGACTGCGTGAGTCGCATCGCCAAAGATGAACACGCGTTTGGATGTGAGGTAGGTCGAATCGACCGACCGGCTCCACCAAGGGAGCCGCAAAGAGGTGTCGCCGAGGGCAGGCGTGGGATCTGCACCTGCCAACTCGGCGACGTCGGCGATGAAGGAGCGGGTCGCTCCCGCGCCGATAGGGACGGTGCGAACCGCAGGCTGATCGAAAGTCTTTTCGAGCCAGCGGGACACCTCATCTGCAATTTCGGGGTAGAGAACGATGTTGAAATCGGCAGCGCCGATCCGAGCAATGTCCTGTGGCGTCGCGCCCAGCGGGGCGACGAGATTGACCTCGACCCCCAAAGTGCCGAGAATCTTGTGAATTTCCACCAGATCATCACGGTGACGGAAGCCTAGGGCTGTTGGCCCAAGGATATTGGCGCGCGCAGAGCGGCCTTCACGCGGCTCGCGCATTACGCTCTTGTCCGCAAGGTTACGCACTATCTGGTAAAAGGTCTCTGCTGCACCCCAGTTTTCCTTGCGCTGATAACTCGGCAGTTCGAGCGGGATGACCGGGCAAGGCAGGTTCATCGCTTGCGATAGTCCGGCTGGATCGTCCTGGATTAGTTCTGCCGTGCACGACGCGCCAACGATGATTGCCTGCGGATTGAAGCGCGCCACCGCCTCGCGCGCGGCATCCTGGAATATCTGTGCAGTGTCCTTGCCCAGATCACGCGCCTCAAAGGTGGTGTAGGTGACCGGTGGACGCTTTGAACGGCGCTCGATCATTGTGAACAGCAGGTCGGCGTAGGTGTCGCCTTGCGGTGCGTGCAGCACGTAATGGAGCTTTTCCATCGCGGTCGCGACGCGCATTGCGCCTACATGGGGCGGGCCTTCATATGTCCAGACCGCAAGCTGCACCGCCTATACCTTCAGCATGTCGCGGCGCCGCAGCGGCCGGGCAAAGAGTTCAGCAAGATCGGCAGCTTGATCAAAGCCATGGATCGGTGAAAAGACAAGTTCAATCGCCCACTTCGTCGTCAGGCCTTCGCCTTCGAGCGGATTGGCAAGGCCAAGGCCGCAGACAATGATATCGGGCCGGTCAGCGCGCACGCGGTCCAATTGGCGCTCAAGATGCTGACCCTCGCTCACGCGCACATTTGCGCCGAAGCGGTCAAGCTCAAGGGAGAGATGTGCACGGTGGAGGTAGGGCGTGCCAACCTCGACCAGTTCCATACCCAATTCGTCCTGCAGGAACCGTGCGAGTGGCACTTCGAGCTGCGAATCCGGCAGGAAGCTGATGCGCTTGCCTGCCAGCTGCGGACGCAGTTTGGACAGCGCGAACCGGGCGCGCTCACGGCCCGGTGCGATGACTTTCTCTACCAGCGCTTCGTCGATCCCGAATTCGCGTGCCGCCGCACGCAGCCAGTCGGATGTGCCCTCCACCCCGAATGGGAACAGCGCCTCGATCCGGGTTGCGCCGCGTGATTCGAGCGCTATCGCGGTTTCGGCGAGGAACGGCTGGGCCAGCAGGTAGCGGGTGTGAGCACCAATGCTCGGCAAATCACGGGCGTTGCGCGCGGGCAGCACGCCGACCTTGGTAATGCCAAGCTGCGCAAACAACCGCAGAAACTGGTCTTCGACAATATCGGGCAGGCTGCCGACGATCAGCAGTTCCCTCGCTGCGTCGGGCGCGCTGGCCGGCATTACCGGAACCAGTGCGGCGAGGCAGGCGTCCTCGCCCTGCGTGAAGGTGGTTTCGATTCCGCTGCCGGAATAATTGAGGATGCGCACCCGCGGCATATGCACTGCGCCAAGGCGCTGCGCGGCCTTGGCCAGATCCAGCTTGATCACTTCGGATGGGCACGACCCGACGAGGAACAGCGTGCGGATATCAGGGCGGCGTTCAAGCAGGCGAGTGACCACCCGGTCAAGCTCGTCCTGCGCATCAACCATTCCGGCCAGATCGCGTTCTTCCATGATCGCGGTGGCAAAGCGCGGTTCGGCAAAAATCATCACACCCGCAGCCGATTGCAGCAGGTGCGCACAGGTGCGCGATCCGACAACAAGGAAGAACGCGTCCTGCATCTTGCGGTGCAGCCAGATGATGCCGGTCAACCCGCAGAACACTTCGCGTTGGCCGCGCTCGCGCAGCACCGGACGGGCCGCTTCAAAGGCGGAGGGATTAACAGGGGCGCGTTCGGCAGTGCAGCCGTCAAGGATGGCAAGCGGGCTCATGCTGTTACCGCCTGCGATGCGGTTGCGCCCTGCAGCCGGGCCATCCGCAGCTTCCACAGGAACTGCCCCGCATTGATGACGTAGGCGGCATAGCCCGCCAGCGCGACCAGCATCCGTTGTTCCAGCGTGCCGATTTCACCCAGCAGCAGCACCAGATACAGGCTGTGCAGACCCAGGACGAGCATGGAGAACACGTCTTCCCAGAAGAACGCCGGCGCGAACAACCATTTGCCGAACACGACCTTTTCCCAGATCGAGCCGGTGATCATGATAGTGTAGAGCACCAGCGTCTTGATGACGATCGACGCGTCAGCAGCGAAAGCGCCTTCGCCAGTGGTGAGGGTGCGAATGACAAGCCCGAGGCTGATCAGAAATACCACAAACTGCACCGGAGCGAGCACGGCCTGAACAATCGTCCAAGCCGAAGAATCGCGCCGCTCCCGCTCCCGCGCGGTGTACAGTGCGCGGATGTTGCCCTTTTCGTGACCCGCCCCATTCACAGTGGCTTCGGGTTCGACCGGGGAAGTCTGATCCATCCGAGTCATGTGGTGCGTCAATCCCCTCTCTCAGACTCGGAGATTACGCTTTCGAACTTAAGTGTCAACCTGATTGGACGTTCACTTTAGTTGACGCTTTGGAATTCGTGGATAAGGTCGTTTGCGCGACTATCGAAAAAAGCGTAACTTCGATTCGCTGCATTTTTAGAATCAGGCAAAAGCCGTTTCGTGAAGATGCGGTCACTACCTCCGGCGGAAGGATTTTCCGCCCGACCTGGGAGGGTTGACGAATGGGAGAGGCCAAGGCTTCGGGCATTTTCGGTGCTGGATCGGCGGTTCTACGCGGTGCCATCTCCGCTCCGCTTGATCGGGTCAGACGCAGAAACGCGATGGCCAAGATAAACCCGGGCGACTCGGTCAACACCATCATCGAAAGCGAGTTGATACCGCGGCTGCTGATGGCCCATTCGTCCGGTGAGGCCCGCGCCAAGGCCAAATGGTCGCACAAGATCAACTCCCAAGACATCTCACGCTTTGCCATGCTGCCTTTGCACCTCGAAGCATCGGGCCTGCTGGAAGAGGTCGACACCTTCATGGCAAATGGGGCCAGTGTCGAGATGATCTGCCTTGATCTACTCGCCCCAGCAGCCCGCAAACTGGGTGAGATGTGGGAAGCCGACGAGTGCGATTTTCTGGATGTTACAATGGGTTTGTGGCGACTGCAGGAGGTAATGCGCGATATCGCCGCGCGTGCGCCGGCAGAGCTTGGCATGCTCAGCCTGCCGCGCAGTGCGCTGTTCTCACCAATGCCTGGCGATCAACATAATTTCGGCACGCTGATGATCGAGGAAGTCTTCGCGCGCGGCGGCTGGCAAAGCGAGGCGCTAGTCAAACCGGAACGTCGCGATTTGCTGGACCGCCTTTCGCGCCAACCGTTCGATCTCGTCGGATTGACGATTGCCTGCGGTTGCACTAGCGAGGAGCTTGCAAATCTCATCAAGGCGATGCGTAACGTGTCCGCCAACAATCGCATAATCGTGCTAATTGGCGGGCGAATGATCAACGAAAACCCGCAACTAGTGATTGATGTCGGTGCTGATGGCACGGGTGCCGATGCCTTGGCAGCTCTTGAACTCGCCGAAAACCTTGTGAAAGTTGATTCTGTTCACGATATGAGCCTTTTCTAGGCCGCCAGAGTGACCATGCTTACCCGCAAACATTCTATCGAAGGAAAGCACCCGTTCAGGAAGGCAGCAGAGCTGTTTGATACGCTTGATGCTGATGCGGCGATGAAGCTGGCGATGGTGGCTGGTGACGTGACGCTGGTGCTGGATGATGCCGGCACTATCCTTGATGCTGCGTTTGACCCGCGCGAATTTTCGGCCTTCACGGACTGGGTGGGCACCAACTGGATTGAGACGGTATCTGACGAAAGCCGGCCTAAAATCATGGAGATGCTGGCCTCCGCCCGGCGCGGTGAGGTGCAACACTGGCGGCAAGTCAACCACCCGTCGCGCGATGGCGATATACCGATCCGCTATGCCGTGCTCAGCGTCAACGGCGGGGAGCATCGCATCGCCTTTGGCCGCGATTTGCGTGAGGCGGGGAGGTTGCAGCAACGCTTGTTGCAGGTGCAGCAATCGCTTGAACGTGATTACCTCAAGATGCGCCAGCTTGAAGCGCGCTATCGGATGCTCTTCGAACGCTCGACCGAGCCGGTGCTGATCATCGAGGCGGCGACCTTGCGCATTCGTGAGGCAAATCCGGCTGCCCATGCGCTGCTGGGCGCCAGTTCATCGAGCCTTTCAGGGCGGAAGCTGCTGACATTCATAGATAAAAATTGCCATGATGATTTGCAGTCGCTGGTCGGCGCGGCATTGGCTTCGTCTTCAGTCAGTCCGGCGCGTATCCGCATTGCCAACGGCGCGCGTGATGTGATGGCGTCGGTTACCGGGTTTACTCAAGATCGCGGACAGTTTTTGCTGGTGCGACTGGTCCCGGCGAGCGATCGGCCAGCCTCCGATTTTTCCCCAGTGCTGGAACTGGTTGACCAGATGCCTGACGCCTTTGTGGTGGCCGATAGCAACCTTGTCATCGTTACGGCCAATGCTGCTTTTGTCGAGCTTTTACAGGCTGCTAGTGTTGATCAGCTGCGTGGACGGCGTTTGTCGGACTCGATTGGGCGGCCGGGTATCGATCTCGATCTGATCGAAGGCCAGATCGATCAGCACGGCGCTGCGCGCAACGTCGCAACCGTGCTGCGTGTGGGCCATGATATTGATGGCGAACCGATTGAATTATCAGCCGTTAGATCCAGCGGCGAAGATGGCTATTATGCCTTTGTGATCCGCCCGGTCGGCAGGCGGCTGCGCGATCTGCCGCCTGGCTCGCAAGATCTACCGCGCTCGGTTGAACAACTCACCGATCTGGTGGGCCGCATGTCATTGAAAGATATCGTGCGAGAAAGCACTGATTTGATTGAGCGTTTGTGTATCGAAGCAGCGCTTTCCTACACCTCCGATAACCGTGCATCAGCCGCAGAAATCCTCGGCCTGTCGCGACAGAGCCTGTATTCGAAATTGCATCGTTACGGACTGGGTAATCTGGCGGGCGACAACGAATAATCGGGCATTTGTAGGTCGATTTTCCGCTTCCGTTTCGGTTTGGGCAAATAACGTTGGAAAGCGGGCCAAGGCGGATCTGGCGGGGGTCTAAGTGGGGTCTAGGTCGGTTTAACCCCGGTCAAGCACCCCTCTGGAAGCGCCTGTGGCGATCCCAAATCAAATAGGCCCGTAATCCTACTGACCAAACTTCTTTACAGCGCCAGATTGGACACGATCAGCGTTGAATTACGACCTTGTGCGCAAAAAAGGGCATCTGTCGATTTTGGCGTGTCAAAATAATTTGACGCTTCACCTTGTCAGGAATAGCTTCCTGATATGGAGCATTCGGTAACTTCGACTCGCAATGTGCCCATTCCAGCGGCGCGTGATGTATTGCAGCTCCTCAAACCGATTACGTGGTTTCCGCCGATGTGGGCATTCATGTGCGGAGCGGTTTCGTCCGGTTCGGGGCTGGACGGGCGGTGGTGGTTTGTGGCCGGTGGCGTGCTGCTGGCCGGGCCGCTGGTGTGCGGTACCAGTCAGGCGGTCAATGACTGGTTTGATCGTCACGTCGATGCCATCAACGAACCGGATCGCCCGATCCCCTCAGGCCGCATCGCGGGTCGCTGGGGCCTTTATATCGCGCTGATCGCCACGCTGATTTCGGCGGTGGTGGGCTGGCAGCTTGGCCCGTTGGTGTTTGCGGCCGGGCTGGTGGGTCTGGCGTTCGCCTGGGCCTACTCTGCCCCGCCGTTCCGGTTCAAGACCAGTGGTTGGATTGGCCCGGCAGTGGTCGGCTTTACTTACGAAGGGCTGAGCTGGTTCACCGGCGCCACGGTGATGCTGGGCAAGCTTCCGCCCACAGAAGTTCTGATCGTGCTCGTGCTCTATTCCGTCGGCGCGCACGGAATCATGACACTTAATGATTTCAAAGCGGTTGAGGGCGACCGCGCGACCGGGCTGAAATCGCTGCCTGTCACAATGGGGGTAAATGGCGCGGCCCGGTTCGCCTGCGCCATCATGGCGGGCGCGCAGGTGGTGGTGATTGCGCTGCTGGCGCTGTGGGGCTTTAACCTGTCGGCATTGATTATTGGCGCATTGCTGGCGGCGCAGTTTGCCGCGATGCCCAAATTGCTGCGCGACCCAAAGCGCTATGCGCCGTGGTATAATGGCGTTGGCGTGACGCTTTATGTGCTGGGGATGCTCGCTGCGGCACTTGGGCTGGGGGGCTATATCTGATGCAGGTCGCGCTCGCCGCGCCGCTGACCGGGGCGATTAACGCCGGCTTTGGCTGGCTTGCGATTATCCGGATCGGGTTGGTGCAGGCATCGATCGGGGCGTTGGTGATGCTGGCGACGACGGTGCTGAACCGGTTGATGGTAGTGGAATTTGCACTGGCGGCGGCGATCCCGGCTGGTTTGGTGGCATGGCATTATGCGGTGCAGATCGGCCGCCCGCTGTGGGGGCATGGATCGGATAGGGGCAATAGCCGGGTTCCGTGGATTATCGGCGGGGTAGCGGTGCTCGCGGTTGCGGCGCTGCTGGCGACGCAGGCGACCTTGCTGCTGGGCGCTTCGCCGGTGCTTGGTTTTACGTTGGCGGTGATCGCCTATTCGTTGATCGGCGTGGGGGTCGGCGCAGGGGGCACTTCGGCGCTTGCGCTGCTTGCATCGGGAGTCGCGCCGCGGCGGCGCGCGGCAGCGGCAGCGGTGACGTGGATCATGATGGTGGCCGGAATTGTTGTTTCCGCGATAATTGTTGGGCAGTTGCTCAAGCCGTTTTCACCCGATCGTCTGTTGCTGGTGGCAAGCGGGCTCGCATTGGTGACGGTAGCGTTGACCTTGCTCGCGACGTTCCGGCTGGAACGCCAGGCGGGGCAATTCGGCCATGCCGCTACTGATCAAGCCGCCCCCGATTTCCGCGCGGCGGTTTCTGAAATCTGGAATGAACCGGCGGCGCGGCGGTTCACGATCTTCATCTTCGTCTCGATGATCGCGTTCTCGATGCAGGATTTGATACTTGAACCCTTTGCGGGCCTTGTTTTCGGTATGACGCCGGGCGAATCAACCCAATTGGGCGGTCAGCACCAAGGCGGTATCCTGCTGGGCATGATCGTTACCGGCATTGGCGGTAGCGCGTTTTCGCGGCAGCAGCCCGATGGCTTGCGCATCTGGGTGGTGTGCGGTTGCTTGATGTCGGCAGCGGCTCTGGGTGCGCTGGCGTTGGCGGCGATGGCCGGGCCAGGGTGGCCGCTGGGGATCAATGTGTTTGTGTTAGGGCTGGGCAACGGCATGTTTGCCGTCGCCGCGATTGGCGCGATGATGGGTCTGGCCGGCGCGGGCGAAAACACCCGCGAAGGCGTTCGCATGGGGGTTTGGGGCGCATCACAGGCGATTGCTTTCGGCCTTGGCGGGCTGACCGGTGCGGTCGGGGTCGATTTTGCGCGGGCGGTGCTGGCTACCGATGGTGCGGCATTTCGGCTGGTTTTCATGATTGAGGCTGCGGCTTTCGTTCTGGCTGCCATGCTCGCAGTAAGGGCGACCGGCGCCGCCGCGATGCGCGCTGGCCAACAGTATGGGGATGGGGAGGTTTACGCATGAATCAGGAGATTTATGACGCGGTGGTGATCGGCGGTGGCCCATCGGGATCCACAGCCGCGACCGATCTGGCTCTGGCGGGACATTCGGTGCTGCTGATTGAGCGCGGCGGAAGAATCAAGCCGTGCGGCGGAGCGGTGCCGCCGCGTTTGCTCGCGGATTTCGACATTCCCCAAAGCCTGCTGGTTGCCAAGGCGCGATCGGCGCGGATGATCGCGCCGTCTGGTCGCGCCGTCGATATGCCGGTGGGCGAGATCGGCTATGTCGGCATGGTCGACCGCGAGGAGTTTGACGAGTGGCTGCGTGAACGGGCCCGCCATTGCGGCGCCGAACGCCTGACCGCCACCTTCGAGAAGATCGAGCGGGATGATCACGCCCACCCCATCGTCACCTTCCGCCGCATGCGCGGCGGCGCGATTGAAAGTGTGCGCGCCCGCGTGGTGATCGGCGCGGATGGCGCGCGTTCCGCCGTGGCCAAGCAATGCCTGCCGGGGGCCGAGCGCATTCCTTGCGTGTTCGCCTATCATGAAATCATCAAATCGCCCCCGCGCAATTCAGACCAGTTCGATGCGGCACGTTGCGACGTGTTCTATCAGGGTCGCCTCTCGCCCGATTTTTACGCCTGGGTATTCCCGCATGGTGATACCGCCAGCATCGGGGTGGGCAGCGCCAACAAGGGGTTCAGCCTGCGCGGTGCGATCGCCACCATGCGCGATGATCTGGGGCTGGGCCGGTGTGAGACTTTGCGCCGGGAAGGGGCGCCGATCCCGTTGAAGCCACTCAAACGCTGGGATAACGGCGCGGATGTGATCGTGGCTGGCGATGCCGCAGGCGTGGTCGCACCCGCATCAGGCGAAGGGATTTATTACGCAATGGTCGGAGGACAGATGGTGGCCGATGCCGCCGCCGCCTTCCTCAAGACCGGCGAGGCCAAGCACCTGCGCAGCGCGCGCAAGGCATTCATGAAGGAGCACGGCAAGGTGTTCTGGGTGCTGGGGATGATGCAGTATTTCTGGTATTCATCAGACAAGCGGCGCGAGCGGTTTGTGACCATGTGCGATGACAAGGATGTGCAGGAACTGACCTGGCAAGCCTATATGCACAAGAAACTGGTGCGCGCCAAACCGCTGGCGCACGTCAAGATCTTCATCAAGGATACTGCACACCTGCTAGGCTTGCGGCCCGCAACGCGCTAGACTGCTGTGTCATGAACAGAATGATGATCCTTCCAGCAGCCATAGCGACTGTGGCTGCGCTGATCGTGGCGACGCTGGGCGCGACTATGACCGACCTTGGCCCGTGGTATCAGGCGTTGGAAAAGCCCGGCTGGAATCCGCCCGATGTGCTGTTCCCCACAGGCTGGACGGTGATCTATGCGCTGATCACTATCGCCGGGATCACCGCATGGCGCGCTGCGCCGACACCGGCAAAGGCCGAGTGGGTGATTGCGCTGTTCGCATTGAACGGCTTTCTCAACATCAGCTGGAGCCTGATCTTCTTCCGTATGCAACGCCCCGACTGGGCGTTTTACGAACTGGTGGTGTTGTGGTTATCGATCCTTGTCATCATCGTGTTTTGCGGACGGTTCTCCCGGCTCGCCTCGGGGCTGTTGCTGCCCTACCTTGCGTGGGTCAGCTTTGCCGGTGCGCTCAACTGGGCGGTGGTGCAGCTAAACGCACCTTTCGGTTGAGGCTGGATGATGGACTGGCTGTTCGCCTCGGGCCATGCAGCTGACCTGATCCTTGGCGTTTTGGTGATCGAGGGCGCATGGTTGCGGTTGTGGCGCGGTTGGAGCTGGGGCGCGATCTTCGGCCTGCTTGGCTCGGCGGCGCTGATCGCGCTGGGGCTGAGAGCTGCGCTGGTCGGAGCCGATTGGTGGTGGATCGCGCTGCCGCTCGCGGCATCATTGCCGCTGCACCTGCTGGACCTGCGCGGGCGGTTGGCGGCGTGAAGCCAAGCTCCGACACCTCCCCAAACCGAAAACCCGGCCGGGCCACAAGACCAAGCCGGGTTTTTTTGGATTGCCAAGCTACCGGGCCATCACAGCCACGGTCGCGTTTGCTTACTGGCCGGTTGCGCCGCTAATCGCGCCGCTCGGGTCGTAGTTCATGGCGTCCGGCGCGTAGTGATGTTCCTGCGCCCACAGATACCAATTATCGACCACAGTGCCGGTCAGCAGGATTCCGATGCCGCCGGTCAGCGTCACCAGAACCGCGAACCACCAGGCCCAGCGGTGAATCGATTCAAACGTGGCGTTGAAGCCCATCACCCAGCGCCAGAACAATGCGCCGCGTTCTGCTGCCGTTCCGCGATCGGTGATCTGTTCGATCTCACGTTCGCCGCCATAACGGCCCAGCGCAAGGATGGTCGCCCCGTGCATCGCGAACAGTAGTGCCGACCCATACAGGAAGACAATCGAGAGCGCGTGGAACGGATTGTAGAACAGGTTGCCATAGACCAGCGAGAAATTGTTGGTCCAATCAAGGTGGCTGAAGATGCCGTAAGCGGATAAAGCCCAGCACCAGGAACAACCAGATTGCCGAAGCAAACGCCCAGGGAATATGCATTCCCATGCCCAGCGCCTTGGCCCGCGTATACGTGCGCGCCCACCATGTCAGCACCGCGATGGTCAGGAAGGCGCCCGTCAATATGAACCAGCCCCCTTCCTTTAATGGCACAAATGGGCTGAACCCATATTCCGGTCCCGGAGGATTAAGCGAGAGCCAGAAGAACTCGCGCATAAAGGTTTGCGGGCTCCACCCGGCTTGCGCCCAGAAATTGAACCCGATGATCAGAATGGCCGCTGTCCCGAAGGCCAGCGAAATCGTGCCTAGCAGGCCAAGATACACCGGGCCGATCTGGGCCTGGCCCAGCTTGCCCAGCCAGTAATTATGGCCGGTAAGGGCAATGCGCCCTTCGCTACCATCGAGGTGCGGGACGCCCATTTCGGGTGGCCCTTGGACTTGCACCTGGGTAAATATGTTTTGATATGTTGCCATGGTTCAGGTGCTCCTCACGCCCAGATCGGGATCTTTTTCCAGAAATCCCAGAATTCGATCCAGCTGCCGACATACAGAGTGCCGGAAATGACAATGCAGATGGCGCTCCAGAACCCGGCGCTTAGTGCCAGGAACAGCCCCACCCGGTGGATGCCGAGCGTGCCGACCGAATAGCCGATGAAGTCACGGAAATAGGTGTCTTCGTATTCCGGCGTCTTGACGTCGGTTCCGCCGGTCGGATTGACCGCCGAAAGCACCAGGCCGCCATGCACGTGAAGAAGAACGAGATCGCGAGCATATGCACGGGATTATAGTGGAAGTTGCCAAAGGCATAACCGACATTTGAAACCCAATCGAGGTGGGTCCAGATCCCATAGGGAAAGCCATTGCCCCACGCGCCCATCCACATCGGGCGGATGACGTTCAATGTGACATAGGCGAAAACTGCAACGCTGAAGGCAATCGGAACATGGTAACCCATGCCGAGCTTGCGTGAGATTTCCGCTTGGCGAAAGACCCACGAAACAAAGGCGATGACAGCGCAACCAGTGATGATTTGCCAGTACCCGCCTTGTTTCAGCGGAGCCATAGCGAGGCCGAATTCGACCGGAGGTGGGTTGATCGAAATCAACCAGGGGTTGAGTGTCGGACCTTGCGTTGCTGCGGCAAAGATCAGCGCTATCCCAAGCAGCGCACTGATTGCCGTCGTCACTCCGAAGAATCCGACATAAAACGGGCCGACCCAGAAGTCGAAAAGGTCGCCGCCGATTAATGTGCCACCGCGCACGCGGTATTTCCGCTCGAAACTAAGGAGCGCCATACATCCATCCTCCCCGCCAATAAGGCGAGCGCTTGAATTAATCGAAAGAGTGTCAGGAGGCAGGCAGGCGAACCTGCCCCCTCACATTCGACCAGGCACTATCCTGCCGCCGGGGTTTCCGACGATTCGATAGCAGCCTGAACTGGAGCGGCCACGCCAGGAGCGCGTTCGAGCCAGTTGTAACGATCCGTGCTGAGCAGGATGAAGTGGATGGTGAAGGCCAAAACAGCGAGACCAACAAAGAGCGCCACAAGCGTGCGGCGGATGTCAAAATAAAACCATATTCTCCACATGGGAATATTCCTTTTGAAAAAAGATCAGGATGTCACCTTGCCTAATAAAGGAAGGCAAAGTTCGTTCATGATCTGATCAAAGCCAAGGTTTGTATGCCCACATAAGGAAGTGTGCGACCACGGCGATCGCCACATAGAGGACAAACGTCCCCATAAAGCCCTTGTGGATTTCCTGCGCCTCTTCGGGTGTCAGGTGAGTCCCGATGCGTTCATTCATTGGGTTGTCTCCATTCAGTTGGGTGAGATTGAGAGCCCGAAGGCCCCCGTCGGCATCCCCGCGTGATCCCCCACGTGGATTGGAGAGCCCCTTTTGAAGGGACATAGGCTTGTGCCATCACGGTATTGAACCGCAGTGACGACAAAGGGTTGGAATGGGCGGGCATCATGTTCATGCTCCCGCTCCTTCAAGCAGCGCTTCCGCCAGGCAGTCTGCCGTTACAGTGGTGTGCCCGCGTCCGCGCGCAGTGCGTTCAGCCGCATCGCGCAGGCGCTTGGCGGCAGAAATCCGGATCAATACCGGCTGCGCGTCGACAAGCTGGTCGAGCCGTGCCTTCGCGTCGTTATCCCAGGTCAATTGCGCTTCACCGCGCGCCGGGGTGGCATCGATCTTGTCCAGCTCGGTGCCGAGCGGCAGTATGTGGAACAGCGCATCAAAAAGCGCATTGCACACTTCCTGCACCAGATAGGTCGCACCGGAATATCCCATGAAGGGCGTGCCGGTGTGGCGGCGGATCGCCGCGCCGGGAAAGCTTGCGGGGATATACATCCCGCGCGCACCGCATTCAGCCATGTACATGCGTTCGTTGTAACTGCCGAACATCACCAAAGGCGGGTTTGCCTTGATCGCGGCGCGCACGTCCTCGTTCTTGGGTTTGACCCCGGCGCAGCGCGAGAACGCCAGCGCGCAGGGCAGGCCCATGTCGCCTTCCAGAAACTGACGGATGCCGCGCGCGTAGGTTTCGTTGGCGACGATGCCGAAGCTTGCCGTACCGAAAAAATCCTGCGTGACTGAACGCCACAGATCCCACAAAGGTTTGATCGTGGTGTGCTTTTCGCGCTCGATAAACGGTTCCGGGTCAAGCCCCAGTTCGGCGGCCAGCGCGCGCAGGAACTTGGTGGTCTGGGTGAGACCGATCGGCGCCTGGAAATAAGGCCGTTCGAGTGTCTCGCACAGGTTGCGGCCAAATTCGCGGTAAAGGCACACATTGGCATCGCTGGTGGCGAGATCGCGAATGTCGGCGAGGTGGCTGCCCAAGGGGAAGACCATGCCCACTTCGGCACCGATGCCTTCGATCAACCGGCGGATTTCGGCCAGATCGGATGGCATATTGAACATGCCATAGCTGGGGCCGATGATGTTAACGCGGGGCTTCTGGCCTTCTTTGCGTTCACGCGGCGCGGGCATTTTCTTGGGGCCGAATTCGGTCCACAGCCAGGTCAGCGCACGGTCGGCCGATTGCCACTGATCTTCGTCAATGGTGCGCGGCAGGAAGCGTTTGATGTTGGTGCCTTCGGGTGTCACCCCGCCGCCGATCATTTCTGCGATTGATCCGGTGACAACCACGGCGGGCAGTTCGGTATCCAGCGCCTTCCACGCGCGTTTCATCGCGCCTTCGGTGCCGGTCTTGCCCAGCTCTTCTTCGCCAAGTCCGGTGACAACGATGGGCAGTTCATGCGGCGGCAGCGCGTCGGTGTAATGCAGAACCGATGTAACAGGCAGGTTTTCGCAGCCGACCGGGCCGTCGATGATGACCTGCAAGCCCTTCACCGCGGTAAAGACGTAGGTTGCACCCCAGTAGCCGCCAGCCCGATCATGATCGAGAACGAGGGTCATGAGCCGATCGCCTCCGAAGCCTTGCGCGCCGCTTCGTTCAGGGCCGCATATTTCTTGCGGAATTTGGGGCGGTCGACCGGGAGGTCTTCCCATACGCCCGCCGCATGTTCGGTGCCGACGCCTTCGAAGAAATCGCGCATCGCATCGAAGCGCGCCTTGTTGCCCATGGCCGCGTTGATGACCGTGGCAAGGCTGCCCGCGCCGGCTGGGCCCATCAGCGGGCGGGCCGAGATCAGGTTGGTGAAATAGAGTGATGGGATCGCACGAGACTTGGCGTGCTGCACCACCGGCGTGGTGCCGATGGCAAGATCAGGGCGGTATTCGTCCACCGCCGCGATGTCTTGTTCCAGACTGGCGCGGAACTGCACATGCACGCCGCGCGCTTCGAGCCATTCGCGGTCGGCATCTGACCACTTGGTTCGCGGGCAGGCGCTGCCGACATAGGGCACCTCCGCTCCGCTTTCGACCAGCAGGCGGGCGACCAGCAATTCCGAGCCTTCATAGCCCGATACGGTGATCCGGCCCTTGATCGGCATCTGCGAAAGCGCGCCCTTGCAAGCCGCGATCATGGTGTTCTTGACACCGTCGACCTTGTCTTGCGGCAGGCCGAGCGTGTCGCCAATGGATTGGAGCCAGGCTGCGGTGCCATCCGCGCCAACCGGGGCGGAGCCGATCACCGGGCGGCCAGCGGCTTCGAATTCGCGGATGCTGGCGGTGTAGAACGGGTGGATCGCGGCCACTACCGCGCAATCGAGCGCGGCATAAAGTTCGCGCCATTCGCGGGTGGGCACAACCGGGCCAGCTGCCAATCCCAAAGGCGCGAGCATCTGCCCGATCACCACCGGATCAGCCGGGAACATTTCACCCAGCAGCGTTACGGTCGGCAAGTCTGTGCGTTCACGCGGTGCAGCCACCGGACCAGCAGCGACTTCCTCGCGCGCGTATTTCAGCATTGCACCAGCCAGCACGTCTTTTGCTTCGGCGTGGGTCGGAATACCAAAGCCCGGCACGTCAATGCCAATGATCCTCACCCCGTTGATCTGTTTTTTGAGCAGTCGCAGTGGAACGCCGCTGGCAGTCGGCACGCACAGGTTGGTGACGATGATCGCGTCGTAGTTCTCAGGATCGGCGAGGTCTTCGACCGCTTCCTTAATGTCTTCAAACAGCTTGCCGGTGACCAGCGTTTCGGAACTGAACGGCACATAGCCGACCGTGCGTCGCGCACCGTAAAAGTGTGAGGTGAAGGTCAGCCCGTAAACACAGCAGGCCGAGCCTGACAGCACTGTGGCGGTGCGGCGCATCCGCAATCCGACGCGCAAGCTACCGAAGGCGGGGCACATCGACTGCGGCTGATCATGCGGGCCAGCTTGCGGATCGACGGGGTAATCGGCGGCATATTGATCGAGAATGTCGCTCTTGCCTGCGTTGCGCGCGGCCTCAAGCATGGTGTCTTTCGACGTGCAGCCGCCGCCAGTATCCGTGGCCGTATCGAGGTCGATCCGGTCAGGGGCTCGCACGGGCTCAAAGGCGTTATGATCGCTCATGCTTCGTCGTAGATCACTTCGAGGCTGGGGCGGGTTTCGAATACACCGCCACGCATATCGGCCTGCGTCGCCGGGACGAGTTCGACATTGCCGCCGGTTTCATCCGGGCTGAACAGCCCGAGCAACCCATCTTGCGTCAAGGGATTGGGCCGCACGGGCGGCGCTTCTGCGACGTTGATGGCAAGGTCTTCGAACAGGCTGGCCCATTCGCCGCCGGGGATGCCGATGATCTGGTAATTGGCGCTCTTGCGGCGGATATCTTCATTCGCCGGGATCGCGGTGAGCACCGGAATGCCGACCGCTTCGGCGAAGGCATGGGCTTCGCCGGTGCCATCATCCTTGTTGATGATCATACCAGCCACGCCGACATTGCCGCCCATCTTGCGGAAATATTCGACCGCCTGGCAGACATTGTTGGCAACGTAGAGCGATTGCAGGTCGTTGCTGCCTACGACGATCACCTTCTGGCACATGTCGCGGGCGATCGGCAGGCCGAAGCCGCCGCACACCACGTCGCCGAGGAAATCGAGCAGCACGTAATCAAAGCCCCAATCGTGGAAGCCCAGTTTTTCAAGCAGTTCGAAACCGTGGATGATCCCGCGACCACCGCAACCGCGACCCACTTCGGGGCCGCCGAGTTCCATTGCGAAGACGCCGTCACGCTGGAAGCACACATCTTCGATGCGGACTTCTTCGCCAGCGGCCTTTTTCTTCGAGGATGTTTCGATGATCGTCGGGCAGCTCTTGCCGCCGAACAGCAGGCTGGTGGTATCGGACTTGGGATCGCAACCGATCAGCAGCACGCGCTTGCCCTGCTGGGCCATCATGTAGCTGAGGTTGGACAGTGCAAAGCTCTTGCCCGAACCGCCCTTGCCATAGATCGCAATGACCTGCGTTTCGCTTTTCACTTCACCAGTGTGCACCGGGTCAGGCTCGTGGCTTGCTTCTTCGCGCAAGCTCGCAACTTGATCTTCGAGGGTTCGGGTATCGAGCACAGACATCAGCATTCGCTCCAATCGAGGACCATTTTGAGGCAATCAGGATCACTGAAGGCCTGCGGGTAGGCGTCATGCGCCTCACCAGCAGGACGCCGGTTGGTAACAAGACCCGTCAAATCGAGCCGGTCACTCGCAATCAGCGCGCGGGTTTCAGCCAGATCGCCAGGCTGCCATTCGGCGGCCACGCGAAAATGCGCTTCCTTCATGAACGCCGCCGGAAAGGCGAAGCTCACACGTTCCGAATAGAAGCCCGCCAGCACGATTTCGCCGCCCTTGGCGAGGCGCATGACCAGATCATCGACCAACCCGGCAGCGCCGCTGGCATCATAGATCGCGTGATAATCGCGGCGATCATCATCCGCCGGATCGATCACGTTATAACCGGCAGCGCCGCTGCGGCGGGTGGAGTTGATTTCCCAAACGGTTGGCGCGGTGCCGCCCAAGGCCAGCGTCAGCCGGGCGATCAGGCGGCCCAGCACACCGTGGCCGATAATCAAGTCTGGCAGCGCCTCGCGCCGGTCAAACCCGCTCTTGATCGCGTGCAGCGCAGTGGCCGCGAGCGCGCATAGCACGCCGGATTCGCCCAGATGTTCGGGAATCGGAATGGCGCGGGCCGATGGCACGATAACGCGTTTGGCGGTGCCGCCGAACAGGCCCCGCGCATCGGTGTAACAATTGGCGCCGGGCACAAATACCCAATCGTCAATGCGTCCGCGTGCTTCGGCCCCGGCATCGACAATGCGACCAACCGATTCGTAACCCGGCACCAACGGATAACCAAGACCGGGAAAGGGCGGCATCCGCCCAGTCCAAAGCAATTTTTCGGTGCCTGTGCTGATTCCACTGAACGCGATTTCCACCACGACATCGGATACGTCCACCGGCTTCATCTCAAGCGCGCGGAGAGCGAGGCGCTCCGGTGCTTCAAGAATGACGGCCAGTGTATCCATTGTAATCGGTCTCTCCCCAGAGCCATTCGCGTCAGAGCAACTGAGTCGGAAACTCCGAAGCGATGCCCTCTCCACTGTTTGCTACGCCTTACGATTATGACTGTCAAATATTCTGGACAAACCAGACGTCAGGCCTGTGCAATGATTACGCTTGCGTTGACCGGTTGCGCAGTTGCGACGGACCGTGCGCTGGAAAATCCGGCAGCGCGCAACATGGCGATGATTTCCGCCGGGCTGCGCGGGCGGCCCGATCCCATCGCCCACAGATAGAGCCCGAAAAATGCTTCACCCATCGGTTCAGCGCCGGGAATTTGCGCCATGGGTTCGGCAATCAACAACCGCGCGCCGGGGGGCATGCTGGCGCGGATATTGGCGAGCAGCGCCTGCGCGGGCGCATCATCGTGATCGTGCAGAATGCGGATCAACGACACCATGTCATAGCCTTGTGGTATCGAATCGTTGAAGAAATTTCCTGGATGCACAGTGATTCGCGCTTCCCCGACAGCCGCGGCCACGATCGGTGCGCCGGTTGCCACCACCTCTGGCAGATCGAACAGGCCAAGCTCCAGATGCGGATAAATAGCGTCAATCGCGGTCAGAAACGCCCCGTGCCCGCCGCCAACATCAAGCAGGCGTTTGACCCGTTTGAATGACACCGCAGCGCACACCTCATCGGCGACGAAATGCTGCGATGCGGCCATCAGCCTGGAATATTCAGTGGTCTGTTCTCCCCGCTCACTCGCGCCGTGCAATGCGCCCGCGTAAGTCCAGAATTGCGACAATGCAGTCGGCTCGCGCCGGTCAGCCCGCAGCAATGCGATCGGATCAGCCAGGTCGGCATAAAGCAGCCGGTGGTGCCGGACCATTTCCTGAACACCTGGATTCGCTGCGAATATGGCGCCTTGCCCGGCCAGCATCCAGTGGTCGGGCACCGGCTCCTGGGTCAGATTAAGCGCGCGGGCGGAGCGTAGCAGGGTCAGTGCGGCGGCTTCGCTCAACGCCATGCGTTGCGCCACGCCGGCGGCACTGACGGGGCCGTCTTTGAGCACCGCGAACAGCCCGCCTTCAACGCACGCATAAAGCACCTGCGCATAGGCAAAGCCAGCCAGCAGATCGAACGCGGCATTGGCGCGGCCGCGTGCAATCCTGCGGATCAGCGGCAGGCGCGCGGCCCAATATTGGAAGCGGGGATTGGAAAAGACCCGGTTGCGACGCATGACCCAGCCGATCCGCAAGGAGGGCCATTTGTTCACGAACAGTCGATTTCGTAGTCCATATGTCTAAACAATTGGACAGATTGATGCGTAAGGTCAATCATATTCAAGGGATACACGAAGGGAGGGCAGGTGAGCGCACGAGTCGTCGTGATCGGAGCCGGAGTTGGCGGGCTGACCAGCGCCGCGCTGCTGGCGGCGCATGGGGCCGATGTCACCGTGGTGGAAAAGGAAAGCCGGGTTGGCGGAAAGGCCCGCTGCGTCACGGTGGACGGCGCGGAAATTGACGGCGGGCCGACGGTGTTCACCTATCGTGATGTGTTCGACGACGTGTTCGCCGTCTGCGGGGCGCGGTTGGATGATCACGTTGCCATCACCCGCGCCGAAGTGATCGCACGCCATGCCTGGGGGCCGGACGAACGGCTTGATCTGTTTGCTGATCCCCTCCGCAGCGAGGATGCTGTCGGTGATTTCGCCGGGGCTGACGCCGCGCGCGGATACCGCAATTTCCGCGCAGAAGCGCGGCGTATATTCGATGTGCTTGAGCAGCCCTTCCTGCGAGGCGACAAGGCCAGTACCCCGCTGCCGATGATGTGGCGGATCGGGCCGTGGCGTATCGACGATATGCTCGCCATGCGTCCATTTGACCGGATGTGGGATGCACTGGGCGCACACTTCGCAGACCCGCGTTTGCAGCAATTGTTCGGGCGTTATGCCACCTATGGCGGATCATCGCCGTTTGCCGCGCCCGCCACGCTGATGCTGATCGCGCATGTCGAGGCGCAGGGCGTGTGGCTGATCGAAGGCGGGATTCATGCGCTGGCCAAGGCATTGGCGGCGCTGGCCGAGCAGCAGGGCGCTCGCATCCGTTGCCACGCGCCGGTGGCCGAAGTGCTCACCACCAACGGCCGCACCTGCGGCGTGCGGTTGTCCAGCGGTGAGGTTATCGCGGCCGATATCGTCATCTGCAACTGCGATCCGGCGGCGCTGGCAACCGGGCGGCTGGGCGAGGCGGCGACCCGCGCGGTGGCGCGCATTCCGCCCGCCAAACGCTCGCTGTCCGCGCTCGTCTGGTACGCCCATGCCGAAACATCGGGGTTCGACCTGTCGCGCCATAACGTGTTTTTTTCGCCCGATTACGCGCGCGAATTTCGCGAGATTGCTGCTGGCCAGCCGCCATCCGATCCCACCGTCTACCTGTGCGCGGTAGATCGCGGCGCGCAGCACAGCGCCCCCGCGCCCGGCACCGCTTCGTTTGGACGCGAACGTATCCAGATCATCGTCAACGCGCCCGCCAATGGCGACGTCCATGATTACACTCCCGAGGAGAAAGCCCGATGCACCCAAGCCATGATGGCCAGCCTAGGCCGCTGCGGTCTGACGCTGGAAGACCCGGCGCCGCATCAGCTCATGACCCCGCAGGATTGGGACGCCCTGTTCCCGGCCACGGGCGGCGCCCTTTATGGGCGAGCGTCGCACGGCTGGGCGGCCTCTTTCCAGCGGCAGGGGCCGCGCACGAAAATCCCCGGTCTCTATTGCACGGGCGGGGCGACCCATCCGGCGGCTGGGGTGCCCATGGCAGCCTTGTCCGGGCAGCTGGCAGCGCGGGTAATCGCGCGGGGTTACAGCTGGTGGTATGTCGATGCCATCAGCGACGACGGGCAGCACGGGCTGACGATCATCGCCTTTCTGGGCAGCGTCTTTTCCCCCTATTACAAGCGCAGCGGGCGGGGCGATCCGCTGAACCACTCCTCGCTCAATGTCGCGCTTTACGGCCCGCAGGCGCGCTGGGCGATGACCGAGCGCGGCAGCAGCGCGGTGGAGCGTGATGCCGCGAACCTGGTGATCGGGCCAAGCAGCGTGCGCTGGGATGGCGAGGCGCTGACAATTGACATCCATGAAAGCGACAAGCGATTGTTCAATCCGTGGCAGCGCAAGGTAACGGGCCGCGTGCGGGTGTTCCCCGAGGCGCTGAACTGCGTCGCCTTTGCGCTTGATGGCAAGGAAAGTCACATCTGGCACTGCCTTGCCCCGCGCGCCCGGATCGAGGTGGAGATGGATTCCCCCGGCATATCGTGGCGCGGCAAGGCCTACCTCGACCACAATCGCGGCAACGAGCCGCTGGAGACAGGCTTCAACGCCTGGCACTGGTCACGCGCACACCTCAATGAAGGTGCGCTGGTGTGTTACGAAGGCGAGCGCGGCGATGGTTCGCTGTTCGCCAGCGCGCTGCGGTTTGATCGCGATGCGGTGCCCGAACCGGTCGATCTGCCCCCGATCGCGCACCTGCCAAGCAGCAAATGGGGAGTTGCCCGCCGCACAAGGTCAGACATCGGTGTGGCTGAAGATCGCCGCACGTGGGAGGACACCCCGTTCTACGCCCGCAGCGAACTCGCCTCGCGCTTTCTGGGAGAAGAAGTGGTGGCGGTGCAGGAAAGCCTCGACATGCGGCGCTTCTCGTCCCCGCTGGTGCAGTTCATGCTGCCGTACCGGATGCCGCGAAAGGGGTAGAGCGCGCCAGAGTCCGCTTTCGGGCATCGCCGCGTGGGGCGTGAACGTCGGCAGGTGGGTGGATTGTGTTGAAAAACCCGCGTCTGAGGCTGGCGCTGGCGCGAGCCTGATCGTGTCGCTGAGGCTTGGCCCCCGCTTATGCGGGGGCTGGGGTGGCTGGCATGGGGATCAGCTTGGCCATCTTGCGGAGGTTTTGGGCGGTGGCGGCGAGGAGGAACTCGTCTCTTGCGCCGTTTGGACCTCGCAGGCGCAGGCGGTCCATCCTGAGGATGCGCTTGAGGTGCGCGAACAGCATCTCGACCTTCTTGCGCTGACGGCGCGAGACCAGATAGGCGTCGGTCGTGGCGATATCGCGGGCGAGATCCCGGGCGCCCTCATGGACTGAGCGCAGGATCTTGCGCGCTGGCTGGGTCGGGCAACAGCGCGGCTTGAGAGCGCAGGCGTCACAGTCGAGCTTGCTGGCGCGGTAGCGCAGCATGCCGTCGGCATCGACCGACTGACGGGCATTGCTGTAGGCCCTCTGGCTCTGGCGCAGCCGGTTGCCGGCAGGGCAGATGTAGCTGTCGTCCTCGTGGTCGAAGGTGAAGGCTGAGCGCTCGAAGCTATCATCGCGGCGGATGGAATGATCGACCACAGGGATGTGTGGCTCGATGCCGCGCTCCTCGACCAGCCAGGACAGGTTCTTGGCATCGCCATATCCGGCATCACCCACGAGCCGCTCGGGCCAGAGGCCGAAGCGTTCCTGCGTCCGGTCGATCATCCGGCGTTGGGCGGTCACCTCGGCCTGGCGGATGGCAGTGGTCGCCTCGACATCGACGATCACCGCGTTCTGGAGATCGATCAGATAGTTGGTAGCATAGGCGAAGAAGGCGCGCTCGCGGCTTGCCGCTGTCCAGCGTGCGGCCGGATCGGCCACCGCCAACTGCTTGGGCGGCACCGGAGTTGCGCCCCCGAAGGC
>PHEL01000069.1 GCA_002842925.1 Alphaproteobacteria bacterium HGW-Alphaproteobacteria-14
CCTCCATGACGGCACATCTCGGCAATGCAAGAAACCAACCGGCAGACAATCCACTTATCCGTTGCCGATCTCTGTGCAGACAAACCGGGCCACCTCTGGTGTGGGTTCCTGAGGCTTTTCTTCAAGCAAGGCGGCAAAACGCAGCGGGTGAGGCGTCAGGTCTGAGAGTTGATACTGGTCGAGGCAGCGCAAAAAATCAGCAAGCGCGCGGGACAGCGCGCCCTGCAGGCCGCAAGCGCCCACCACCGGGCAACCATTTGATTTTGGCTGCATACACTCAACAAAACCGTCGAGTCTCTCCATCGCCCGGACAACCGCGCCAACATTGATCTCTTCAGCGGGTTTTGCCAGCCTGAGACCGCCGCACCTGCCACGCGTTGCCTGGACAAGCTCGAGAGCTTGCAGCCGGTGAGCGACTTTGGCCAGATGGTTGCGGGAGATGCCATAGCGGCGCGCGATATCGTCGACCGACATCTGCTCCCCAAACGACGACAGGGCCATCAGGATGCGCAGGGCGTAATCGGTTTGCAGGCTCAAATGCATCAATGGCGTATATGAGATATTGCTTTTCACCTCAAGAAATGGAATAGTGGTATTTCATATACGTCTTTAAGGGATATGTCATGGAGCAGTCTGGTGCGGGCACGGGCACACATACAGACGCTGGGGTGATGCCCCCGGTAAACGATCATGCGCGGCGCGCGCGCGAGGCCAAACGCGCCAACGCAGAATCACTGGGCGTCGATTCCGATTTCATCGATCTTCTTGTCGAGCGTTTTTATGCGCGCATCAGAGCCGACGAGCTGCTCGGCCCGATCTTTTTGCAGAGGATTACGGACTGGCCTCAACATCTCGATAAAATGAACCGCTTCTGGCGATCAATCCTGCACAACAGCGGTGAATTTTCCGGCAATCCGATGGTCAAGCACATGGCCATTCCGGGTTTGGAAAGCCGCCATTTCGAACACTGGCTTGCGCTGTTCTACGCCACCCTGTCCGAAATCGAAACCTGTGCGCCCGCCACCGCGCTTGTGGCCAGCAGGGCGAGAATGATCGCCGACAGCCTGCTGACCGGCATCGAAATCAATCGTCGCGGCATGGGCGGTGCTCGTGCTGGAAAGGAATTGCCCCATGCTTGATGACCACAGCCCTGTAGCGGGGGACACCGAAATGATGGCCGACATGTCGCCTGACAAACCGCTTCCGTCCGACCATGAAACCAGTGGGGTGCAACATGGATTCCAATTTCCTGCGTGGATATGGGTCGCGATGCTGGGGTGTTATGCGATATTTTTCCTGACCGTTATGCTGGCAACCGGGAGCGGAGGCAGAGCCGTCTTCGCCATCGTCGTTTCGATGCTCTACACAGCCATGTATTTTGGCGTCGCCATGATCTTGTCCTCGATCAAAGGCCATGAAAAGCCGTCGCCGCTGGCGCAGGGCAAGCCGCTGCAAACCTGGACCGGGCCGATGAGCGCGTCAGCCGTTGCCGGACAGGTTCTGGCCATCCCGCTCGCACTTGCGATGTTCGGGATTGGGATTTTGCTGATCATCGTGATCGTAACGTAACGCCAGTGACGTGACCCCCTAATTTTCCTCCAAGTTCGATTAGAGTCCGGCCCATGGAAGGACGGACGATGAAGAGACTGAGATTTACAGAAGAGCAGATTATCAGGGTGCTGCGCGAAGCAGAGGCAGGGGCGAAGGCGGCTGCCCGGGGCTTCCTTGATCAACTGCACGACATCCTAAGAGATGCAATTCTTGAAGCCGGTGGGCAGGTTATTCCTGTGACAGCCAAACAGATCGCGTAGCGCCTGAACTTGTAATGCCTTGGGGGAGGCTACTGCCTCCCCTCAAACCAGTTCGCTACGAAGAGTCCTGTGCCGAGCGCCCGCTCGCGGCCAGCCCCTCCTGATCGCTGACGGCAGCCAAAGCACGATCTAGAATACGGCCCAGTGCGCACGACTACTCCCATACCCGCCATGAAACGCCTACCGCGCGTTCTCTGCCTGGCGACGCCAGCCGGGAGAACGGCAGCAGAAGGTGCGCCGATCCGATAGAAGGAACTGGCTGAAAACGTTGGCCTTCGTGAAGCCGAACCGGGCCGGACGAGGTTCGGGCGTCTCGGCTAAACGCCTTTGAGACAAAAAGAAAAAGGCCCCGAACGGGAGCCTCATCTCAGGTTCGCTACAAGATAATGGCGGAGCGGGTGGGATTCGAACCCACGATACGCTTTTGACGTATACACACTTTCCAGGCGTGCGCCTTCGACCACTCGGCCACCGCTCCGTATGACTTTCCCGTGCGCTACCGCTTCGCTGCTTGAGCGCCTGAGAAGGCAAGTGCGCGCCACTAGCCGCGAATGGATTGCTTCGCAAGGCGCGTGGTGGCACCAATGTGGGCATGAGAACCATGTTCCTTGCGGCTTCGGCTGCGCTCGCCCTTTCGCTGCCCGCTTCTGCACAGGATGCTTCGCCCTCAAGCAGCGAAGCGGTAGGGCAAACAAAGACTCCCGCGCCCGCACCATCCGAAATCGTCGCCGCTGCGCCAGCCGCGGACTGGGTAGCAATTCCGGCAGAGGATCTGCTGGTGATGACCCTTGCGCCCGATGCCGACGGAAGCCCACGCACCGTGGTGATCCAACTGATGCCCGCGCCCTTCAGCCAAGGCTGGGTCCACAATATCCGCCTGTTTGCGCGCGCCAAGTGGTATGACGGCATTTCGGTCAACCGGGTGCAGGACAATTATGTCACCCAGTGGGGCGATCCCAATTACGATAACCCCGAAGCGACGGGGACGCCGAAGCCGCTGCCCGAGGGGCTAAAGGTGATGGGAGAGGATGAGTATCTTGCGGGCATTACCTATGGTCGGTGGGTTGCCGATGCCACCTCTCAATCCGGCTGGCGTCGGACGAGCCGCAGCGAAAACAACAAGCTGTCGCGTTTCAATTTCATAGAAAACGCAGAAGGAGACAGGTACGCCAAACACACCCAGTTCTTTGGAGGTTGGCCTCTGGCTTGGGAACTCGCACCACTATTGGCTGACGCCCCAAGAGTCCCACGATCAAGCGTAGCTGAAGTTTGGCCTACCCACTGCTACGGCATGGTCGGCGTGGGGCGGAATTATTCGCCCGACACAGGCTCGGGCGCGGAGCTTTATACCGTGATCGGCCATGCGCCACGCCACTTGGATCGCAATATCGCGTTGGTCGGCCGGGTGATCGAGGGGATGCAGCACCTCTCCTCGCTGCCGCGCGGGTCAGGCGCGCTGGGGTTCTACACCGCCGAGGAAGCCGCCAAGCGAACCCCGATCCTGTCGGTGCGGGTGGTGAGTGATCTGGCCCCTTCCGAGCAACCAAGTTTCGAATACCTCTCGACGACAAGCGACACCTTCGCGGCCTACGCCGAAGCGATCGCCAACCGCCGCGATCCGTTCTTCATCGTCCCCGCAGGCGGCGCAGACATCTGCAACATCCGCGTACCGGTACGGCGGGTGGCGGAATAGGCGTCATTGCGAGCGGCGCAGCCGCGCGGCGATGACGAAGGCGGGGCCTACACCCGCTCCATCAATTCGATGCGGTTGCCGAACGGGTCTTCGGTGAAAAACCGCGCATAGCCCTCCACCTGCTTGTCGTCGCGGATCTCGCAGCCCGCCTCCGACAATCGGATGCGCAGCGCCGCCAGATCATCGACCAGCAGCGCCGGATGCACTTTGCGCGCCGGGGCAAAACCCCGATCCACCCCCAGATGCAGGTTAAGCGCCCCGCCGGTAAACCAGCAGCCTTGCGGCGAAAGCTGTGCCGGTTTGGCGATTTCTGTCATGCCCAGCAACCCGGCATAAAACCCGCGTGCCTGCGCTTCACCCCCTGCGGGAATGGCAAGCTGCACGTGATCCAGCCCAACAACCGCCACGCTACTGCCGTTCCGCCTGAGCCACCGCATCGCTGGCGCGCAGGGCAGACAGGATGCGGTTCAAGTGCACCACGTCCTGCACCTCGATCTCGATGTCATAGGTGGTGAAGGGATGATCAAGCTGGCTTTGCGCCAGGCTGGTCACGTTGGCGTTGTTCTGCGCGAAGATCCCCGCCATTTCCGCCAGCGTTCCGGGCCGGTCATACAAAGTCACTGACAATTGACCCAGCGCGCCGACCGAACGGCTGCCCCACGCCAGATCGATCCAGTCGCTATCCACCCCGCTGGCCAGCTCGAGACAGTCGATTGCGTGCACCAGCACGGTTTCACCCTTGCGGCGGATACCGACGATGCGATCTCCCGGCACCGGGTGACAGCAAGCCGCCAGTTCAAACGCTACACCCGGGGTGAGCCCGCGGATCGACACCGCCCGTTCGCGCCGCGCCCAGTGTTCATCCTCCTCGATCCCGGCGGTGCAGCCGGGGACCAGCGCCTCCATCACCTCGCGGTCGGAAATCTTGGCCGCGCCGATGGCGAACATCAGATCATCAGGTTCATCCATGCCGAGCCGTTCAATCGCGGCGCGGATCGCTTTCTTGCCGATCCGGGCGGGCACGCGGATCGCGATTTCATCGAACAGTTTCGATCCGATCGCCGCCACTTCGGCGTGTTCCTTCAGCCGTACCGAACGCCGGATTGCCGCACGCGCCTTGCCGGTCACGACAAACCCCAGCCATGATAGCTGCGGAGCGGCGTGCGGGTTCTTGATGATCTCCACCACATCGCCATTGGCCAGCGCGGTGCGCAGCGGCATATGCCGCCCGTTGATCTTCGCCCCTGCCGTCGCCAGCCCCAGATTGGTGTGGACGGCAAAGGCGAAATCGACCGCGGTCGCGCCCTTGGGCAGCTGGAACAGCGCGCCCTTGGGGGTGAAGGCGAATATCCGATCCTGATAAATCGCCAGCCGCGTATGTTCGAGCAGCTCTTCGGCATCGTGGCTTTGTTCGACAATCTCGATCAGATCGCGCAGCCATGCAACCTGCCCATCGGCCTTGCCATCCTGCTTGTAAGCCCAATGCGCAGCCAGCCCGAATTCGTTGCGGCGGTGCATTTCGCGGGTGCGGATCTGCACTTCGACCCGCATCGAATTTTCGTACATCAACGCGGTATGGATACTGCGGTAACCATTGGTTTTCGGGGTCGAGATGTAATCCTTGAACTTGCCCGGCAACGCCTGCCACGTGGTGTGCAGCACGCCCAACGCGCAGTAACAGTCCTCCTCGGTGTCGGTCAGCACGCGGAAGGCCATGATGTCAGTGACCTGTTCAAAGCTGACATGGCGTTCGGCCATTTTGTGCCAGATCGAAAAGGGGTGTTTTTCGCGGCCCGAAACCTCGACCTTCAAGCCCGCTTCGGCAAGGCGTTGCTTCACCTTGAGCGCGATCGCATCAACCTGCCCGCCGTCCTGACTGCGCAATTGTTCAAGCCGGGTGTTGATGGTGGCGTAGCCTTCGGGCTCCAGTTCGCGAAACGCCAGCGCCTGCATTTCGCGCATATATTCATACATCCCCACGCGTTCGGCCAGCGGGGCGTAAATATCCATTGTCTCACGCGCGATGCGTTGGCGTTTTTCGGGCGATTTGATGAAATGCAGCGTGCGCATATTGTGCAGCCGGTCGGCCAGCTTGACCAGCAACACGCGGATATCTTCGGACATGGCGAGCAGGAACTTGCGCAGGTTTTCCGCCGCGCGTTCATTTTCGGGCATCGCCTCGATCTTGGAAAGCTTGGTCACCCCATCGACCAGCCGCGCAACTTCAGGCCCGAAATGCGCCTCGATATCCTCGATCGTGGCAAGCGTGTCCTCAACCGTATCATGCAGCAGCGCGGTGATGATGGTGGCCTGATCGAGCTTCAAGTCAGTCATAAGACCCGCCACTTCGACCGGGTGACTGAAATAGGGATCCCCGCTCGCGCGTTTCTGGGTGCCGTGTTTCTGCACGGTATAGACATAGGCGCGGTTCAGCATCGCCTCGTCCGCATCGGGATCGTATTCGAGCACTTTCTCGACGAGTTCGTATTGGCGCAGCATATCAGACGAATATGGGCGCGGGGGCCAGACGGGGCAAGCGCGATATTGCAGTGCAATGCGAGAAGTGTTATAACACACGTATGAACACGACGCTCAAGATTACGAAGATCGGCAATTCGGCTGGAATTATCCTGCCCAAGGATATTCTCAATCACCTCCAGTCCGAGCTTGGTGATGAACTCACCGTCTCGACGACGCCGCGCGGGATTGAATTGACCGCGCCCGATGATGATTTTGAGCAACAGATGAAAATTGCGCGTGAAATCATGCGAAAGCGCAAACGGGCGCTGGCTGAATTGGCGAAATAGGGTCGTCGCTTGACCTCACGGAAATGGATTTGGGTGGCCACCTCGGTGGCGCAGGCCGCGCATCGCGAGCATCTCGCCGAGCATGGCGGGCTGGACGGCGTGCGCGATCCCGCCTTGCTGGAAAGCGCGATGGCTCGCCCGCAGCAGCTTGAGGCCTATGGCAAACCGGATGCCGCCGCGTTGGCTGCTGCCTATGCCTTCGGGATTGCGCGCAACCATCCTTTCACCGACGGAAACAAGCGAACCGCTGCGGTGATCAGCGAGACCTTTCTGGTGGTCAACGGCTTTGAAATGCCGGCGACCAGCGATGCCGAAGTCGCGGCCGCCTTCATCGCCCTCGCCGCAGGTGAACTCAGCGAGGACGAACTCGCCGACTGGTTCCGGCAGCGGGTGGTGGCGGGTTGATTTTTCCGGCCACGCTGGCAGTATTGGCCGAATGACGGGTAAAGATACAGCGCACGCGCGCCTTTGCATCAGGGATCCGATCCCTGATATTTTCGAGGCCTATTACCTGCTGTCGGCAGCAACCGATGCGCATAAGCATGGACAGTTCAGGGCAGCCGAAACGCTGTTTGCAAAAGCGAATATGCCTACAGTTTATGACTGGGCATGGGCGGATTGGCAGAAGCCCAGTCTTAATATCAGAATTCCCAAGCCCGAGAACGACACGATCAAAATCCCGAAGGCTGAACTCGATCCTGTCCGCGCGCCATCAAGGACGACAAAGCGCGCAGTCCTTGATCGTGACGGCTATCGCTGCAGATATTGCGGCATTCCGGTCATCGACGCCGACATACGCAAACTGGTGCATAAGCTCTACCCTGAAGCCGTGCCTTGGGTGAGCAACGCACCAGAAAAGCAGCACGCAGCATTTTCCTGCTTCTGGCTGCAATATGATCATGTCGTGCCGCACAGCCATGGTGGACGTTCGGACGAAGAAAACGTTGTCGTCAGCTGCGCACTCTGCAACTTTGGGAAGTTGGACTATACAGTCAAGCAACTCGACATTGCTGATCCTCGCGAACGCCCGCCTGCGTCCGCGCCATGGGACGGCCTAGAGCGGTTACGCGGCTGCAATTAACTCCACGTCGCCCTTGGCGGCAGGCTCATCAGGATCGCGTCGATATTGCCGCCGGTCTTCAGGCCGAAGATCGTGCCGCGATCATAGACCAGATTGAATTCGGCATAGTGCCCCCGGTATGCGAGCTGACGGGCCTCATCCTCCGGCGTGAAGTCGCTCCCCATGCGTTTGCGCACCAGTGCCGGGAAGCTGGCGAGGAACGCCTTGCCGACTTCCTTCGTGAAGGCAAAATGACGGTCAAACGCCGGTTCATCTGCGCATTCGAGGTGATCGTAGAAAATCCCGCCGACCCCGCGATGCACCTGGCGGTGGGGGATGTAGAAATATTCGTCCGCCCATTTCTTGTAACGTTCGTAATAGGTCGGATTGTGCGGATCGCAGGCGGCCTGCATCGCAGCGTGGAATTCCTCGGTGTCCTCGGCATAGGGGATTGGCGGGTTCAAATCCGCCCCGCCGCCGAACCACGCTTTGGTCGTCGTGAGGAACCGGGTGTTCATGTGGACGGCTGGCACATGCGGATTGGCCATATGCGCCACAAGGCTGATGCCGGTGGCGACAAAGCCGGGGGCCTCCGCGCTCGCTCCGTTGATGCTGCCTGCAAATTCCTTGGCGAAGCTGCCCCGCACGGTCGAGACATTGACGCCGACCTTCTCGAACACCTTGCCCTTCATCAATCCCTGCACCCCGCCGCCGGGATCGGGATTGCCATCCTCCTCGCGGTTCCACGGGGTGTATTGGAAGCTGGCGTCCGACCCCGCCTCGTGCTCGATTGCTTCGAATTCCGCGCAGATCTGGTCGCGCAAGTCTTCGAACCACACCTTCGCCTGCGCCGTCTTGTCAGACCAATCCATAAATCCCCGTTCACCCTGAGCTTGTCGAAGGGTTGTCCTTCTCACGAGCCTGTGGGTTAGAAGAAAAGCCAATGCTTCGACAAGCTCAGCATGAACGGTTTTTGTTGCGGATGGGGAGAAAGCCCGCAAAGGACGGATCATGGTTCCTGCTATGTTCGCCCCCTTCGCCTTTGCCGGGCACGAAATGCTGCTGGGGCCGGCGCGCGCGCTGTACTGGCCGGCCGAACGCACGCTGCTGGTGGCTGATCTGCACCTTGAAAAGGCCAGCTGGTTTGCCGCACGAGGCCAGATGCTGCCGCCCTATGACAGCCGCGACACGCTGGAGCGGCTGGCCGATGCGGTGCGGATCACCGGCGCGCGGCGGGTGATCACGCTGGGCGACAATTTCCACGATGATGCTGGCGCATTGCGCATGGACGCGCATTGCACCGGAATGCTCGAAGCGCTGACTCGTGCGCTCGACTGGGTGTGGATCACCGGCAACCATGACGAGGCGCTTCCCACGGGGTTCGGCGGGACGATTGTGGATGAACTGGAACTGGGCGGAGTAATCCTGCGCCACGAAGCCCGCGCCGGAGAGACCGCGCCCGAATTGTCAGGCCACTTTCACCCAAAATTGCGCCTCACGGTTAAAAACCGCCACATCGCCCGCCCCTGCGCGGTGCTGGGGCGCAGTGCAGCGGGGGCGGAGCGCATGATCCTCCCCGCCTTCGGCTCCCTCACCGGCGGGATGGATGCAGGAGCGCCAGAAATCCTCGCAGCGCTGCAACCTGCCCGCGCGATCGAGGCGCTGATGCCCGCCAAGGGGCAGATTGCGCGGTTTCCGTTGTGGCGGGCCGGGTATTAAATCGAAATTCGCTCTAAAACCCTACCCACTCCAACTATGCCTTTTTTGGTGAGTTCGGTCAGGGTAACGCGCCCATCGGCCTTTGATCTAAACCTTCGAATAAGCCCCACTTCCTCAAGGCGATCAATATGACGAAGTGCAGTGGATTCCGGGCAGTCAGCGGCTATGCTCAGGCTCTTCGTGCTAACGCTTGCGCCTCCCGCAAATTGGCAAAAAAGTTCCAGAAGCATATTCCATGTCGGCTCCACCAACATGGCTTCGGGGAGGTATTTTTTTCTCATATTCAGTTGTCGTTTGATCAGTGTGGCCTTCTTCGCGAGTTCGATCGCATTTCGCTCAATCTGCCTCGCCGCAGAGGGCCAGTGGAACGAGGACTGCAATGCGCCTGGATTCCAGTTCTGATCAAGCGCATCAGCAAGTCGCATCAGCGACGCACCCAAGTCGCGCATTTCCTGGGGAGTCCAGTCGCGCTCGATTTCATCGAGGACATTTTGCTTCTTGCGCGCGGAATCACCGGGCTGATTTGCAGCTTTGCCTTTGCTAGTGGCGCTTGCCTCTCGGACGTAGTCATCAACCGATGGGGCTCGGTCAGGAAACATGAAGGCTTCGATGCCATCAGGATTCCAGTTTTCGACCAAAGACAGAAAATCGTCCACGTTCCCATCGTTTGCCTGCAACATAATTCGAATTGATTTGAGTGTTCCTGCTATAACACGAGGGGACACGCCTGAAGTCTGGGCCGCACTGTGAACAGAACGACACGACTGTAAGACCGCGAGAAAATCGCGTTCACCGTCCTGCAGAAACTCATTCGCATTAGCGTTGTCAAAGGTTGAGCCCATAATTTCCTCCTGCAGAGCGAAAAGGCTATCGACCGAACCGAAGCGCCCTTCAACGGTCGGGCCTGCCGGAAAGTTATTAGCTTACTGAAACGAACGCCGGCACTTATGAAAAACTTAAGTGGGATTGCGTAGGCCCGTTCGGTCGTGACCCGTGCCACAGCAAGACTCCACCTAGCGCTCGCCTTCGTTTCGCACTAAGGAGCGCGCTGATACGTAAGCAACCACAGGAGAACACCCCATATCACGTCCACCCCGGCGCTATCAATGTCCCCAAGGTCCGCGTCATCGATGACGAAGGCGAAAACCTTGGCGTGATGTTCACCCGCGAAGCGATCGAACAGGCCAATGAAAAAGGCCTGAACCTCGTCGAAGTGTCCCCCAACGCGGACCCGCCGGTGTGCAAATACCTTGATGTCGGCAAATTCCGCTACGAAGCGCAGAAAAAGGCCAATCTGGCGCGCAAGACGCAGAAAACGCAGGACATCAAGGAAGTGAAGATGCGTCCCAACATCGACACGCATGATTATGACGTGAAGATGCGCAACGTTACCAAGTTCATCGAAAACGGCGACAAGGTGAAGATCACCCTGCGGTTTCGCGGCCGCGAAATGGCGCACCAGCACCTTGGCATGGATCTGCTGAAGAAGGTGCAGGAAGACGTGGCCGAAGTCGCCAAGGTCGAAGCCTTCCCGCGATTGGAAGGCCGCCAGATGCTGATGGTGCTGTCGCCGAAATAAGGGATGACCAAAAGGTCAACCACATCGGGGCGCAACCGGTAACGGTTCGCGCCCCTTTTCGGTGCAGGGCTTGCCGCCGGATGCGCTGCGCTGATAGGCCTGCTGGCTACGCAGCAAGGGGACGAACCAGCCATGACCGCACGCCGGATCGGCCTTTTGATCGGGCCCGCTGCATTCGCGCTCGCCGCGCTGCTGCCGCCGCCTGCGGGGATGGCGCCGGGGGCGTGGCTGGTTGCCGGTCTGGTGGTGTGGATGGCTGCCTGGTGGATGACCGAGGCGGTGCCGCTGGCTGTTACCGCGCTGCTGCCGTTCGTGGTATTGCCCCTGTCGGGCGTCTCCGATGCTCAGGCCACGGCCAGCACCTATTATTCGCCGATCCTGTTCCTGCTGTTGGGCGGAGCGTTCATCGCGCTGGCGATTGAGCGCACCGGGCTGCATCGCCGTTTGAGCCTGGCGATCCTGCGCGCGGTAGGCGGGCGCGGCGGCGCGGGGACATTGTTGCTGGCTTTCATGATTTCGGCGGCGCTGCTGTCGATGCTGATCTCGAACACCTCGACCGCGCTGATCATGATGCCGATGGCGCTGGCGGTGCTGGAGGGAGGAACCCCGCGCTCAGGCAGCGCAGCGGTAGCGCAGACAAAAACGCGCTCAGGCAGCGAAGCGGTAATGCACCAAGAAGGCATCGCGGGCGCGCTGCCGATGGGCATTGCTTTTGCGGCCAGCATCGGCGGGCTTGGCACGATCGTCGGGTCGCCCACCAACGCGATTGCGGTGGGCCTGCTTGATAGCATTGCCGGGGTGCGGATCAGCTTTATCGAATGGTCGATGTATGGTGTGCCGGTGGTTGTGCTGGGCATTCCGCTGGCCGCGTGGATCATCGGCCGGGTGCAGCGCGTGGCCGACCACCCGTTCGACATCGCCGCCGCCCGCGCCGCGATTGACAGTCACGCCGCATGGGCCGCGCCGGAAAAACGGCTGGTGCCGCTGGTGGTTGTCGCCTTCGTCGGGTGGGTCACGCAGCCACTGGTCGCGCCGCTGCTGCCCGCCGGATCATGGACCGATGGCACCATCGCGGTGATCGCCAGCCTTGCGTTGTTCCTGATCCCCGATGGCACGGGCCGCCCGCTGCTGGTGTGGAAAGAAGCCGACCGCGCGCCGTGGAGCGTGATCTTCATGTTCGGTGGCGGGTTGGCACTGGCGGGCGGAATGCAGGCATCGGGGCTGGCTGATTGGGTCGGGCAGGCGCTGCTGCCGCTCGAACATTGGCCGCTGTTGCTGGTCGCGCTGGCGGTGGTTGCATTGGTGATCGTGGTGACCGAATTTGCCAGCAACGTCGCCACCGCCACCGGGATTGTGCCAGTGGTCGCCGCGCTGGTGGTGGCACTGGGGGCTGATCCGGTGTTGCTCGCCCTGCCCGCCGCGCTGGCGGCCAGCTGGGGCTTCATGCTGCCCGCAGGCACTGGCCCCAACGCGATCGCCTGGGCCACGGGACGCATCAGGATCGAACGGATGGTGACCGCGGGCGCACTGCTGGATCTGGCAGGCATCGTGCTGATCGTGGGTGTGGTGTGGGGAATTGCAGCGCTTGTCTGAATATTGATTCGCCTGTCTGAAACCACCGCCGCTGCGCTTGCAACGCAGGTCGGTGCGCGATATTCGGTTAGCGATTGAGCACTGGCTGCGGAGAGGCGTTCCTGCGGAGGTTAGGAACGGGTGCCCTGCCCATTGCGACCAGCTCCCGCCTTCCTGGGAGCGTATGTCTAGGAAGGGCAATCCGCACATGACCGACGCTGTCGATGCGACCAATACACCCACCCCGCGCCGCAAACCCAAACCCGGCATCAAGGCCATCGGCGGACGCGCGTTAAATCCATCCACCCTGATGATGGGCCACGGTTATGATCCGGTGCTGTCCGAAGGATCGCTGAAAGCCCCGATCTTTCTCACTTCGACCTTCGCGTTTGAAAGTGCCGCTGCGGGCAAGCGCCATTTCGAAGGCATTACCGGCCTGCGTGAAGGCGGCGCGGAAGGCCTGGTCTATTCGCGGTTCAACGGCCCCAATCAGGAAATCCTCGAAGGTCGGCTCGCCATCTGGGATGGGGCCGAAGACGCGCTCGCCTTCAGCAGCGGGATGACCGCGATCTGCATCCTGTTGATGGCCTATGCCAGCCAGAACGACGTGATCGTGCATTCCGGGCCGCTCTATGCCGCATCCGAAGGCTTTGTCGCCAAGGTGCTGAGCCGGTTTGGCGTCACCTATATTGATTTTCCCGCCGGGGCGACCCGCGCTGAACTGGACACGGTGCTGGCCAAGGCCAAGGCCCAAGCCAAAGCGCAAGGCGGCAAGGTGGCAATGATCTACCTTGAAAGCCCCGCCAATCCCACCAACGCGCTCGTCGACATCGAAGCCGTCGCCGCTGCGCGCGACCACGCACTTGCAGGCACGCCCATTGCGATCGACAACACCTTCCTCGGCCCGTTGTGGCAGCGCCCGCTGGATCATGGCGCGGATATTGTCGCCTATTCGCTGACCAAATATGTCGGCGGCCATTCGGATCTGGTTGCGGGCAGTTTAGCTGGCGCGAAACGGTGGATGAACCCGGTGCGCGCGCTGCGCAACACGATGGGCGGGATCGTTGATCCCAACACCGCGTGGATGTTGATGCGCAGCCTTGAAACGGTTGAACTGAGGATGCAGCGCGCGGGCGAAAACGCGGCGAAGGTGTGCGATTTCCTGAAATCTCACCCCAAGGTCGAAGGGCTGGGCTATCTCGGCCTGATCAATGATGCGCGCCAGCAGGATATCTATGATCGCCACTGCCTTGGCGCAGGATC
>PHEL01000222.1 GCA_002842925.1 Alphaproteobacteria bacterium HGW-Alphaproteobacteria-14
CACCGCCATCCATCCCAGCGACCTTGCCTGAGTGCTGCTGATCATGCTGCAATGCTCCTGGCTGGCGCGCCGGTGCGGATCGCATGGCGCAAGGTGGACGAACGGGCGCGCGGGTTGCGGACAAGTTCCGCTTCGGTCGGACGGATGCCCTTCGACAGGTTGGCGAAGGTCGGCGGCGGGCCGGGGATTTCGCCCGGCAGGTGGCGCGATACGGAACGGCCCGCGCCACTGGCTTCGCGCAGGAAGTGTTTGACGATGCGGTCTTCAAGGCTGTGGAAACTGACCACCGCCAGTACCCCGCCCTCGCCCAGCAGCGCCTCGGCTGCGGCAAGGCCAGCTTCAAGCTCGCCCAGTTCATCATTCACATGGATACGCACCGCCTGAAACGTGCGGGTGGCAGGGTCTTTCTTGTCGTGCGGCTTGTGCCCCAGCGCGCGGCGCACCACGCGGGCGAGTTCGCCGGTAGTCGCCAGCGGGCGCGCGGCGACAATCGCACGGGCCACCCGGCGCGACTGGCGTTCTTCGCCATAACGATAAAGCACATTGGCGATCGCTTCTTCATCCGCAGTGTTGAGGAAATCGGCCGCGCTTTCCCCATCCCGGCTCATCCGCATATCGAGCGGGCCGTCGTGCATGAAGGCAAAGCCCCGGTCGCCTTGATCAAGCTGCATCGACGACACGCCGATATCCATCACCACCGCATCGACCTGCGCAATGCCGAGCCGCGCCAGTTCATCGCGCATCGCGGAAAAGCGCGCGGGGTGGAGCGCGAGGCGGCCTTGATAATGCGCCACCATCACCTGTCCGGCAGCAATCGCATCGGGGTCACGGTCAAACGCGTGAACCTGTGCGCCTGCATCGAGCAGCGCCCGCGTATAACCGCCCGCGCCGAAGGTCGCATCGATGATGGTCATGCCGGGGGCAGGCTTGATCGCCGCGATCACTTCGTCGAGCAACACGGGGATGTGCGGAGCGTCAACCATCACGCAGCCCCTTTGCTGGTGGCGGCGATCAGCTTGGCGCAAGCGGCCTGCGCGCCCTTCCACGCGGGGTCCATCCGCGCGAGTTCGGCCGGGTTCCAGACGAAGAAGAAATCGCCCGCGCCCTGAAAATAGAGCCCGTCGCCGACCTTGCCGAGATCGCGCAGATGTTCGGGCATCACGAACCGCCCGCTGTCATCATAGGGCAGTTGTTCAAAGCCGAAGAGCTGCTGGGCGCGAACATCGCGGTCGAAATCGGCATCGCCCAGCCGGATCGCGCGTTCTTCTTCGCGTTCGAGCTGCTGGTTGAGTTTGTCGGTGCGCGACAGGCCGAACCCGATCAGGCAATCAAACCGGTCATGCGCGGCA
>PHEL01000070.1 GCA_002842925.1 Alphaproteobacteria bacterium HGW-Alphaproteobacteria-14
TTCCATCAGCCTCTCCACTCGTTTTCGCGATACCATTTGGTGATCACGTATTTGACGCCCTTGCGCACCTTCATCCCGTGATGCAGCGTCGCATGATTGACGCCGCCATCGGCAAGCCGATTATTCCAGCACAGCAATTTTCCCTCCTCCGGCTGAAAGGTCTTGTCCAGCAATTTGAACCGGGTAGCGCCGCCCGCTTCGATGTCATTGAGATATATCATGAACGTCCAGGTGCGCTGGCCTGACAATGTGCAGAACCGGGCGAAATCCTGCCCACCCGGGTCGAAGTAATCGGTGTGGGCCTTAAACTCCTGCCCTTGCGCATAACGCTGGCCCTGCAACGGTTCACCGTAAGCCGGATCGATGCCCGAAAGCTGCGACAGCATCGCCTCGATCCGCTGCACCGGAGGCAGATCAGCGGAAAGATCGCAGGTTTCGCTGGTGCGAAAATACGCATCGCCATTATCGTCTGCGATGGTTGACGCGCGGCGATCACGCTCGATCAGCGCGATCAGATCGGCGCACAGGGTTGGCGGCACGAATCGCCGCAGCTGAAATAGTTCGGCCTTGATTGTGGGGACGCGCTGCATCCCGGTGTGCGCCATCAGCCGCGCGGTTACGGAGTCGCTGATCAAAGTCATCGGGTCACACGATAAATTGCCGCAGCCGCTTGGCAATGATTTCGGTGCCGACGCAATAATCTTGCGCATGGGCGGTGCCAAAACAGTTTTCGCTTCCCAATGCGAACCCTTTGTGCAAGAGGCGCCTCCCCGTCCTCAGCGGACTTGACCGCGCGTCAGCCATGCGTAAACCGCACGCCTTGCGCGGGCTTGGCAACGACCGGAAAGGTGGTATGCGGGCAGGGGCGTGTGGCGATCATAGCTCAGCTGGTTAGAGCGCCGGTTTGTGGTACCGGAGGTCACGGGTTCGAACCCCGTTGGTCGCCCCATTTTCCCCTTTCAGCCTGTTTTTCCTGCGCGCGGCAAAGGGATAATCACGCATGACCGCTTTCTGGACTGAGGCCGATTTCGACGCGCACGAATTGGTGCAACTGGTGCACCATCAGGCGAGCGGGCTGACAGCGATTATCGCGGTGCATTCCACCCATCTCGGCCCGGCGGCGGGTGGCACGCGGTTCTGGCATTACAATAAACCGGCGGACGCGATGCGCGATGCGCTGCGGCTGTCGCGCGGCATGAGCTACAAGAACGCGATGGCCGGTCTGCCGATGGGCGGCGGCAAGGCCGTGATTCTGGCCGATGAACAGCGGATCAAAACGCCCGCCATGATTGCCGCGTTTGGCGATGCGGTAGAGGCGCTGGGCGGGCGCTATGTCACCGCTGAAGATGTCGGCATTACCGAGGCCGATATGGTCGCGGTGTCGCAGCGCACGGCGCATGTTTCAGGCCTGCCAGTAACGGGCGATGGCAGCGCTGGCGGCGACCCGGGCCCGTTTACCGCATTCGGCATCTATCTGGGGATCAAGGCCGCGGTTCAGCACAAGCTGGGCACGGATAGCCTGTCGGGCGTGCATATCGCGGTGCAGGGCACCGGAAGCGTAGGCAGCGGCGTGGCGAGGTTGCTGGCGAAAGACGGTGCGAAGCTGACGCTGGCGGATATCAACACGGCCCGCGCGGGTGCGCTGGCGCAGGAACTGGGCGCGACGATGGTCGCAAGCGACGCAATCATGACAACGCCGTGCGACGTGTTCAGCCCCAATGCGCTGGGCGCGGTGCTCGATGATGAAAGCATCGCCCGGCTCGATTGCCCGATTGTCGCGGGCGGGGCCAATAATCAGCTCGCACGGGCAGAACACGGCGCGGTGCTGGCTGCGCGCGGCATTCTCTATGCGCCCGATTATGTCATCAACGCCGGCGGCATTATTTCCGTGGCGACCGAATACCTCGCGCGGCGCGACGGTCACGCCAGCGATATTGCCGAGGTCAACGCGCTGCTGGCGCAGATCCCCGGCAGGCTCGAAGCGATCTGGCAGGAAAGCGATGCCACCGGCGTTTCGTCTGATGTGGTCGCTGATCGCATGGCGCAAAAGCTGATCGGGCGCGGCTGAAACGGCTTACTTGCCGGTGACGAATTGACCGATGCATGAATTGCAGTCTTGTCCGGTTCGGGTGTAACGCTACAAGCCCGACCAGACGCACATAGATATGCACATTTACGCCAACCCCACCCGTTTCCTGTCACTGGCAAAGTGGCTGATGCCGCTCCTGTTCTGGAGCGGCTTGGTGCTGTCCGTGGGTGCGCTGGCGTGGGGGTTGGTCGCGGTGCCGCCTGACCGGCTGATGGGCGAAACCGTGCGTATCCTGTTCATCCATGTCCCCGCGGCATGGCTGGGCATGGGGGGCTGGGCCGGGATTGCGATTTCCAGCGCCATGCTGCTGATCTGGAAGCACCCGCTGGCTGCGATTGCCGCGCGCGCGATTGCGGTGCCGGGGATGGTGTTTTGCGCGATCTGCCTTGCCACCGGATCGATCTGGGGTCGCCCGACATGGGGCACCTGGTGGGAATGGGACGGGCGCTTGACCTCGATGCTGGTGCTGTTGTTCCTCTATGTCGGATATATCGCGCTGACGCAGGCCACTGCGCGCGAAGGCGGATCATCGAAAATTGCCGCGATTTTCGGGCTGGTCGGCGCGGTGAACGTGCCGATCATCAACCGCAGCGTGGTGTGGTGGAACTCGCTCCATCAGCCGCCGAGCATCACTGCGGGCAAAAGCGCGATTGATGCGACGTTTCTGGTGCCGTTATTGGTGGCGGTGGTGGGCTTTTCGCTGCTATTCGGCGCGATCGTGCTGATGCGGATGCGCGCGCTGATCGCCGAACAACAGGTCGAAGCGCGTCTGCGGCGGCGCGCATTGGATGATGATGCGTCTGCGGCTGGCGTTCCGGTAATGGAGCAGGCGTAATGCGCGAACAGCTCAACCAGTGGGATTTTGTGATGCTGGCCTATGCGGTCAGCGCGATTGCGCTTGGCGGGTTGATCATCTGGGCGTGGCGCGCAATGCGCCGGGCCGAAGCGCGGCGCGATGCCGTGCGCCGGCGCTGAGGTAAGGAAACGCCATGAAAGCCAAGCATCAACGCCTTATCCTTATTATCGCCGCGCTGATCGCGATTATCGGCGCGGGCCTGATCGCGGCGTGGACGTTGCGCAATCAGGCGAATTATTTCTACCTACCCGAACAGATGGCGGCCACACCCCCGGCGGTGGGGCAAGCGGTGCGGCTGGGCGGGATGGTGCGCCCCGGATCGCTTTCCACCCAAGCCGACGGGGTTACGGTCAATTTCATGGTCACGGGCAATACAGATGATGCGTTCCCGGTGCGTTACCATGGCATTCTGCCCGATCTGTTCGTCGAAGGATCAGGCGTGGTGGCTGAAGGCAGCCTAGGCACCGACGGCGTATTCGTGGCCACCAACCTGCTGGCCAAGCATGACGAAAATTATGTGCCCAAAGAACTGGAGGGCATGGGAAGTGCGCAAGCGGCGCAGATGGCAGCCGATACCACAATCGGGCTGACCCAATGATCGCCGAAATCGGACTGGCCGCGCTGTGGCTCGCCGCTGCGCTGGCGGTGTTGCAGATGGTGTCAGGCGCGCTTGCGCTGCGTAGCGCAGAGGGCGAGGCCAATCCGCTGGCGATCTATGCCCGGCCCGCTGCGGTGATGCAGGCGTTGCTGGCGGGGCTGGCCTTCGCGATGCTGGTATGGGCGTTTGCGGTCACTGATCTGTCGGTCAAGCTGGTCGCGGCCAATTCGCATTCGATGAAGCCGATGATTTACAAGCTCACCGGAACATGGGGCAATCACGAAGGGTCGATGCTGCTGTGGGTCGGGGTGCTGGCGCTGTCGGGCGGATTGATCGCCCTGTTTGAGCGCCGTCTGCCCGAACGCACGATGGGCGCTACGCTGGCCGTGCAGGGGTTTGTGGCGCTGGGCTTCTATGCATTTCTGCTGTTGTCCTCCAACCCGTTTGAACGGCTGCCGGTGCCCGCGATTGAGGGTTCCGGGCTGAACCCGCTGTTGCAGGATATTGGCCTCGCGTTTCACCCACCCACGCTTTACGCGGGCTATGTCGGGCTGTCGGTGGCGTTCAGTCTGGCGATGGGCGCGTTGTTGACGCGTGAGGTCAATCCCACCTTCGCCCGAGTGATGCGCCCGTGGGTGCTGGGGGCGTGGGTGCTGCTGACCTTCGGGATCACGGCGGGGTCATACTGGGCCTATTATGAACTCGGCTGGGGCGGCTGGTGGTTCTGGGATCCGGTCGAAAATGCCTCGCTGATGCCGTGGCTGGCGGCGACTGCGCTGCTGCATTCGGTGGCTGTGCTCGCCGCGCGCGATGCGCTGCGCACTTGGACGATCATGCTGGGCGTGCTGGCGTTCTCGATGTCGATGCTGGGCACGTTTCTGGTGCGTTCGGGCGTGCTGACGAGCGTTCATGCCTTTGCGGTCGATCCGGAACGCGGGGCGTTTATTCTCGTTCTGCTTGGCCTTTATATTGGCGGAGCTTTCACGATTTTTGCCCTGCGCGCAGGCGCGGTGGCGGAAGGCAAGCGGTTTTCGTTCAGCAGCCGCGAAGGCGCGCTGGTGTTCAATAATGTGATGCTGTCGGCGATCCTCGCGATCGTGCTACTCGGCACGCTATATCCGCTGGTGACCGAAGCGTTTGATGTGCGCGTTTCGGTCGGCCCGCCATACTTCAATCCGGCGAGCGCGATGTTTGCTATTCCGATGTTTCTGGTGATGGCGGTCGGCCCGCTGCTGCGGTGGAAGGAGGATAGCCCCCGGCGCATCCGGTTTGAAGTGCTGCTGCTCGCTGTCATTCTGATCGGCGTGATCGGGCTGGTGAGTTTCTTCGGCCAATTCGCATTGCTGCCGCTGCTTGGTCTTGGCCTTGCCGCGGCCCTTGGCGTTGCGGCGTTCCTGCCGCTGCGCGGACGCAAGCTGACGCGGGTGCCGGTGGCGACTTGGGGCATGGTGCTGGCCCATTTCGGGATCGCGGTGTCGCTGTTCGGGATGGCCAGCGAGGGCGCGTTCACACAGGAACGCCTCGCCGCAGTGGCCCCCGGCGGGAGCGATCAGGTGGGCGATTACACCTTCACCCTGCAAAGCGTAAATCCGGTGGCCGGGCCGAACTGGACAGCGATCGAAGCGCGCATTGCCGTCAGCCGCGATGGCGGCACCCCGGTCATCCTAACCCCGCAGGCGCGCAATTTCTGGTCGCCCGCGCAATCGACCAGCGAAAGCGCGCTGCTCACCCGCTGGGACGGTCAGCTTTATGCGGTAATCGGCAATCAGGCCGCTGATGGGCGTTGGCAGATCCGGATGTGGTGGAAGCCGTTTGTGACCTTCATCTGGTATGGCGGGCTGCTGATCGCGCTGGGCGGGGTGCTGTCGATTATTGGCAGGGTGCGGGTCGATATGAAGCGTCGCAAGGCGGTATCGCTTGGTGATGAGCGTCGCGCTGATCTTGAGGCGCTGGGCACAGCGCCGGTGCCTGCGGAGTAAACGGCCATGCGCTCACGCCTGTTCCTTTGGGTGCCGCTCGCCCTGTTCGCGTTTTTCGCCGGGCTGGCGGGCTATATGCTCACACAGGATAAAACCGAATTCGTCGAAAGCGCGATGATAGGCCAATCACTGCCCGATTTCGCGCTCAAACCTGCGTTTGATGGGCTGCCGGGTGCCGCGCGCAGCGATCTGGTTGGCGGCCAGCCGCGCCTGCTCAATATCTGGGCAAGCTGGTGCCTGCCCTGCATCGCCGAGGCCCCGCAGCTTGAAGCATTGCAGGCCCAAGGGGTCGAAATCGTCGGCATTGCCATTCGCGACCGGCCCGAAGATGTCGCCAATTTCCTCGCGCGTCATGGCAATCCCTATACCCGGATCGGCGCGGATGATATTTCCGAAGTGCAGCTTGCCATCGGCTCGTCAGGTGTGCCCGAAACCTTCGTGATCGATGCCGCGGGCGTCATCCGATACCAGCACATCGGCGATATCCGCGAGAGTGATATTCCGATATTGCTCGCCGAATTGGAGAAGGCCCGATGATCAGGGTGCTTCTTGCCTTTCTGGCGGCGCTGATCGCTTTGCCGCTCTCCGCGCAGGACACCATGCCGCCCGCTCCCTATGCCTATAATCAGCTCGACGACCCAGCCCTGGAGGCGAAGGCAACCGCACTGATGCACACGCTGCGCTGCCTCAAATGCCAGTCGCAGTCGATCGCCGATAGTGACGCACCGATGGCAGGCGATATGCGCCATCAGGTGCGCAGCCGTATTCTGGCAGGCGAAAGCCCAGCGCAGATCCGCGCGTGGTTGGTCGCGCGCTACGGTGATTATGTCAGCTATACGCCCACGGTCAGCGCGAGCACCTGGCCGCTGTTTGCGATACCGGCGTTGCTGATTTTGATTGTCGCTGCGGTGCTTTTGCGGCGGCTGGGCCGTCGGCGCGCTGATGCGGGAGATGCGTCATGATCGTTGGCTGGCTTGCTGTGGTCGCGCTGGCCCTGACGGCGTTTGCGTTTGCCGCGCTGGCACTGCGGCTGCCGCGCGAAGGTTTTGCGCTGTTCGGCGCGGTGCTGGTGTTCGGCTTGGCCGGATACGCGTGGCAGGGCGCGCCGGGACAGCCCGCAGCGCCCAAGCAAGCGGCTGCTGCGGCGAGCAATCAGGGCGAAGCGATGGTCGAAGGGCGCGCCGCGCTGTTTGATCGCACTCTGCCGCCGCCCAATTACCTGCTGACGTCAGATGCCTTTGCCCGGCGCGGTAAATTTGCCGATGCTGCCGCGCTGCTGCAAGGCGGCTTGGAAGCTAATCCGGATGATCAGGAAAGCTGGCTTGCGCTTGGCCTTGCCTTGGTCGGTCATGCCGATGGGTTTGTAACCCCGGCGGCGCTGCAGGCGTTTGGCCGCGCGCGGGCGATAGATCCGGCGCATCCGGGAGCGGAATATTTCCTCGGCATTGCTTACCTGCAAAGCGGGGAGGTGCGCGCCGCGCGCAATGTCTGGGCCGGTCTGCTCGAACGCTCGCCCCCCGATGCCCCGTGGCATGAGGATTTGACCGCTGATGTCGCGCGGCTGGACGACATGATTGCGCGCGCGCCGATGCTGCAAGGCCAGTGACAGCGGCGTGTTGCAGGTGCGAAAGCGGAGTGCTAGGCGGCGCGCCACTCAAGCCTGAGTGCCTGTGACGAGTCGTTCTGGCGGGGACAATGCGGGAAATCCGATTGATATGACCCAAGCTGCATTACCTGCCCACCAGCCGCCATCGGGTGGGAAAAGCCACAGCGCGTCCAAAACCGCGCTGGCGATGGGCGCGATCGGCGTCGTGTTCGGCGATATCGGCACCAGCCCGCTCTATGCGTTTCGCGAAACATTTTCCGGAGCGCATAAGCTTGCGCTAGACAATGCCCATATTCTGGGCGTGATCAGCCTGATCTTCTGGTCGATGACGCTGGTCGTGTCGATCCAATATGTCACCATCCTGATGCGGGCCGATAACAAGGGGCAGGGCGGTAGCTTGGCGTTGGTCGCGCTGATTTCGCGCAGTCTGTCGACATCGAAATATGCCTGGATCGCGGTGCTACTGGGCGTGTTTGCGACCAGCCTGTTCTACGGCGACAGCATGATCACCCCGGCGATTTCGGTGCTGTCGGCGGTTGAGGGGTTGAGCGTCGTCGATAGCCGGTTTGATCGCGTCGTCATTCCCATTGCACTGGTTTTGCTGGTATTTCTGTTCGTGATACAAAAGCGCGGCACGGCCAAGGTCGGCGCGCTGTTTGCGCCGGTGATGATCGTCTATTTTACGGTCATAGCCCTGCTCGGCAGTTGGCAGATCATCCAGACTCCGGCAATTTTGTGGGCGCTCAATCCCTATCACGCGATCAATTTTTTCATGCTTGATGGCTGGCTTGCGTTCCTTGCTCTGGGCAGCGTGGTGTTGGCGGTGACGGGGTCAGAGGCGCTCTATTCGGACATGGGCCATTTCGGGCGCGGGCCGATGCGGTTGTCGTGGTTCGGCTTTGTCATGCCCTGTCTGCTGCTCAACTATTTCGGTCAGGGCGCGATGGTCATGGGCTTGCCGCCCGAACAGGCCACGCAGGCGATCCAGAACCCATTCTTCTTCCTTGCGTCAGAACAATGGCGTCTGCCGTTGGTGTTGTTGGCCACGGTTGCCACCTTCATTGCCAGCCAGGCGGTCATTTCAGGCGCGTTTTCGATAACCCATCAGGCGATCCAGATGGGCTATATCCCGCGCCTCATCACCCGCCACACCTCGGCCACCGAAGGCGGACAGATTTATATACCGGTGATCAACTGGGCGCTGATGGTGGCGGTGATCGTGCTGGTGCTGACCTTCCAGACATCATCCAACCTTGCCAATGCCTATGGCATCGCGGTGACGGGTGCGGTGACGATCGACACACTGCTGATGGCGGTGCTGTTGGTGGGCGTATGGAAATGGCGCTGGTGGTATGCGACCCCGGTGGTGCTGCTGTTCCTGATTGTTGACGGGGCCTATTTCGCCGCCAACCTTACCAAGGTTGCCGACGGCGGGTGGTTCCCGCTGGTGGTCGGTCTGGTCGCATTTATCCTGCTGACCACATGGGCGCGTGGGCGCAAGCTGATGCATGATCGGATGAGTGAAAGCGCGCTGCCGCTCGAAATCTTTGCCAAGTCTGCCAAGAATTCCACGGTGCGCGTTCCCGGCACCGCGATCTTCATGGCGTCCAGCACCGCAGGCGTGCCTTCCGCGCTGCTCCACAATATCAAGCATAACAAGGTTCTGCACGAACGGGTGGTGATCCTGACCATCAGCATTGCGGATGTGCCCTATGTTGATCCCGATGCGCGCTGCGAGATGAGCGAACTTGGCGACGGTTTCTACCGCGCGGTGCTGCATTATGGCTTCATGGAGGAAACCGATGTGCCGCTCGGCCTCAAGAAGATGGAGCGGTGCGGAGGCACATTCGACATGATGCAAACCAGCTTCTTCCTGTCGCGCCAGACCCTGTTGCCGTCGCAGAATCCGGGGATGTCGCTGTGGCGCGAGAAGATTTTCGCGTGGCTGCTGCGCAATTCGGCGACCGCGATGGACTTCTTCAAGCTGCCGACCAATCGCGTGGTTGAATTGGGGAGCCAGGTGGAGATTTAGGGGGGCGAGGATGCACACATTGGGTCGCCAAGCGATTGTTGGTTTATTGACTTCATTAAGCTTTTTTGCCGCGCCGCTGCCTTCGCATGCAGGGTCGGCGCAGCCCCGCTATACGGCCCATGAAAACGGAGTATATTACTACGAGCCCGCTCCTTCTCCGATGGACAAAGAGCGTGGCGTTTCAATCGCATACCTGAGTGGCTTCCGATACTACGGCATCAACGATCAAGGCGAGTATACTGTCGTGTCGGTAGAGCCTAGCGGACAAGTTCTTTGGGCTGCCTATTGCGTTCAAGCGTGCAAGGTAATTCGATTTTCTGACGGTCTCCGACTGGTAAAGAGGCAGAGCCTGTTGATCGGCAGTGTTTTTGACGACGCAATAGCGGGCCTACTGAGCAACTCAAATCCCATATTGCGGCAAGTTTTCGTGCCCTCGCGCTCACCGCTGCCTCAAGCAGTACCTAGCGATATCGAATCACTTAACGGAGGCGCTGTCAAAGTGTCTTCAGCCGAGCGGGAGGCTGTTTATCCTCCTGCCGCGGGCGTGATTGTCGAGTCTGGCTACCATCCGCGATATCAGCAGTATGTCAAAATCCGCCATGGGGCTGGCATTGAGACAATCATTGGCAGTCTCGATAGGCGCTTGGTCATGAAAGATTACTTCGTCACGCAGCAAACAATTGTCGGGCATACCCATTGCCAGCCCGATTGTTTCGCAATCTTTGAAGTTAGGATAGAGGGGCGGGTAGTAAATCCATTACCATTCATGGTCCCTAAGAGTCTGACTCATAATTATTACGTTTTATAACATGGTCTTGCGATGCGTCTTGCGAGAAGCTGGACGGAGGCCATGAAGATCCATGCGGTTGCAGA
>PHEL01000071.1 GCA_002842925.1 Alphaproteobacteria bacterium HGW-Alphaproteobacteria-14
AGTCCGGTTGGCGGGAAACCCCGCATTCTCGTCACCTTCGGCACCCGGCCCGAAGCGATCAAGATGTTCCCGGTGGTCGATGCCTTGCGCGAAACCGGGGTGTTCGATGTAAAAGTGGTGGTGACCGCCCAACACCGCGAATTGCTCGATTCCGTGCTCGCGCTAGCCGGACTTAGACCCGACCTTGACCTCGACTTGATGCAGCCTAGCCAGTCGCTAGATGCCCTCGCCGCGCGCATTCTGACGCGTTTTGGTGAGGCTTTGGACGCGCTCAAACCTGATCGCGTTCTGGTCCACGGCGACACGCTGACCACGATGATGGCGACTTTGGCGTGTTATTTCAGGCGGATACCGGTGGGCCATGTCGAAGCGGGCCTGCGCAGCGGTGATATCTATTCGCCCTGGCCCGAAGAGGTAAACCGCAAGGTGACCGGCGCAGTGGCCAACCTACATTTCGCCCCGACCGAGACTGCCGCCGCCGCCTTGCGCGCTGAAAACGTTGATGAAAAAGCCATACACGTCACCGGTAACACGGTGATCGATGCATTGATGTTTGCGCAGAAAAAACTGGCCGCCGACCCAGCACTTGCCCCCGCCATCGACCCGCTAAAACGACGCTTCGCGGGCAAACGGATCATCGCAGTCACGGCCCACCGGCGCGAGAATTTCGGGGATGGAATGCAGGCTATTGCCACAGCTTTACAGATACTTGGCAGGCGCGAAGACGTGGCTATCATCTATCCGCTGCACCCCAATCCCAACGTCGCCGAAGTGATGCGTCCAGCGCTTTCGGGTCATGACAACATCGCCCTGATCGACCCGCTCGACTACCTGGATTTCGTCGCAATGATGGAAGCTTGCGACATTGTCCTAACCGATTCAGGCGGCATCCAGGAGGAAGCGCCCAGCCTCGGCAAACCGGTGCTCGTGATGCGCGACACCACCGAAAGGCCCGAAGGCGTCGGTGCAGGGACGGCGCGATTGGTCGGGGCAAATGCGGCGCAAATCGTAAAGGAAACCAGCCGCTTGCTTGATGATAGCCAAGCTTACGACCGCATGGCCAAAGCCCATAATCCCTATGGCGATGGCACCGCCAGCCAAACGATCGCCGCAATCCTCGCCGCTGCCGGATAGTCTGCACGGCTACGCCTTCAAGGGCGAGCGCGCACCACCAGAGCGTAATAGGTCGCCGCGACCAGCACGACAAAGCTCGCCCCGATATCAATCACCCAATTAAGTTTCGCCGACCCATAAAGCAGGGCATCGACCATGTGCAGCGAGGCGAGCCGCAAGGCTATCAGAAACACCATTGCAGCAGCGGCAAGAACCCCGGCCAAACGCGCCACGTTCCGGCGCCCGCGAAGGTTGCGTGCCCATCGCAGCAACACGAACATCGCTCCCACTCCTGCGATGGCCAATATCACTGCTACCAGTGGGGCTTGAAGGCTACGACGGTCGCCGTAATAACCTGATACTATGAGATAATCACGAAGAATCCCGCGCAGCCATTCTTCGGCATTGACCAAACGCAGTGCGATCAGCACGCCGAAGAAAAGCGCAAGCAACAACCACGTTCGCAGGTGCTCCGACGCTTGTCGCTGGCGCAGCGCGGTCGCGGCAGCGGCAGCGGCAAGACAAGCGAGCACGACAATGCCGTAAAGGCCACTTGCGGCGAGGCTATAAGTTGATGGACCCGATATCATCACTGACTATTCCTGCCGCAATTTACCAGTTGGGCCGCGCCGCTGTGGCGTGACCATGTCAGTCATTCAGCCAACCGATACTGCACACAAGGCAATTCTGATAGGATGAACGGTTTCGCATATGACATCCCAAAGCCCCGCCGCCGACTGTGGCTCGGCGTGGGCGACGCCTCCAATCGTGTGCTCTGCCGACATTATTGTTGCACGGCGTTATCCCGACACCTAAGCAAAAATACGTGTTTGGGGAGGATGCTGTGAAGTTGATGAGCCACACCAGGTTACGGACAATGTCAATTATCGCAGCAACCATAGTTCCGCTCGCTGGCTGTGCATCGACACCCGAACCCGTTATCGGCGCAAGCGTGATCCAGCCAGCAACCGAGTTGGGACAGTCCGGGTATTCTTACCAGCGACCAACGACCTATCTTCTGCGTCCGGCGGATCGCATATCAGTCAACGTGTTTCGCGAACCGGACTTCACGACCGACGCGGTGCAGATCGGCGTCGAGGGCAATGTCTCCCTGCCGATGCTGGGTTCGATTCCCGCCGCAGGAATGACGGCAAAACAGTTCGAACAAGACGTGACCCGGCGGCTTGCGACAATCGGGCTCAAATCGCCGATGGTCAGCGTCAATGTTGCCGAATATGCGTCGCATCTTGTTACTGTTGAGGGAGCCGTTGATACTCCCGGCGTTTATCCATTCCAGCCCGGTGCGCGCCTTTCTTCCGCGATCGCGCTGGCGAAAGGGCCGAAGCGAACTGCAAAAGTCCAACAGGTTGCAGTATTCCGGGAGAGTCCGGAAGGCATCATGGTCGCCAAGTTTGATTACCAGCAGGTAAGCCAGGGAACGATGCTCGATCCGGTACTCGAGCCCGGCGATCGCGTGGTCATGGGCACCGATGGTCTTTCGGTGTTCTGGGAAGATTTGCTGAAAGCCCTGCCTGCTTTCGGCGTGTTTGCGGTTGCTGGCCTCAACAACTAACATCATGAACGAAAGATCTATTATACCGCCCATTGAGGATGCCCGACGAGGCACTTGGCTTGACACTTATATGCCGGATGGCGCGTTGGGGCAGCTTGGGCCAGCGCACCCACGTCAGCAATTTTTCAATTTTGCAGCGATCCGGGGAATCATTTACCGGCAGCGTTGGTTGGTCGCCGCGGTAATCGTGGTAGCCTTGCTCGGCGGGCTGATTGTCACCCTGCTGTCCACCCCGATGTATCAGGCTGACGCCAAAGTGAGCGTAAAGCCTTACGGACAGTATGTGGTTGAGGGACAGGATGCCGATCCCGGATTCAATCCGGTTCAGATCTACGATTATCTGGCAACCCAGGTCGAAGTGATCAAGAGCCGCAGCCTTGCCGAAGGCGTGGCCAACAGCCTCAACCTGTCGTCGCGTTATGACCTGCTGGGCAGGGATGTCGACGAAGGCCGTGCGCCCGGCATGAGTGACGAGCAGTGGGCCAAGGCCAAACAGCAACTGGCTGTGTCGATCCTCACCAGCGGCGTTGTCGCCGAAGTTCCAACCGGGAATTGGGTGATCACGATCGGCTTTCAGTCCGAAAGCCCGACCTTGGCTGCTGAAATCGCCAATGCATATGCCGATGCCTTCTTGGCGACCGGTTCGCGCAACTCGCTTGAAGGCAACGAATACGCACTCGAATACCTCAAGGACCAGATAGGTGAAACGCGGCAGCGACTGGCGGAAGCCGAGCAGGTCTCCAATTCCTATGCGCGCAATAACGGTATCATTCTTGAGGCATCAGGGTTCGAGGAAGGTGCCCCTACCAATTCGACGCTGACAGCGACCAATCTATCCAGCATCAATGCCCGCGCCGCGAACGCGCGCGCGGCTCGGATCGAAGCTGAGCAACGGTGGCGGGCAATCCAGAATCTGCCGGTAGCAGAACTTCCCGAAGTGCAGGCCAATCCGGTGCTGCAAGGGCTGTTGTCTGAACGCACCGCCAAGCTTGCGCAACTTGCCGACCTGAGGCAGCGGTACAACGACGATTTCCCGCAGATTCAGAACCTGCAAGTACAGCTGAAAGTGCTTGAGACTCAGATCGAACGCATTAGCGGCGATATCAAGGCGAGCGCTCGCAGCCAGTTCCTGGTGGCCCAGAGTCAGGAGCGCGCGCTGACCACAGAATTGACCGCATTGACGGGCGAACGTCTCGTTGAGCAGGTTCAGCAGGTCGAATTGAGCGCCCTCGATCGCGAAGCACAGGCGCTTCGCGATCAGCTCAAATCGCTGCTTGATCGCTACAACCAGATCAACAGTGCCGCCAATCTCGATCCGGGCACGTTGAGCAAAATCGATTCAGCGATGGTGCCGGCCTCGCCCTTCGCGCCGAATATACCGCGCAATATGGGCGTAGCGTTGGTGCTCGGCATTGCGTTGGCCGCTGGGCTGGCGGTGCTGCGCGAGACACTCGATGATCGTATCCGCTCGCTGGACGACGTAGAAGAAAGGGTCGGCCTGCCGCTGCTGGGTCACACCCCGTATGTCGAGAACCGCGATATTGAATCACAGGAGAACAATCGTTTCAGCGCGCTGATGGAGGCCTATTCCTCCATTCGTGCGGCAATTGACTTCACGCTCCCGCGAAACCGCAATGTCATCCAGCTTACCAGCAGCCAGGCCGGCGAAGGCAAAAGCACGACTGCCGTGATCCTGGCAGAGCTATTCGCAAGCCTTGGCCGCAAGACCCTGCTGATTGATGCTGACCTGCGCCGCCCTTCGGTCGCAAGTCTGCTCGACATCGAGCGGCCCAAGGTTGGCTTGGTGGAAGTGCTGCTGGGCCACGTCGAAATCGGGGCTGCGGTGGTGAAAGGGGTGCACGAGAATCTCGAAATCCTGCCCGTCGGCGAACTTCCGCCCAATCCCACCGAGATCCTTGCATCACGCGAGATGCGCGAATTCATCGAGAAGTATCGGCACGAATACTCGCTGATTATCTTCGATTCCTCACCGATCCTCGGCTTGGCTGACGCTCCGGTCCTCGCCAACCTTGTCGACGCAACGGTGTTCATTCTCGAAGCTAACCGCCTGCCTTTCGGCCAGGCGCGCGCCGCAGTGCGCAGGTTGGTGCAATCGGGCGGCACCATCATCGGTGTGGTTCTGACCAAATACCGCGCGCTTGAAGCTGGGCAGGCCTATGGCTACCAATATGGTTATTACGAATATGGGCGCAATAAATAAGTCCCAGCGATCGCCCGACTATCGGTAGGCTTGAGCACCCTGACATGATGCCCCGTTGGTCCAGCCGGAAGATCAACCTTGGCTTTTAAAAGTTGCGGACATGGATGGAGCGCGGGTTTTGGTCGAGCACCTACCGTTTACGGTCATCATTCCCGCCCACAATGAAGAGGCTGTGATTGCACGGTGCCTCGAAACCATTTTTGCTGATGCCCCCTCAGAATGCACGATGGAAGTCATAGTTGCGGCCAATGGCTGCAATGACAGGACCGTAGAGGTCGCACGCATCGCTGCCCCCGGAGCAGTGTTGCTAAATCTTCCTGTCGGATCAAAGACCGCGGCGATCAACGCAGCCAATCGCGCTGCCTCATACTTCCCTCGCATCTATGTCGATGCGGATGTGCAATGCAGCTATTGGTCATTGTCAGCCCTTGCCCGTGCGCTGCGCGAAGAAGGCGTAATGACCGCCGCCCCCGCCATCCGGCTGGACCTGTCGCGCTGCAACTGGATTATGAAGGCCTATTACAACGCCTGGTCGCGCCAACCCTATGCCACGGCGGGCAAGGGCGGAGCAGGATGCTATGCTCTCAGTGCCGAAGCGCTAGGCAGCGTGGGCGAGTTTCCGCCGATCATTGGTGATGATATATGGATCCATACGCGTTTCCCTGACGACCAGAAGCGCTACATCGCCGAGGATGAAGCCGGGCGGCCGGTATTCTCGATCGTCTATCCGCCGCGTACTGCGCGCGATCAGATCCGGGTCGAGGCGCGGCGCCAGAACGGCAATGCCGAGGTTCGCAGGCAATACCCCAGTCCTTATTTTGCCAATGCCAATCAGGGTGGCGGGCTGTCGGCTGCGCTACGGAGCGGAACTCGGCCACTTGATCTCGTCATCTTCTTCGCCATCAAGTTCGCCGCCCGCGCGCTGGCCCGCAGGAACCGCCAACGCGGCCAGGGCACAACATGGGCGCGCGACCAGTCGACACGCCAGCCCTCTTAATTACGGTGCCCACTCGGAATGTCCAAAACCAGCGACTTACCTCACGTCAGCATCCTCGTGGTGGCCTACAACTCGCAAGCGATCATTGGCGATTGCCTCGCCTCAATTCCGGCGGGCTGTTCCCGGTTTACCTATGAGGTATTGCTGATCGATAATGGCGATGGGGCGTCGGCTGACCTCGTTTCCGCGCAGTTCCCCGAAGTCATGATCGTCCCAAGCCAGGGGAATGTCGGATTTGCTGCCGGGAACAATCTGCTTGCCGCACAGGCCAGCGGCGAACATCTGTTGCTGCTCAATCCCGATGTGGTGCTCAAACCCGAGGCGATTGACCTGTTGCTGGACGCCACCAAGGCCTATCCTGCCGCCTCGGCTTGGGGCGGGGTGACACTGGATCGCAACGATCGCCCCGATCTTGGTAATAATGTTCACATTCCATCGCTGCGAGAAATGGCGAGCCGCACACTGGGGCGCTCGATCGCGGGACGGGGCCGACACGACCAGCGCCTGGGACGAGGTGGGCGGTCTGGACGAGCGTTATTTTCTCTACTGCGAGGAAGTCGACCTGTTTTACCGGTTAGCGCAGCGGGGACATCGCTTCTGGCGGATCGCTGCATCGAGCGCAAATCATGATATCGGACACGGTGAGGCAACTTCACCCACACGAGAACTATATCTCAACGCAGGGATAATTCAGTTCACAAGGCTACATTGGAGCAAATCTGGCGCGCTGCTAGCTTTCCTTCTGATTTGGATCTCCTCCGTACAACGCTTTATATTGGCAAAAATGTTTGGTTGGGCGTTCCCCAGCTTAGCAAAGACTGGAAAAAAGCAGCGATTGGTTGCACTCCGCCCTCATTTCTGGAGCCATGGCTATCACCCACAGTTTGGACTTTTAGCTAAATTGCGCCAGTAAATCCACGAATTATCCAATTTGAGAGGGAACCTGTAGCCCAGCCGTGACCACCTATTTGGCATAGTGGGTCAGCCCGGCACATTGCGAGAATAGGAGGCAAACTGCTTATATGATCTGCTCATCACGCGATTAGAGCCAAGACTTACAGCGATCCCTAGCAACATGAAGAACCAGACCAAAGCATTGAGCCACAGGGCCACGGACACCGCTCCCAGCGCAAACACCGCGAGCGATATGGCCACACCGCGCAGTAGCCGCGCATCGACGGGATGTCGGTCCATCGATCGCAAGGATACCAGTATTACCGCACCTGCGGTTGCAAAGATCAAAAGTAGCGAAGTGGGAAGGCCGAAACGCATCGCCAGTAGGAGCCAGAAATGGTCGACTGAGAACGACGTCGACCATTGCATCCAGTCGGGACGTTCCCAATCTGCGTAGCCGATCCCGAACAGGGGGTGTCTCGCAACGCTCTGGGTGCCAAAATCCCATATCAGAACGCGGTTATAAGCGCTTGCCGTGTTGAGCGAGGCGTAGCGAACCAGCAAATTGAAGAACCCGGAGGTGCTGGTTAATTCGACTACCATGTAAAGCACGGTCATCCCAAATATCATCAGGCGCCAGCTCAGGTTGGAAACGCGCTGAACCAGCCAATCATATGCCAGCAGAAATCCGCCCACTACCAAGCCAAGCAATGCCGCCGAACTTAGGGTGAAAAAGCTGGCCACAGCACCTGCTGCACCGATCAGCTTGGGCCATCCGCGAATGCCCGACATGAGGTATAATGTAAGAAAACTTGCAAGACAGATGCCGGCGAGAATGGGGTGCGGAAAGGATGCCGCTCCTCGTGTGAGACCAAACCGGGCTTCTAGGCCGAGCCTGGACGGGTTTCCCGTAATACTGGCCAGAAACGGTTGTATGAGGTGGCGTCCAAGAATCGATTCCAACATTACCACTGCGCCCATCACAGCGACTCCGGGCGCAATCAACACCAGCAAGACGCGTAAATCTTGTGGCGAGCGGATCGCGAAGCGCGCCACGAAGTAAGGTAGCGCAATATCCATCGTGTGAGCCCCGCCCTGCACGATCGCCGCAACGAGCGAATCGCTCGACATATAAGACGCGAGCCATATCCACGCACAGGCAAGAGCAACCAGCAGATCGAGCCAGACAAAGCGGAGTCCGCCCTGCAGTGCTCTTTGAAAAAGGTATAGAAAAGTTGGGATCAAAAACAGGCGGTATGGCGAAAACAGCAATCCGCCAAGGTTAACGTTTGCCTGCTCGGGGATCAGCAACAGGTAAAACAGCGTGGTCGCCAGATACAGCGGCAGCTTCAAACCCCGATCCTGTTTCACCACCAGTCGGGGTGGAGCGATCCGGAACGTATGCGGGCTTGTACTCATTGATCAATGTCTAGCCGGGTTTTGCTGCCAAACAAGCCGTGACACGATCAAGCGGGTTCCGGGCAAGCGAATGGCAGCCCAGAGAATTGAAGCTACGATCGGAAAGCGCGTGGCCGATATGCAATTCACCGTTTTAGTTTGTCGCTTTCCTACTTTAAACCATATCGGTTAAATGATGCCTCTGTAATCACAGGAGCACGAATATGTCTGAAGATCCTTTTGCCGCCGTGTCCGACAGCCTCATCGCGCCAGCCCGCCACGCATTTGCCATCACGCCCGACGATGATGCCCCCCTTTCAGCCGCCACTAAAGCTTTATACGTAGGAACGCCGGGAGACATAATCTTACGCGCTGTTGGTTCAAGCGATTTTGTACTGATCCGCAACGTCCCAAGCGGAACCGTGCTGGCAATTCGGGTCGCCGCTGTTAGCGCAACCGGCACCACCGCCGCCGACATTGTTGGATTGGCTTGATGAGCTGGCTTGGCATCGGTTTGACCAGCTGGGGGTTTCGCAATGTCGCGGACATCAACACCCCGCCACTTCCCGAATTGGAACCGTCTGCGCTATGGACGGGCACGGCGGCGAGTGGCTTTACCACAACCCCCACTGATCCGACGCGCACCACGGCCAAGCCTGCGTTGCGGCTTATCACGCCGCCGTTCCAGTGGTTCACCGATACGCTTGACGTTGGGGTTATGGCAGCGGCGAATGATGATGGCTCGCTGTTCAACACGCTGGGCATTGCCGATGTGACGTTCTATTTCGAGGGCAATGTTGTCACCGTGGACGCGCCTTCGTTCAATACGATCCCGACGCAGCGCGGCCCGCGCACCTATTTCGGGTGGTGGGTGAAGCTGAAAAAGCCCGCAGGCACGGCGGGCAACGGGCATCTGTATGTCGAAGCGACCGCGCGCGATGCGACCATGCAGAAGCGGGTGATGGGGCCATATACCTATTCCCCGCAAACCACGCTGTATGATGCAGAGTTGACCGTCACCCCGTCGCTGGCGCAAATTACTGGCTCGCGGTATCAGACGATTACAGCGGCAATCGGGTGGGCCAAGGCCAATAACAAGGTCAACCCGCTTATCACCATCACCGAGCCGGGGATTTATGAACCCGGAACCAACTTCATAGAATACTATACCCCTGCGGGTTACATGAACATAACCGCAAGTGTCCCCGGCGTGACCATCGGACGGACTGCTGCGCAGTGGGTGCTCAACGGCAATAATAGTATGAATAACGACCGCTCCAAGCTGCACCTGTTTGGCGAGAATATCACGCTCGACTTCCGCTATGTCAGCACGTTGGAAATGGGGTCATCCACCTTTGCCGCCATCGCGGAACTTTCGCACTGGCTGGACGGCATCACCATGACCAACAGCGACCCGGCTGAGGAACCGCATTGGGCCGGTGCGCCGCGCGATGATCTCGCCAAGATCATAATCGGACACCCGTGGTTTACCGAGGTTGCGTTGTCTAATCTGGCAATACCCATGACGCAGGCGGCGCTGGTGCGCGGCTGCGAAGGCACCAATCTGTTCGGCGATGTGGCCAATGAAGCGCGGTGCATCCTGCAAAGCACCTTCGACGGTAACGACAACGAGTTCTGGAACGACGACAGGCCTGCGTTCAGCGTGCAATATACCGGCGCGGAAACGGTTGCCACGATTGCCCGCAGTGGCGGCGCGCGCGGGACTGGCGGCGGAGGCGGCATCTGGACTGTCACAATCGGGGCAACGTCGAGCACTTTCAGCACCGGGCGCGCGAACCTCTACAATGGCGACGGACGCCTTTTCGCTGATCTGGTTGCATGGCTGAATACCCTGCCCGATGTCACCGCGACATTGCTGATCGCCCCGTTTGACCGGGTGGCGTCAAGCGGCAGTCTGCCGGGGCGTGCGGGGCAAGGCTTCACCGCGACGAGCATAAAGGCATCGCCGCTGACAGTGGTGAGCAACTTCGACATTCATTCCGACTGGTATCAGCACGTTGGCGGCAATATCGGGAATATCATTGTTGCCTTCAACACCGTGATTAACGCCCAGTCACAGTTGTTTTTCCTGTCGCCGGGTGTCGGCCCGCGCGGGCAGGATGACATACTGTTCTTCGGCAATATATTCCATGCCGGAGACGCGCCTCACTTTGACTCGACCGTTGCCTCATCGCAGTGGGGCAGGCCGAACGCCCCTGTCACCGCGCGCCACGTGGTCATTGCGCACAACACCTTCGTCAATCAGAAGTTCCTGTTGCGCAATGAAGGAGGCGGGTTGGCGGCGGACGTCTATTGCCTGATGCGCAACAACACCATGCCGTCCTTTGGCATAGCTGGGACGGCTCCGGTTCCGAACCTGACGATTGACGGAGCGCATTTGCAGACTGGGGCGACAGCGCCTGCGGGTTCGGTGAATGTGACGATTGGTGGGACGCCTGCAACAATGTTCCTTGATGCGGCCATCCACAATTACGCGCCTGCTGGCGAGTTGGCGGCGAACGTGAAAACATCTGCGGTGCCGGTTGATCTGAAGAAGGCCAAGCGCGGCGCAACTGCACCTGCGGGGGCGTTGGTATGACGGCGATCGTGGGCGCGCCGACGATCCGTGGAATTTGGACGTCGATTTTGACAATTGAGGATAGCGTTATGCGCCGCTCAAATCCTGCCCTGCTCGGCCTGATCGAGGAAGGCGGCAATGTCGTCGCACAGCAGATAGGGGCCCGCAGCAATGATCCGCGCCCGCGGCCAGTCCCACCAGCGCAGCCGCAGCAGCCGTTCAACAGTCGCATCATCGAACCGCTGGCGGATGAAGCGCGCCGGCACGCCGCCGACAACCGCATAAGGGGCGACATCGCGGGAAACCACCGCGCCCGCCATCACCACCGCACCATCGCCAATTGTAACGCCGGAAAGCACGGTAACCCTGCTCGCCAGCCAGACATCATTGCCGATAACGACATTGCCGCGTGAAATCGGGTGGCCGGTGATCCCGGTCAATCCGGGCTCCAAGACGGAAAACGGATAGGTCGTCACCCAATCGGTGCGATGGCCGCCTCCCAGATGCACGGTGCAGCCACGCGCGACCGAACAATAGCGGCCCATCTCCAGCACGGTTCCATCGCCATAGTCGATGACTTCAAGCTCGCCATAGCTGCCTTCGCCAATCGCAAAGCGGGGATATTGTTGATCAAGCATGCGCGGACCGGTCGAAAATCCCAGTTTACGCAATATCCGGCGTTTCCAGACCATCGCGGACATTTCAACTACCCCCCCGGTTTTTCATGAAACCTGCCAGCCTGATCTTGAGCGCGCCGGGCGCGACAATCCATCCGATCCTAGCAAAGCCCGGGCGAAGCGCTTGCGGCATCATTACCACCGAAACTAGGATCGCGGCACCAGACAATACAAGCGCGATTACAACCAATATTGCCACATCCGTAAGCAATAGGCCTGCAAGCGTGGCAAGCGCGATCAGGATTGCCGGCGGCACCAGAGGTATGATGACAGCCGTCTTGCAGAGTGCCGCCTTCCTCAACAAGATTGCACATTCAATCGTAGTGCGGATGCTGAACGTCAAAGCGAAACCGGCAAGCCCGAATTGGATCCCCAGCAACCACAGCAAGGCAAGATAGAATGGCAGTTCAGCGACATGCAGCATGGCGGTATAACGCGTTTGGCCGCGCGCCTGCAGGAACGCAAATGGAACGATCGCAATCGCATTTGTCCAGTATCCCAGCAGGATAATCTGGCCGATCAGGACTGAACGCGGGTCAAGCGCACCGCCCAGCCAGACAGAAAGCAGCGGTTCCGCAAGACAAACCAGCAAAATGATGATCGGTGCAAAAATCTGACCGATAAAGGCAGAAAATTGCCCACAGCGCATTCGTGAGCTTTCCTCGCCTTCGGCGGCAAACCGGGGGAAAAGCGCCTGGCTGATTGCAGTGGGAATGAGCATGGTGCGCGCTGCGACCAGCATGGGAATCGCGTAGGCGGCAACTGCTGCCGCATCGATCAGGACGCCGATCAGCAACCGGTCGGCAAACACCATGACTGGGCCAAGCAGCGCGGACACCATTATCCATGCACCGAATTTGGCGAGGGAGGCAAACTCGTCGCGCGAAAAAGTGATCGGATGCCCTTTGAGAAAAGCGTGCCAGACGCCTGCTCCGAGAATCACCGACCCCACCAGCCGGGCAACAAGCGCAGCGGCGATGAGCAAGGTCAGGTCAACGCGAATGAAATAGGCGACCGCGAGCGGCAACAGCAGCAGCCCGGAATTCGAAATGGTATTGCTGACAGCAACCAGACGAAACCGCTCAAGCCCCATAATCGCCCCGGCAAGCACGCCGTTGATTGCCACCGCCGGACTGCACAGCGCGAGCACCCAGACCGCCCGGACAATTTCCGGACGCAAACCATCATCAACCTTAAACGGTCCGGCAAAATACCACTGTGCAAACACGAATAGGACAACCGCAGTGATACAACCAAATCCGGCAATACTGAGCAATGCCGAATAGACGGCGTCCGCCTTCGCAACGCGATTGTCGCTTCCCAGCTCTGCGATGCGGTGGGTAATCGCACGGCCGATGCCGAAATCTGCCGCTCCAAAATAACCGAGAACCAGCCAGGCGATGGCGAGCGCCCCGTAGCGCTCGGCCCCGATCTGAGCGATGAACAACGGCACCGTCGCAAGTGACACAAGTACCGGAACAGCCATTCCGAGCAGCGAATAGAGGCTGTTGTATGCCAACTTCACCGGGCAAATCCTTGTGTTGCATTCCCCTGCCCGGTCATGGTTATTCGTAGCCGGCTCTGCGCGCGATAGCGACCGCATCCGCAAGCAACTTGCCGGCGCGTTCCGGTCGATTGCGAAGGCGCCATTTGGCAAACAAAAGGGGTATCGGATTGCGCGTTACCGGCACTACCGTTGTCGGTATCGGCAAGCGTTGTTTCCATTTCCGGCAAGCGTAACGGTACGCAAGCGTGTAACCCCCGCTGAGCGATGCAACGAGCTGGCTGTTATGCACCACTGGCATTTCCAGCGCCCAGGCGCTTCGCCCTGTGCATAGCGCCGACTGCACGAGGTCTGTTCCATAGAGATGGAAATGCGGCAGATCGGGATCAAAGCGGAAAGGGTTGTCCCGGCGCAATACCAGCAGCAATTCATCAAGCGATACAATCGGGGTCGGGGGAAACCCGGCTGCTCCAAGCTCACGATCGAGCCCCACATCCCACACGCGGCCGACATGCCGGCCGTCGGCCTGCACGCCATAAGGCCCGGCGACCATCCAATCGGGATGTGACCGATCGAGGGCTGTAAGTTTCGCTTTCGCCAAATCAAGCCATCCCTGTGGCAGATAAACATCCTGATGCGCCAGCACCGCATATCTGTTTTCTGTCTGATCAAGCGCTCTATTATAAGCTTCACTCATAGAAACAGAATTGCGAATTATAGTCAATTTCAAACGACCCGACACCACATCAGGCGATCTGGCAAGACATGATTTAAAAATATCATCATTATTTACTGATGAAATTAAGCAAATATCATTATCATTCATGATCAATTACCTGAAATATTTGCGATATATATTGGCAGTTCTTCAAATATCCTTTTTCGCCACCACGAAATATTGCAGCGTGAATAATGATCGCAAAAGCCCCAGGGTGAGCATGTTGGCGAGCTTGTATCTGCGCGCGCCAATAGGTGATGCCTCCACCCGCTCAATCGCAAGGCCCCCGCGATCCATCAGGGCAATCGCGGTGCCCTTGACGAAGAACCGCAGATGCGTGCGATCAAGCAACCCGGCATCGGCGTAATCCCAGCGATTGCAAAACAGCAATCTGGCCGAGACCGAAACATGGCGGATATTCGGGATGCTGGCGATCATCACACCCCCGGGCCGGAGCGCCTGGGCAAAGATCCCGACCGCCGACCACGGGTCTGCCAGATGCTCCAGCACATCGAGCAGGGTGATCACATCAAACGGGCCAGCCTCGTCAAGATAATTGCGCACGGCATCCGGGTCATCGAGATTGGCCGTCGACCATGTATCGAGCCCATCACAGTGCGAACCGACAACCGCGTCCATCACGCCAATCTCTTCAACCCGGCCGATTTCCTTCAGATGTCGCGCAGTCGCACCCGTGCCCCCGCCCACATCGAGCAGTTTGCGAGCCTGAGGAACCAGAGGGACAATATCTCGCCGGATCGAGGAATGATAATGCTCCATAATCACCCTATTCCTTACGCGCCACCAACTGCAGCCACCACGCTTTGTGATCGAGATGCCAGGTCAGCGTCCAGTTCAGGCCTGTTCGAACGGGTGCTGCGGGCCATGGCCGAGCGCCTTGGGCTCGTCAATCGCGATGCGCCGCTGGCAATTTCCGGCGACAGTTCGAGACATTGACGCAGGATATCGTCGTCATTTACCGCCGCAATCACGCAGAAATCAGAAACGGTGAAAATCACCAATATAATCTCCGCAGTTTTATCTTGCCGGGTCATTTCCCAGGCTTCGGCGCGGTGTGGGCACCTGCCAATAACGCGCTTACGACGGCAAAGTCGTTGCAGAACAAGCGAATATCCTGCACCTATTGATCCATGCGGTTCGGCAGACCGGCTGCTGAAGCATCGCTTGACCTGATCCGCCGTTCGGTCTCGTCTGCCTCAATAAAGCGGCCATAGCTTCCCACCTCGATATCGCTGCGGATTACCTTGGCCGGGTTGCCCGCAGCAATCGAGCGCGGCGGCACGTCCTTGGTCACCACGCTACCGGCACCGATCACGCAATTGTCGCCAATAGTGATGCCGGGGAGGATTATGCTCTCGCCGCCGATGAAGCAGTTGCGGCCAATATTTGTGTGCAGGTACAGGCCGCGGGTGCGGTCGTGGCTCAGAATCCGGGCGTTGAAAGCGACATAGGTGTATTCGCCAATGTGCACGCCTTTGGGAAAGGTCATGTCCGGCTTGGCGCTGAGCGACATTTCCACTGTCGGATGAATGTCCATCTTCATCACGCCCCGAAAGAAGCGCAACCGCATTCCGGTGAGAAATCTGCGCAGAAATGACAGTCGGGCGAGGCTCACCTTGTTCCTCCTTCAGACGCATCGAGAGCGGTCGCACAGCGCCTTGACCCAAATTGCCCGGAGGCGCAATCCTGCGGGCGTGACAGCCCGCCCCCCCTTCCTGACCAACGCACAGAAAATCGCGCTGGCCGTGGTCGCGCTGATGTTGGGGCTGCTTGCCGCGCTTTGGCAAGAACTGCCGCAATGGCGATTAGGGGGCACGCAAAGCGCTCCAGCATCATCGGTTGCCTATCTGGTGGGCGATCTCGGCTGCCCTGTCAGTGGAACGGGCATAGCCATTATCGGAGACAGCCACGTTGCGGGAAGCAGAATGGGCGAAGGCGGCGCACCGTTCGGCGTGGTGCTCGAACGGTCGCTGGCAGGCCGCGTCACGGTCGTGCGCTATGGGGCCGGCGGCGAGACAGCGTTAGACGGCGAGAAACGCTGGCGCGGTCGGAGCCTGCTAACGGCCGATGTGGTGATCCTCAGTTATGGCACGAACGATGCCGCGCCGCGCGGGTGGACAGGCGACAAGTCCCCTGTTCCGGTCGATGATTACAAGGCCTCACTGAACCGTCAGATCACAGGATGGCGCAATCATGGGGCGCAGGTCGTTGTGCTCGCCCCGCCGCCAGGCGGCAGCACCGCGATCACCCGCAGGCTTTCCCCTTATCGCGAAGCAGCTCGCGCGGTTGGCCGATCGGAGAAGGTTGCAGTGCTTGATCCAGCCGATGCCTTCGCATCCTGCCCCTCGGCCCAACCCGTGCTGGTGCGCGACGCGTTGCATATGAATGCCGCCGGGCATAAGTGCCTTGGGTCATGGCTGGCGGACCAGTTCTGTCCTGCACCCGGATGAGATTCAGCGTGCCAGCAGCGGCCGCCACCAGCCTTCATGGTCGAGATACCAGCGCAATGTCTGGCGCAGGCCGTTATCGAAGCTGTGTGCCGGGGCATAGCCGAGTTCGGCGCGG
>PHEL01000072.1 GCA_002842925.1 Alphaproteobacteria bacterium HGW-Alphaproteobacteria-14
CAGCGCACAGTCCGCCCGTCGCTGCCGATGGCAGCATCGGGCACCGCGTAGCGGGTGCCGCAGGCTGGGCAGGCGATGATCATCTCTTGAATTGCAATAACCTTCGTTCATCCGCGCACAAGGGCAAGCATCGCCGCACAGGCGATTTCGGCGGGTTTTTCCACATTGTGAGCGATTTTTCGGCACTCTTTGTCATAAGCTTGCGATGTTCGACTTTCCCCGGCCCTGCCGCGCTGATAGGTGCGCGCAATGAATGATCGCCATGCCGGACACGTGAAATTTGACAATGTCGGCCTGCGTTACGGCACCGATCCCGAAGTGCTGAGCAACCTGTCCTTCACGCTTTACCCGGGCAGCTTCTATTTCCTGACCGGCGCGAGCGGGGCTGGTAAGACCAGTTTATTGAAACTGCTTTACCTCGCGCAGCGCCCTTCGCGCGGGGCGATCCGGATGTTTGGGCAGGATTTGATTACCATGCCGCGCGAACGCCTGCCCGATCTGCGGCGGCAGTTGGGGGTGGTGTTCCAGAATTTCCGGCTGGTGCCGCATCTCACCGCTTTCGACAATGTCGCTTTGCCGTTGCGACTGGCAGGCGCGGATGAAAACCGGGTGATGAAAGCGGTTGCGGAGATGCTCGACTGGGTCGGGCTCACCCACCGCGCCCATGCGATCCCGGCGACGCTATCGGGCGGGGAGCAGCAGCGCGTTGCCATCGCCCGCGCGGTGATCGCGCGCCCGCGGATGCTGATCGCGGACGAGCCGACCGGCAATGTCGATCCCGAAATGGCGCTGAAACTGCTGCGCCTGTTTGAAGCCTTGAACAACCGGGTGGGGACGACCGTGGTGGTGGCGACCCACGATGTCCACCTGCTCAAGAAAGTTCCTGACTCGTTGATCATGCGGCTGAACAAGGGGCAGTTGTCCGACCCAACCGGCGCGCTGCGTTATCCCCCTCGCCCCGCCGCCGCGGGTGAGGCCGGGGCATGAACACGCCGCCGCCGCTTTTGTCGGATGCGCCCGAAACGGATAGCGCTGCCGATTTGGCCACCCCTGCGCGCAACCGGGCAGCTGCACGGCTGCTGCCCGCAACCCGCTTTGCCGGGCCGATCCCGTGGGTAATCGCGATCCTGATCGCGCTGGTGATGATCGCGGCTGCGGGCGGGCTGGCGCTGAAGAATCTTGCGACCAGCGCCAGCGCCGATCTGTCTGCGGCGGTGACGGTGCAGGTGATCGAGCCCAATCCCGAATTGCGCGCAGCGCGCGGTGCCCAGGCGGTGCGGGTGTTGACCGCAATGGACGGGGTACGCGCGGTGCGACTGGTGCCCGAGGCAGAATTGGTGGCCCTGCTTGAACCATGGCTGGGCGAAGGGGCGACGAGCGGCGATGTGCCAATCCCGGCGCTAATCGATGTCGAATTGTCCCGCAGCGCTGCCCCTGATGATGTCGCCCGGATCACGGCGGCGCTTGAAGAAACGGTTCCCGGCGCGCGGGTTGATGCACAATCGGACTGGCTGCAACCGGTCTATCGCGCGCTGTCGGCGCTGCAATGGCTGGCGGTGGGGCTGATCGCGTTGGTGGCGCTGGCGACCGCAGCGGCGGTGTGGCTGGCGGCGCGCAATGCCTTTGCTGGCGCTCGCGACACGGTCGAGATCATTCATCTGCTCGGCGCGACCGATCGTCAGATTTCCGCAGTATTCCTGCGCACCGTGCTGCGCGAATCCGCCTTCGGAGCGGTGGTCGGCGCGGGCCTTGGCGTGGCGGCGGTGTTGCTGCTGGGACAGCAATTCGCCGCGCTGGATAGCGGTTTGACCAGCGGCGGCGGATTTGGCCTCGCTGATTGGCTGGTGATCGCTGCCGTTCCGCTTACCGGAGTGCTGATCGCTTTGCTGACGGCGCGGATCACCATTGCGTTTGCCCTCAGGGACATGCTCTAGGGGCAGGCATGATCCGGCGCGGCGTTTCTTTGGTGTTTCTGGTCTGGGTGATCGGCTTCCTGTGGTTCGTGGTGACGCTTCCGGGGAAGGCAGCTGGCGTAAAGACCGACGCGGTGATTGTGCCGACCGGCGGGGCCGGACGGATCGCGCGCGGGCTAGAGGTTCTGGATCAGGGGTTGGCCGCCAGAATGCTGGTCAGCGGGGTAGATCCCGAAGTGCGCCCCGGCGAATTCGCAGCCGAGTTCGGGGTCGAGCCTGAGCAGATGGAATGCTGTGTCACGCTTGGCTTTGCGGCGGTCGATACCCGTTCCAATGCGGCAGAAACTGCCAAGTGGGTGGCGCAGAACGAGATCACCTCGTTAAGGCTGGTGACGACCGACTGGCATATGCGCCGCGCGGCGAGCGAACTTGACCGGACGCTGCCCCCCCATGTCACGGTGATCCGCGACGCGGTGCCATCGCAGCCGGATTTCGGCACGCTGTTCCTCGAATATCACAAGCTGATCGCCAGCCGGGTTGCTGGACTGGTGGGCGTGTGAGCTATTGCATCGCCGTCTTGCGCAGCCTGGCGTTCTATGTGCTGTTCTATGGCGGCAGCGTGTTTTTGGTTAGCGCATCGGTAGTGGCCATCATCGCCCGCAAACGCTGGTTGCGACCGGTGGTGGCCAAGTGGGGCGGTTGGCATTTGTGGTGCGTTGAAAACGTGCTCGGGATCGAGGTGGTGCTCGATGGAGTAATCCCGGAAGTGCCGGTGCTGGTCGCGGTGAAGCATGAAAGCTTTTTCGAGGCGATCGATACCCCGCGCCTGTTCACCGATCCAGCGGTGTTCGCCAAACAGGAATTGTTCAGCATCCCCGGCTGGGGCTATTCGGCGCTGACCTATGGTCTGATTCCCGTGGCGCGCGACAAGGGTGCAAAGACGCTGCGCGAAATGCTGGCGCTGGCAAAGCAGCGCGTCGCCGAGGGCCGCCCGCTGGTGATCTTTCCTGAAGGCACGCGCGTGGCGCAAGGCACGCGGCCAGAATTGCAGGCGGGGTTTGCCGGGCTTTACAAAGTGCTGCGCCTGCCGGTGGTGCCGATCGCGGTGGATAGCGGCCGGGCCTATCACCATGTGGTGAAGCGTCCGGGGCGGATCACCTACAAGGTCGGCGAAACGATCCCGGCTGGCCTGCCCCGCGAGGAGGTTGAGGCGCGGGTTCACGCGGCGATAAACCAACTCAACAGTTAAGGATATTGGTCGCGTAGCAACCGCAAGCGCGACCGCGCGCCGTGGTTTGTGCCGTGAAGCCTAGCAGGACGGACGGCCCGTGCCCGGCGTTTGACGGCAAGAAAATCAGCCCCCGTGCCCGCGTCCGAAATCGGGCCGCCCATCATCCTGGCCCTGTTCGATTACCTGCCGCCGGATCGCGCGGGTGCGGGTGAACAGATCGAACAGCGTGTCCCCGTCGCCCGACCGGATCGCGCGTTGCAGCGCGGTGAGATCCTCGCTGAACCGTCCCAGCATTTCCAGCACCGCGCCCTTGTTGGTCAGGAACACATCGCGCCACATCACCGGATCGGACGCGGCGATGCGGGTGAAATCGCGGAAACCCCCGGCAGAATATTTGATCACCTCGCTCTGGGTGACGTCCTCCAGATCGCTCGCAGTGCCAACAATCGTATAGGCGATCAGGTGCGGGATATGGCTGGTCACTGCCAGCACCAGATCATGGTGGGCTGCGTCCATCAGTTCGACCTTGGAACCCAGCTTTGTCCAGAAGTCGCTGAGCGCTGTCAGCGCCGCCGGCTCGACGCCATAGGGAGGGGTGATGATACACCAGCGGCCCGCGAACAGCGTGGCAAAGCCAGCGTCTGGCCCGCTTTGTTCGGTGCCTGCGACCGGGTGGGCAGGGATGATACACGCGCCGGGCAGTGCGGCGGAGAGCGCCTCGGCCACGGCTTCCTTGGACGAGCCGACATCGCTGATGATCGCGTGGGGGGAAAGGCCCGGAGCCAGTTCGCGCGCCGCATCGCCCATCGCGCCAACGGGCACGCACAGGATTACCAGATCGGCGTTGGCGACGGCCTCAGCGGCGGTTTCGCATACCCGGCCCACCAGCCCGCGCTCTGCCGCCTTGGCGCGCACCTGCGGGTCGCGATCCCAGCCGGTTGTGGCAATCGCCAGCCCGCGCGCCTGCACGGCGAGCCCGATCGAACCGCCGAGCAGGCCCAGCCCGATGATCGCGACGCGATTGATCATCATGCCGGTTCTCCGCACAGGGTGCGCAAGGCTGCGATCACGCCAGCCATATCGTCCGCTGTGCCGATGGTAATGCGCAGCGCGTCCGGCAGGCCCTGTCCAGGCAAATGCCGCACCGCATAGCCCGCGTCGGCCAGCGCCGTGAGCGCGGTGGGGGCGGTCACGTAACCGTCGAAATGCACCAGCACGAAATTGGCTTCGCTGGGGGAGGCGGACAGGCCGTGGTTGCCGAGCGCGGCAATGGCATCGCAAAACCGCGCACGTTCCGCTGCGTTGTGGGCGCTGCTGGCGGCGACGAAATCCTGATCGCCCAGCGCCGCAATCGCTGCCTTTTGCCCGCTGGTAGAGACATTGAACGCCCCGCGCAGCCGGTTGATCAGGTCGATAAGTTTCGGCGCGCCGGTCGCCCAGCCCACCCGTTCTGATGCAAGGCCATAAGCTTTGGAAAATGTCCGTGTGACCAGCACGTTGTCATGCGTCGCCGCCAGATCAAATGCGGCACGCTGATACGCGGGATCGACATATTCGGCGTAAGCCTCGTCCACCACCAGCAGCACGTGCGGCGGCAGACCCGCGTGCAGCCGTGCGACTTCGGCAGGCGGCAGGAAGCTGCCGACCGGGTTGTTGGGATTGTCGAGCAGCACGATTTTCGTGTTCGGCGTGACGGCGGCGATCAGGTTGTCGACCGACGCGGCATAGGCTGCATCATCCGCAAACACAGGAACCGCGCCGACCCGATGCGCGAGCAGCGGGTAGAGCGAGAAGGAATAGCGCGAAAACACCACCTCATCCCCCGGCCCGGCCACCGCCTGCACCGCGCACTGGATCACCTCACCCGAACCCGCGCCGCATACGATCCGGTCTGGATCAAGACCGTGCAGCGCCGCGATGGTTTCGCGTAGCGCGCGGGCATCGGGATCAGGGTAGTCGGCAGCGATATGCGGCGTCGAAAGTGCCTCCAAGGCCGCCGGGCTGGAGCCAAGCGGGTTTTCATTGGCCGACAGCTTGACCAGCGGCGTGCCGCTGGCCGATTGCGATGCGCCTGGTTGATAGGCGTGGATCTGGGCGATCCAGGGTTTGGGCTGAGGTTTTGCTGGGCGCTTGGACATGGGAAGGCGCGATACCCATTTTGCGACCCTGAATACAGCGCGAAAACGGCAAGGCTCGCTGCGGCGATTGACACAGGCTGGGCGCTCGCCCAATTCGCACAGCCAAATGAACACCGCACCTGCTTCCACGGTCTATGCCATCCCCCACTCCTTGCCGCTTGATAGCGGGCAGGCGATAGAGGGCGCGCAGATCGCCTATCAGACCTATGGCACGCTTGCCCCCGACGCATCGAACGCGGTGCTGGTGTGCCATGCGCTGACCGGGGATCAATATCTTGCCAGCCCGCACCCGATCACCGGCAAGCCGGGGTGGTGGGAACGAATGGTCGGCCCCGGCAAGCCGATCGACACCGACCGGCATTTCGTGATCTGCGCCAACGTGATCGGCAGCTGCATGGGGTCGAGCGGCCCTGCCAGTTTTGCGCCCGATGGCCAGCCCTATGCGATGCGCTTTCCCGTCATCACCGTCCGCGACATGGTGCGCGCTCTGGTGGCGCTGCTTGACGGGTTGGGGATCGAACGCTTGCACGCCGTGGTTGGCGGTTCGATGGGCGGGATGCAGGCTTTGAGCCTCGCCGCCAACTGGCCGGAGCGCGCCGCGCGGGTGCTGGTGATCGCCTCCACCGCGCGCCATTCCGCGCAGAATATCGCGTTTCACGAAGTCGGACGGCAGGCGATCATGGCCGATCCGGCATGGAATGAAGGCGATTATTACGCCACTGAGGCGAAGCCCGACAACGGCCTCGCCGTGGCCCGCATGGCGGCGCACATCACCTACCTGTCGGAAGCCGGGCTGACTGAGAAGTTCGGGCGGAGGATGCAGGATCGTGAGGCCAAGGGTTTTGGCTTTGATGCCGAATTTCAGGTGGAAAGCTATCTGCGCTATCAGGGCAGCGGGTTTACCCGTCGGTTCGATGCCAATTCCTATCTCTACATCACCCGCGCGATGGACTATTTCGATCTGGCCGAGGAACATGGGGGCAAGCTCGCCAATGCCTTTGCGGGGACGCAGGCGCGCTTCTGTCTGATCAGTTTCGATACCGACTGGCTCTATCCCACCGCCGAAAGCCGCCACATCGTCCATGCGCTCAATGCCGCGGGCGCGAAGGTCAGCTTTGTCGAACTTTGCGCAGCCCATGGGCATGACAGTTTCCTGCTCGAACACGAACAGCTCGACCGAGTTGTGAAGGGGTTTATCGAGTGAGCCACTCTGTTTTCCCACTCCGCCCCGACCTTGCCGCTATCGCCGCCCATGTCGCGCCGGGCAGCCGGGTGCTCGATATCGGCTGCGGCGACGGCGCGTTGATGGCGGAACTCCAAAGCGTCAGCGGCTGCGATGCGCGCGGGATGGAACTCGACGGCGCGCTGGTTGAGCGCTGCGTTGCGCGCGGGCTTTCGGTGGTGCAGGGCGATGCCAATGTCGATCTGGCCGAATATCCCGACAAGGCGTTTGATTACGCAATCCTTAGCCAGACGCTGCAGACCGCAACCCGGCCTGACCTGATCCTCGATGAGCTGCTGCGGGTCGGGCGGCGGGCGTTTGTCTCGTTCCCGAATTTCGCCCACTGGCGCACCCGCACCGCGTTATTGTTTGGCGGGCGGATGCCGGTGACGCGCGCGCTGCCGGTGAGCTGGTATGAAACACAGAACATCCACCATGTGACGGTTGAGGATTTCCGCGATCTGGCCCGGATCAAAGGCGCGACGATAGAGCGCGCGTGGTTCTTCGCCAATGAACAGCAAATCGGCGCGCCAGCAGCGAACTGGCGCGCCGAATTCGCGGTGTTCGAATTAAGCAGGTAAGATCACCCCGCGCGGTGCAACATACACAGCTTATGCCCATCAAGATCGAGCACGTAGCCGAGGTTCAGCGTTCCCATGGCACCGACGCGCGGCCCCGGCGGGTCTTCGACCGACGTGCCACCTGCTGCCACCGCCGCATCGTGGAACGCCTTGACCTGTTCCAGACTGTCGCAGGCAAAGCCGATGGTTGATCCGTTGGCAACGCAGGCCGGGGCATCGTTGATCGGCTGGCTGATCGAGAACATCCCGCCATTGTGCATCCAGAAGGCGCGTTTGTGCCCGGTAGCGGCGACGTTGATCATTCCCGGCCCTGCGCCGAGCGTGGCCAGCACGGCATCGTAAAACGCCTTGGCACGGTCGAAATCATTGGTGCCAACCATTATGTGACTGAACATATTTCAGAGTCTCCTCTCATAAGACAAGTGGCGGATTAGGACGGATTTACGCTTGCGGCAATGCGGATTTCGGTAGCGTCAGGTTCATATCGCGGTGCATAGGGAGGCCTATGCTCACTTCGCTTCTCGCCGCTGCGCTCATGCTGCAGGCCGCGCCCACCCAAACCCCCGCCCTTTCTCAGGAAAACCGCGCGCTACTGCGCTGCGCCGCAGCTTTTGCGGTGGTTTCCCAACGGCAGGCAATTGGCGATCCGGCCGCGGGCCAGTGGCCTGACCTGGCGACTCGCGGACGCGAATTCTTCGTGCGCGCAATGGCGCAACTGATGGATCAGACCGGGCTTGATCGTGACGGAATAGCCTGGCTTGCCGGGTTCGAGGCCAAGGCGCTGCGCGATAGCGGTGAGACCGATAGGCTGATGCCGTCCTGCCTGTTGATGTTGGAAGCTTCGGGCGTCTGATTACTCCCCCGATACCGGGCGCAGGGCATGGATTTGCGTTAAAAATTACGGCATGGGATGCGGCACCATGTGGCTCCTTCATCAATTCCCGCTATGCCCTTTCAGCCGCAAGATCCGTCTGCTGCTGAGCGAAAAGAACGTCGCCTATGATCTGGTGCGCGAAGATCCCTGGGCGGCATCGGACATGTTCTTCAACCTCAACCCGGCCGGACGCACGCCGGTGATCGTCAATCAGGACAAGAACATCATCATCCCCGACAGTCGGGCGATTGCCGAATATTTCGAAGAAGTGGTCGAACGCAGCCCGATGATCAACGGCTCTGCCGCACAGCGCGCCGAAATCCGCCGCTTGGTGGCGCTGTTTGACGAGAATTTCTATGCCGATGTCACCGCCCCGCTGATGTCAGAACGGATGCGCAAACGCATCTTGCGCCAGCCGCCCGATAGCGGTGCATTGCGCAATGCGATGAAGTTGGCCCACGGCCATCTGGATTACCTCGACTGGCTGATCGACAACCGCCCGTGGGTAGCTGGCTCGACCATGAGCCTCGCGGATTTGGCTGCTGCTGCGCAGATTTCGGTCGCGGATTACCTTGGCGGGATCGACTGGACTGGCCACGAACAATCGCGCGGCTGGTATGCGGTCTTCAAAAGCCGCCCGAGCTTCCGCCCGTTGCTGACCGAGCGGATGGACGCGATCAAACCGCCACCGCATTATGCGCTGGTGGATGGTTGATTTTGTTTTCGCACGTCATCCGGTGTGCGATATCCTCGCTCATGCTGGCTTTGCCAGCGCGGCTGCGGACGGCCTCTCGGCCTTGCGGTTCATCGGCGATGAACTGATATAGCGCCTGACAGAGAGGACTGAATATGAACAATTCCGATCCCCGCAGTCTGACCGACGCAGAATGGCGCGAACGCCTTTCGCCGGTGCAGTATCATGTGCTGCGCGAAGCGGGCACCGAACGCGCCTTTACCGGCGAATATGACAAGGTTTACGACGATGGCGAATATCATTGCGCCGCGTGCGGCACGCAGCTGTTCTACAGCACCGCCAAATACAATTCCGGCTGCGGCTGGCCCGCATTTACTCAGCCCGCCGATGCCGAAGTAATTGAGGAACACCGCGACACCGCCTACGGCATGATCCGCACAGAAGTGCGCTGCGGCAAGTGTGGCGGGCATCTGGGCCATGTCTTTCCCGATGGCCCGCCCGAACAGGGGGGGCTACGGTATTGCATCAACTCCGCCGCGCTGATTTTTACCCCGGCAGAGGACTGAGGCGCGGTCGCATCGGGGGAGAGTTGAAGGCGTGCGGGTTCACCCCCGGTTACAACTTGCCTATGCAAGGGGCGCGTTTCCGCCGCTGACCGGCGGGCATCAAATGGGCACAGGCCATGTCAAAAAGGGGTGAGCGATTGCAGGACAGGCGCGCGCGCGGGAAGCGCCGGGCGGCGCAGCAGCGGTCGGCGCCCACGGCAGCACGCAGGCCGGACAATGCGACGCCTTCGCGCCTGCGCCGTTGGCTTACACGCGGGATGATGTGGGGCGGCGCGCTGGCGCTGCTGGGGCTAGTGTTCCTCGCCTTTGCGGTCGGGTTCGCGGCGCAATCGCTGCCGAGCTATGCCGCGCTCAGGGCAACCCAGCCGGGTCAGACCATTGTCGTGCGGGCGCGCGACGGGCGCGAACTGGTCGAACTTGGGCCAAGCTTTGGCGAATGGCTCGATTACGACGAGATCCCTGAAAACATGACCAATGCGATGATCGCGGTCGAGGACAAGCGGTTTCATTCACATCTCGGGGTTGACCCGGTGCGCCTGAGCGGCGCGATTATCGAAGGGCTGACCGGGGATGACCGGATTGGCGGCACCTCGACAATCTCGCAGCAGCTGGCGCGCAACCTGTTCCTCAACAACAACCGATCATTTGACCGCAAGGCGCGTGAAGCGGTGCTGGCGATGGCACTCGAATGGAAATTCTCCAAACAGCAGATTCTCGAACTCTATCTCAACAAGGTCTATTTCGGCGGCGGAGCTTATGGGATCGACAGCGCCAGCCGCAAA
>PHEL01000223.1 GCA_002842925.1 Alphaproteobacteria bacterium HGW-Alphaproteobacteria-14
ATCATCGAGCATGAGTTCGCCAAGGTCGGCGCCTACAATCCGATCGGCGGAATGGGTGTGATGATGTTCGGCCCGACCCTGCTCGAATACGGCGACGAAAGGCAGAAGCTGGAGCATATCCCGCCAATCTGCCGTGGCGAAATTCGCTGGTGCCAGGGCTACTCGGAACCGAATGCCGGATCAGACCTCGCAAACCTGCAGACCTTCGCTGTCGACAAAGGCGATCACTACCTCGTTAACGGCCAGAAGACCTGGACCAGCGGTGGCCAGTGGGCTGACAAGTGCTTTGCCATCGTCCGCACCGACCGGTCAGACAAACACAAAGGTATCAGCTTCATGCTGATCGACATGGACGCACCAGGCGTTGAAGTCCGCCCGATCACAATGATCAGCGGAACCAGCCCGTTCTGCGAGACCTTCTTCACCGATGTGAAGGTGCCGAAGGAAAATCTCGTGGGCAAAGAAGGTCAGGGCTGGACCATCGGGAAGCGCCTGCTTCAGCACGAGCGCACGAACATTTCGGGCGGAGGGCGCCTCGCCGGCATGATGGGCCAGAGCCTTGGCGATATCGCCAAGAAATACTGCGAAACCGGCGGTGATGGCGCGCTCGTCAACAAGGTCCTGCGCGACAAGATCGCCGATCTTGAGATCCGCTGGAACAGCTTCCTGCTCACCGCGCGTCGTGCGGTCGAGGAAAGCAAAGCGCAAGGCGGCGTTTCGGAGATCAGTTCGGTTCTGAAAAAGGTCGGCACCAAGTTGGCCCAGGACCGCAGCGAGTTACTGATCGAAATCCGTGGCTTTCAGGGCCTCGGCTGGGAAGGCGACGAGTTTGGCGATGCCGAACTTGAGGATGTGCGCGGCTGGCTCTTCGGCAAGGCAGCGACGATCTATGGCGGTTCGACCGAAGTCCAGAACAACATCATTGCCAAGCGGGTGCTTGGCATGCTCGACCACCAGTAAGCGACGGAGCAAGGACAATGGCAGTTCTCAGCGAAGAACAGGAAATGCTGCGCAACATGGCGCGCGACTGGGCGACTAAGGAAAGCCCGGTGGCGGAGTTCCGCAAAGTCCGCGCAGCAGGCCAACCGCAGGCCTACAACGCTGACGCCTATGCCGCGATGGCCGAAATGGGCTGGGCCGGGATCATCATTCCCGAGGCCCATGGTGGATCAGATTTCGGTTTCTTGTCGGCCGGCCTCGTGGTCGAGGAACTCGGCAAAACGCTCACCGCAAGTCCGCTGGTGGCCACAACCATCGCGGCGAGCGCAATCCTGCTCGGCGGAAGCGACGAGCAGAAGGCCAAATGGCTTCCCAGGCTCGCCAGCGGCGAAACCGT
>PHEL01000073.1 GCA_002842925.1 Alphaproteobacteria bacterium HGW-Alphaproteobacteria-14
GCCTGGAACAAACTCGTCGATCAGCCGTGGCGCATCATGTCCATCGGCCTGCGCCAATGGGCGCATGGGTTCTAATCAATGGGACTTGGTATTACAGGCTACACACCGAGTCTGTGGCTGAAGCCAGTATCCGACTGAAGTCGGAGGGGTTCCTCCCAGAAGTGGGACTCTAAAGCGCTTTCGGGCAGGCTTTCGCCACAACACCTGTTGATCGCCCGAACCGCTTGGCTAAAGGCGCCTGCATCGCCTATATCCCGACCTATGGGACAGCATGCAGTCAGCCATTCGCACCATGAACACCGTGGCCACGACCTGATCGCGGAGGCCGGACGCGCGCTGATGGCGGCGGGTGAACAATGGACTTCGATGCGCGAGGCAGTGTTTGCCGAACTCGCCCGGCACGAACGGCCGGTCTCAGCCTACGACATTGCCGACAATCTTTCGGCAGCGCGCGGCAAGCGGGTGGCACCCAACAGCGTCTATCGCATTCTTGACGTGTTCGTTGCGAACAACCTCGCGATGCGGGTGGAAAGCGCCAATGCCTACCTCGCCAATACTCACCCTGGCTGCGCACATGATTGCATCTTTCTGGTGTGCGACAAATGCGGAGAGGCCGCGCATGTCGATGACGAGGATGTCAGCCGCGCCGTGCGCGCCATAGCCGCCGCGCGCCAGTTCACGGCGCAACGCGCAGTGCTGGAAATTCGCGGGCTGTGCAAAGCCTGCGTGTGACCGGCACGACTTGACCTCGATCAAGCCTTCAATCGACAGGCCCCTATTCGAAGTGTAAGGCCTTGGATCATGACTCAACTGCCGCACACACCCCCAAACACCCCACTGCTGGATCTGGTAAACACCCCCGACGATCTGCGTCGCCTGAGGCCTGAACAGCTTCGCCAACTGGCCGATGAATTGCGCAGCGAAATGATCGATGCGGTCAGCACGTCGGGCGGACATCTGGGGTCGGGACTGGGCGTGGTCGAACTGACCGTGGCGATCCATTATGTGTTCAACACGCCGCAGGACAAGCTGGTGTGGGACGTGGGCCACCAATGCTACCCGCACAAGATCATCACCGGGCGGCGTGACCGTATCCGCACGCTGCGGCAAGGCGGCGGGCTGAGCGGTTTTACCAAGCGCAGCGAGAGCGAATACGACCCCTTTGGCGCGGCGCATTCCTCTACCTCGATTTCCGCGGCGCTGGGGTTTGCCATCGCCAACAAGCTGAAAGGTCAGCCGGGGCGCGGCATCGCGGTGATCGGCGATGGATCGATGAGCGCGGGGATGGCCTATGAGGCAATGAACAACGCCGCTCAGGCCGGGAGCCGGCTGGTGGTGATCCTCAACGATAATGACATGTCGATTGCGCCGCCGGTGGGCGGGCTTTCGGCCTACCTTGCGCGGATGGTGTCATCATCCGAATATCTCGGCCTCCGCAGTCTGGCGTCGCGCGTGATCCAGAAGATGAGCCGCCGGATGCACGATACCATCGGCAAGGCGGAAGAATTTACCCGAGGTCTGGTGACCGGGGGTACGCTGTTCGAAGAATTGGGCTTCTATTACGTCGGCCCGATTGACGGGCACAACCTCGATCACCTGCTCCCCGTGCTGGAGAACGTGCGCGACACATCCGAAGGCCCGGTGCTGATTCATGTCGTCACCGAAAAAGGCAAAGGCTACGCGCCTGCCGAAAACAGCGCCGACAAGTATCATGGCGTTCCCAAGTTCAACGTCATCACCGGCGAAAAGAGCAAGAGCACGCCCGGCGCGCCTGCCTATCAGGACGTGTTCGGCCTGACGCTGGCGAAACTCGCCGAAACCGACAGCCGCATCTGCGCGATCACCGCCGCCATGCCTTCGGGCACCGGGGTGGACAAGTTTGCCAAGGCGCATCCCACCCGCACGTTTGATGTGGGCATTGCCGAACAGCACGCGGTAACATTTGCGGCAGGTCTTGCGGCTGAAGGTATGCGGCCCTTCGCGGCGATTTACTCCACCTTCCTCCAGCGCGCCTATGATCAGGTGGTGCATGATGTGTGCATCCAGAACCTGCCGGTGCGCTTTGCGATTGACCGCGCGGGTCTGGTCGGCGCGGACGGGGCGACCCACGCGGGCAGTTTTGACGTGACCTATCTCGCCACCCTGCCCAACATGGTGGTGATGGCCGCTGCCGACGAAGCGGAACTGGTCCACATGACCTACACTGCCGCCGAATATGACGATGGCCCGATCGCTTTTCGTTACCCGCGCGGCAATGGCACCGGGGTGCCGCTACCCGAGGTTCCGGTGAAGCTCGAAATCGGCAAGGGGCGCGTGGTGCGTGCCAATAAGCTTGGGGGCACCAAGGTCGCGATCCTTTCACTCGGCGCGCGGCTGGCCGAGGCGCTGAAAGCTGCCGACGTGCTGGAGGCCAAGGGTCTGTCCACCACGGTGGCCGATATGCGTTTTGCCAAGCCCTTGGACGAAGACCTGATTGCCCGGTTGATGCGCACGCATGAAGTGGTGGTGACGGTCGAAGAAGGATCAATCGGCGGATTGGGCGCGCATGTGCTCACATTCGCCAGCGACGAAGGCCTGACCGATAACGGCCTGAAAGTGCGCACCTTGCGCCTGCCCGATAGCTTCATCGATCACGATGACCCGATGAAGCAATATGACGCAGCCGGTCTCAACGCGCCGCAGATCGTCGAAACCGTGCTTAAGGCGCTGAAGCACAATTTTACGGGGATAGGGGCGGAAAATGCCGAGGGCGCGCGCGCCTGATCGCCTGCCCGGCGGGGCTTTATCGCCCGCCTGGCACTGTGCCAGCGGTCAGTTGCAAACGTTCAGATAGCGACAATGCCGTCTCAGGCGGCAGATCGTCGATTGTCGCTGGCGCTGGTGCAGGCGCAGCCTCTTGGGCCTTCGGTTCCTCGATCACTTCGCCCTTCAACGCAGCGATCTCGCGCCGCCGCCGCTCAAGATAGGTGTCGCGCCGCATCCCGTAGGGATCGTCGGATTCGCGGATTTCCGCCAGCTCGGCATCAAATTCAAGCCGCGAATCCAGCCCGTTGACCACAAAATAGGTCGCGGCAAATTCGATTTTATCGAACGGCTTGCCGACCGCATAGGGCAGCAGCGCCTGATCCAGCAAGCCACCGATAAAATCACGCGCCGTCGTCGCGCCGGTTACCGGCAGATAGAGATACGGCCCCGATCCGCCCCCGTAATAACCAAAGGTGTTGGCAAAACCATTGCGGCGATAGGGCAGACCGATTCCGGGCTTGCCCGCGACATCAATCAATCCGCCCAGCCCCAACGTCGAATTGATCGCCAACCGGCCCAAAGTTTCGAACGTCTTGCCAATCTTGCCCTGCAACAGGAAGTTGAGCGCATTGCTCGGCTCCGCAAGATTGTGCACCACATTGCCCAACCCATCGCGGATCGGCTCCGGCAGCCCGTCGCGATAGGCATAGGCGAGCGGTTCGACCAGCGCCTGATCGACCGCCTGGCTGATGCGATAGCTTTCAGCGTTGAACTGTTCGACGGGGTCGCCTGCGGGCGGGCCGTAGGTGCCTTCGATGATGATTTCATTGCCCTCCCCATCATCATCCTGTTCCTCGCCCGGCACCGTGGCGGGGTCAGCATCGGCAGGCGGGGTGTTATCCTGCACCGCTGCCAGACTCCACACGATCGGGGTCACGGGCAGGTATGCCTGAGGCGGCGACGCGGGCACCGGCCCGGTCGCTGACAGTGCGGCACCCAGCAACGCCGGTGATGTGGAAATCAGCAAAAGGCCCGGCATTGTAACTCCCCGCATTCCCTTTGCGCATAGGCGATGGGCATCATGACATATGTTGCTCTTTACCCACCCCCGCTATACCTCCGCTTAACCGTCTGTCGCATTTGTGCAAGGTTTCCATGTCGCTGATCCAGATCACCCGCGAAGGCCCCGTCACCATCCTCACATTGAACCGGGCGGAAACGATGAACCCGCTAGGTGCGCCGGGGGATGGGGATGCGTTTGTGGCGGCCGTCAATGCGATCAACCGCGATATGGAATGCCGGGTGGTGATCCTGACCGGTGCGGGCCGGGCGTTCAGCGCGGGCGGCGATATCAAGGCGATGCAGAACAAGGCGGGCACGTTTGGCGGCACCGCACCCGCGATCTCGGACGGCTACCGCGACAATATCCACCTGATGCTGCGCGCGCTGTATGGCATCCGCGTTCCGGTGATCGCGGCGGTCAATGGCGCAGCGATCGGGCTGGGCTGCGATGTCGCCTGCCTCGCCGATATCCGCATTGCTTCGGAGAGCGCGAAGTTCGGGGTGACCTTCCTCAAGCTCGGGATTATCCCCGGCGATGGCGGCACCTGGATCCTGCCGCGCGTGATAGGGATGAGCCGCGCGGCGGAACTGTTCTACACCGGCGATGTGATCAACGCCGCGACGGCGAAGGATTGGGGGCTGGTGAGCCGGGTGGTCGCGGCCGATGCGCTGATGGATGAAGCCCGCGCGCTCGCCACCAAAATCGCCGCGCTGCCCCCGCACGCGCTGCGCCACACCAAGAACCTGCTGCGCCAGAGCCAGCAGATCAGCTACGACAGCGCGCTGGAAATGGCCGCCAATACCCAGGCAATGATGCACACCACCGCGGATCATGCCGAAGGGGTCGCCGCATTGATCGAAAAACGCAGCGCGGTGTTTAAGGGAGAGTGATCAGGCGCCACAGCCCCGCCGGGATGCCTGCCACGAAAAAATGCAGCCAGCTGGCGATCAGCCACAACACGACGCCCCCGACCAGCGGCACTGCGCCGACAGACAAAAACTTGCCCCAGCGCGGCCAGTAACTGGTCTTGCCTTCCCACGTCGCCCAGGCATCACCCATCAGCGCCCGTTTCTTGGCGTCCTGCAAATGCGCGCCGACCAGTGCGAGCACACCCATCGCCAGTGCGGTGATCAGCGTGCGGGTGCTCCAGAACAGAATGATGTGCGAAGCCGCCCACAACCCGATGCCCCACATCATCGGATGACGGGTGACGATGAACACTCCCCGAGGTTCAGCCCGCGCTTGCGTTTGCGCCATCGGGGTCGGCAGTGCAGGGTTGCCGATCAACGAACCCGCCAGCAGAATCATCGCGGGCAGGGTCAGCAGCGTGGCAATGATCCACCCGATCTCGCCCGAACGCGGCAGATCAGCGGGCGGCGCGGCCTTGAACGCGATATACACCCACGCCAGCGTCGCAAAGCTGACCAGCGAATAGACGATCTGAAAGCCGCCGGTGCCCAGCGCCTTGACCAAGGAGCTGCGCAACGGATGCGACATCGCAAAATGCGTGCCGACAAAGGCGATATTGCCTGCGATCAGTGCAACAAGTGATCCGTCCATGCGTGCATCCTCCGTTAGGTCTCGCCTACCAGTCGTAAGCCTTGGGCCGCGCGCTTTCATCAAGGTCGCGGTACCGATCGCGCAAGCCGGTCTGGTGGTTTTCAAGGTTTTGTTCCACCCCGCCGATGAACACCCGCGTCGGCACAGAGCCGACTTCGAGCGGATCGCCATCCCACATCACCACATCGCCCAGCGCGCCCGCTTTCAGCACACCTGCCTTGCCGCCCATGCCGCTGATTTCAGCGGGGACGGAGCTGATCGCGGCAAAGGCCGTGCCCCAGTCCATGCCCGTCGCGCCCGGCATCCGGGTCAGCGCGACCAGATTGCCCGCCACCTGCTGCAAACGGCGCGGGTCCTGCATGGTTGATGCATTGATCGCCACCTTCACTCCGGCGCGCGCCAGCCGCCCGGCATTGCTTTGAGTGGCACCCAGTTGTTCAAACGATTCGGGTAGGTCGGTCAGCCCATCGGCGATCACCGGCACGCCCGCTGCGGCGATGGCATCGGCCACCAGCCAGCCTTCGTTCGCGCCAACCAGCACCATATCAAGTCGTGGGTATTGCGATTTCAGCCCCAGCACGGCGCGGATATCCGCCGCCCGTTCCACCGCGACATAAAGTTTCTGCTGCCCGGTCACCACCGGCACCAGCGCTTCGGCATCGAAGCGGGTCAGCAGCACGTCATCATCCTTGGTGATTTCAGTAGTCTGCGGAATCCCTGACTTGCCGGCCAGCGCCTGCGCTTCGCGCAACGCGGCGCTGAGCAAGGCATAGGCCGCAACCCGGCTGCCTCCTGCACGCTGCGCGCCGCCTTCGCCCAGATTGATCATCTGGAACGCGCGCGCCTGCATCACCGGATTGGCATCGCCATCGAGATCGATGATCGCGCCCTGTCCGGCAAAGATCGAACCTGAAGGCATCGTGGTCGTGGCCGCGCGGGTGATCCCGGCGGCGCGGTGGACCAGGATATGCTGCGAAGCCGGATTGATCGCGGTGGAAGCATCCAATGCTGCACTGAACGGGGTGCCGCGCGCGGAAATATCGTTCGATTCGCTCACCGCCGAAACATCCGCCAGGCCAAGCGACGTGACCGTTGCGAACAGGCCGGGGGTGACCCATGCGCCGCCTGCGTCGATGCTCGTGCCGCCTGCGGGCGCGCCGCTGGCAGGCCCGGCATAGACCACGCTGCCGCCGCGCACGACCACGGTGCCGCCTTCGATCGGCGCACCGCCATCGCCAAGCACCAGCCGGGCATTGGTGATCGTCACATCCTGCGCCATCGCAGGGGCGATGAGGGCAGCGCAAAGGGCGATGGCACCGAGGCCGCAGCTCGCAATCCGCTTCATTTCACATCTCCTTCGCCGGGCTGGCCCAGTTCAAAATCGCTGACGGGCCGCAGCTTGGGGTTCGCGGCATCGAACATCAGCGCCCCGTCGATCCATACCTTTTCGGGTCGTGAATAAACGCTCAGCGGATCGCCGTTCCACAGCACCACATCGGCCATCTTGCCCACTTCGAGGCTGCCGGTCATGTCGGCAATCCCCATGGCTTTGGCGGCGTTATAGGTGATCCACTGGATCGCAGTCGCATCGGAAATCTCGATCCCGACCCGGTGGCCAGCAGCCTGCGCCTTGGCCGCTTCCTGATTTAATCGCTGGATATCATTCTTGTCGTCCGAATGGATTACCACGCAAGCGCCTTCGCGTTGCAGGAACGCCGCGTTTTCCATGATGCCGTCATAGCTTTCCATCTTGAAGCCATACCAATCGGCCCAGATCGCGCTGCACACGTCATTTTCGCGCAGCAGATCGCCGATCTTGTAAGCTTCAACCGCGTGGTGGAAGGCGCTGACTTTGTAGCCCATTTCCTTGGCCATATCCATCACCAGCGCCATTTCATCGGCGCGGTAGCAGTGGTTGTGGACGAGGATATCGCCCTTGAGCACACCGACCAGCGTTTCCTTGCCGAGATCGCGTTTGGCCTTGGGGTCATTGGCGTAATCGATCGCATCGAGCCAGGTGTCGCGGTTGACCGCGAAATTGCCCATCCGGGTCGAAGGCGTCCGACCGCGTCCGCCATAGACGCGCTTGGGATTTTCCCCGCAGGCCATCTTCAGGCCGTAAGGCGCGCCGGGGAACTTCATCCCCTGCACCGTGCGCGCAGACACGTTTTTCAGCGTGACCGAACGCCCGCCCATCAGGTTGGCCGAACCGGGCAGGATTTGCAGGCTTGTAATCCCGCCATTGGCAAGCGCGCGGGTAAAGCCGGGGTCTTGCGGCCAGACCGAATGTTCGGCCCAGACTTCGGGTGTGGTCGGGCTGGTCGCTTCGTTCCCGTCCGAATGCGCGTCCACGCTGGGCGATGGGTAATCGCCAAGGTGCGAGTGGATGTCGATGATGCCGGGGGTGACGAACTTGCCGGTGCCATCGAACACCGCGATGTCCGCCGGGATCGGGGTGTCCGGCCCGCCGACCGAGGTGATCTTGCCCCCGCTCATGAACACCACGCCGTTTTCAATCTTTCCGCCCTTGCCATCATAGACGGTCGCGCCGCGGATCGCCGTGGCGATGTTGGGATAGGGCTTATAGGTCGAGGGGAATACGCCGTCGGATTCCACCTTTGCGGCGAATTTCTTGGCGTCCTTGGCGTCCGAAGCGCTGGCAGTATCGCCGGCCGCGCCAGTGGTGGCGCAGGCACTGAGCGCAAGCGCGCTGGCAAGTGTCGCAAATACGCCGATGCGCGCACGCAGATTTTGTCTTGAGATCATCGAAAACCCTTCCATTTCCCCGGCACGACGTGTGCCGAGGAAACGAAAGGTTGTCCATGCCGTTGGACGAGTTTTCGTGCGAAACCTAAGCCTATTCAGCCGGACGCGTAGCGGGGTGGATACCGGCTGCGGCCGCTTCGCCCAGTTCGGCATCGCCGGCAAGGTCATCATCCTTGAGCGTGTCGAGATGCATCAGCTTTTTGATCAGCGGGCTGACCACCAGCACACCCACGCCGACGGCAATCGCCACCCAGCCGATCTGGTTATAGACGTCCAGCACGATCTGCTTTCCGGCACCCTCGCCCGACGCTGCTTCGGAACCGGTTGCAGCAGCGATCAGGCCCGCGACAAAATTGCCGGTGGCCGAGGCGAAGAACCACGTCCCCATGATCAGCGACGCCATATGGGCAGGGGCAAGGCGGTTCATGGCTGACAGACCCACCGGCGACAGGCAAAGTTCGCCGGTCGTATGCAGCAGATAGATCAGGAAGATGAAGATGACCGGGGTCATGTTACCGGTCGCAGCGCCCGCCACCAGCACCAGGAAACCAGCACCAAGCTGCATCAGGGCCAAGCCGAACTTGGCCGGGGTTGAAGGCTCGAGACCGCGGCGGCCAAGCGCCGTCCACAACCACGCGAAGAATGGCGCAAGCAGCACGATATAGATCGCGTTGATCGACTGGAACATTGAAGCCGGCACGTCAAAACCCAGCATCGAACGATCAACATGGCGGTCGGTGAAGAGGTTGAGCGATGACCCGGCCTGTTCAAACAAGGCCCAGAACAGGATCGAACCGAGGATGAGGAACATGGCGGCGAAAATGCGGTCACGGTCCTGATTGCGGTTGATGACTGACTGCCAAATGACCACGAGCAGCGACACCCCGAAACCAGCCAGCGTCAGATTCAGTGCGCCGTTTTCGGAAATGCCACCAAGGAACATCCCGATGAAGGCGACAATCGCCAGCAGTCCGCCCAGCCCGAAAATCGCGAGCGGCAGTGTTGGTGAGGCAGCGTATGACCCGTGCACGAAGCGAAAGGTCGCCTCGCCCAGCACATATAGGATCAGGATCGTGCCACCAACGCCGAGCAAGGTGCCGACCACGGCCTGATTCTGAACCAGCCACCAGCAAGTAACCACCGCGACAAGGCCAACTGCGTAAAGCAGCCATTCAAGCTTGATGCCCATCACCGGCCCGGCAAGCTTTGCCGGATCGCTCGGTTCGCCGCGCCCCAACAGGAGCGGTTTGAAAATCGTGAATACAATCAGGCCAAGCAACATGCCGAAACCGGCCGCGCCAAAGCCGTAGGCCCAGCCATAGGTCTCACCCAGATATCCGCACAGCAGCGATCCCAGTGCAGCGCCCAGGTTAATCCCCATGTAGAAGATCGTATAGGCGCCATCGCGGCGCACGTCGGTGCGCGGGTACAGTTGCCCGACGATCACCGAAATGTTGGCCTTGAGGAAGCCGGAACCGACGATGATGAAGGCCAGCGCCAGCCAGAAGATATTGAGGCTGGCAGCATCCTGTCCGCCACTGCCTTCAAACCCCATGAGAAAATGGCCGAAAGTCAGCAGAATTGCGCCGAATGTCACCGCCTTGCGCTGACCAAGATACTTGTCCGCCAGATAACCGCCCAGCACCGGAGTGATATACACTAGCGCAGTGTAGGCGCCGTAGATCACACCCGCCTGACTATCGTCAAACAACCAGTGCTTGGTCAGGTAGAAGATCAGCAGTGCGCGCATCCCGTAATAGGAAAAGCGCTCCCACATCTCGGCGAAGAACAGGACGAA
>PHEL01000224.1 GCA_002842925.1 Alphaproteobacteria bacterium HGW-Alphaproteobacteria-14
GCAAGTTCCGCGCCCATGCGCTTGCCCAGAAACAGCGCATCGGGAAACTTCGCCGCCAACGCGCCGCGCGCCGGGCCATCGCCGACCACCACCTTGGTGCCGGGGTAATCGCAGGCGAGGAACGCTTCAATGTTCTTTTCCACCGCGACCCGTCCGACATAGAGCAGGATCGGGCCTTCGGCCTGCGCATATTCGGGCGGCGGCGGCGCGGCGGGCGAAAAGCAGTCGAGATCAACCCCACGGCTCCAATGGCTAAGCTGGGTCAGCCCCTGTTCGCGCAGCTGCGCGCGGATCGTCTCGGTCGCCACCATGATCGTTTCCGCCGGACGGTGAAACCAGCGGATATAGGGCCAGAAAAAGCGCGCAGGCAGGCCAGTGCGGCGGGCGAGGTAATCAGGAAATTGCGTGTGATAGGCAGTGGTGAACGGCACCTTGCGGCGGACGCAATATCGCCGCGCGGCAAAGCCCAGCGGCCCTTCGGTGGCGATATGCACCGCGTCGGGCGCGATTGCCGCCAATTGCCGCCCCACCGCGCCCGGCGCGGTCAGCGCCAGCCGGATTTCGGGATAGGTCGGCGCAGGCATCGAAATGTAGCCTTCGGGCGAGATCACCGTCACCTGATGTCCCCAGCGGCGCAGCATATCGCAAGTGGTCGACAAGGTGCGCACCACCCCGTTGGTCTGCGGGTGCCACGCATCGGTGACAATCGCGATCGAAGCGGGCACAATCGGGGCTGGCGCAAAACCGGCAGTATCAGGAGTGATGGTGGTCAACCGGTTCACGCCGCTTCCCGGTTTGCGCGCGCCGGATCGGCGGGCACGATCGCGGCCTGCCCAGCCTCGCGGCGCTTGATCTCATCAGGCCAGTGGAGGATTTCCATCCGCCCGTCGTGATGTTCGACCAGCGCGTTGCAGCCTTCCACCCAATCGCCATCATTCCAGTATTCGATCTGGCGGCCATCGTGATCGAAGGTGCGGAATTCGGCGGTGTGGATATGGCCGCACACCACCCCATCGACCCCGCGTTCCCCGGCTGAGCGGGCGACCACTTCTTCGTATTTGCCGATGAACTCGACCGCGTTCTTGACCTTGTGCTTGGCCGCCTTGGACAGCGACCAATAGGGCTTGCCCAGCCAGCGGCGCACGGTGTTGACCGCGATGTTGAGCTTCATCATCAGGTGGTAGGCATTGTCACCAACGAACGCGAGCCAGCGGTGCGACAGCATCACTGCATCGAATTCATCGCCGTGCAGCACCATCAGCCGCCGTCCATCGGCGGTATCATGAAAGGCGGCGCGGCGGATTTCGATCCCGCCAAAGTTCAACCCG
>PHEL01000074.1 GCA_002842925.1 Alphaproteobacteria bacterium HGW-Alphaproteobacteria-14
GCTTCGCCTGGAACAAACTCGTCGATCAGCCGTGGCGCATCATGTCCATCGGCCTGCGCCAATGGGCGCATGGGTTCTAATCAATGGGACTTGGTATAAAGGGGCGATTGCCAGTGGCCCCGGCGCATCCGGCGGAAAGTTTCGCATTATTGATTGGCGGGATGGTCTGCACCTTTCTGGTGTTCAGACAGACCTATTACCCGCTGCTGCTCCTGATCCAGCCGATCACGCTGATGCACGCATTCCGGCTGGGCAGCCTTGGCAGCGCGCTGCATGTCGCCGGGGTTGCGGTGGTGGCGGGAGCCATGACCTGGGCCGGATTCGGCCCGATTGCCGCCGCCGGCGGTGCCGGGGGAATGACCGACCTGCATCTGCTGCAAGCTTTCATCGCGGCAAATTTCCTGACCGGCCTACCAGTGGCAGCGATCCTTGCCGGGCGTGAACGGATGACCGCCGCGCTCGAAGCTGGCAAACAGCAGATCGATCTGCTCGCCGACAATATCACCGATGCGATCCTGCGTTACGATATGGACGGCGTGTGCACCTATGCCTCGCCCTCGGTCAGCGCGGTGATGGGGGTGTCGCCGGAAACCTTTGTCGGCAATCCGGTAACTGCGCGCCTGCATCCTGATGCGCGCGACCTGACGATGCAGGCGCTGGGCCGCCTGCTCGGCGGGATCAGCGAAACCGAACGCGTCACCTATCGCCGGTTTTGCGATAGCCCTGATGGCACGCCGGTGTTTCTTGAAGCCAACTGCGCAGTGGTGCGCAACCCCCACACCGGCGCACGCGAAGGCGTGGTCGTGGCGGCCCGCGACGTGACCGAGCGGGTCGAACTCGAAGCGCTGCTGACCCGCGCGCGGCGCCATGCCGAAAACGCAGCGCAGGCCAAATCCGCTTTCCTCGCCAATATGAGCCACGAAATCCGCACCCCGATGAACGGCGTGCTCGGCTTTGCCGAACTGATATTGCAGGGCGATCTGGCCGATGATCAACGCCGCTTTGCCGAATTGATCGTGCAATCGGGCCGATCGATGATGACGCTGCTCAACGATGTGCTTGACCTGTCCAAGATTGAAAGCGGCCAGTTCACGATTGATCGCGCCCCGGTAAACCTGCACGACAGCCTGGCTGAATGCGCGGCGCTGCACCGGCTCACTGCCGAAAACAAAGGCCTGACGATTGATTTCGTGTGGGATCCTGGCAACGATCCTGACAATTGCGCCGAAGCCACACAGCCATCGTGGATCATGACTGACGGACTGCGATTGCGCCAGATCGTGCTCAACCTGATCGGCAATGCGGTGAAGTTCACCGAAGCGGGGCATATCCGGGTCAGTTGCAAGATCACCCCACACGAGGTGCAGGTGATGATCGCCGATAGCGGGATCGGCATCAGCCCGGATCGCCTTGAAGCGATTTTCCACCCCTTCACGCAGGGCGAGGCCGATACCGCGCGGCGGTTTGGCGGCACCGGGCTTGGCCTGTCGATCAGCCGCCATCTCGCCGCCCTGCTGGGTGGGAGGATCGAGGTTGCAAGCCAGCCCGGCGTAGGGTCGTGCTTTACGCTGATCCTGCCCGCGACACTGGTGCAGCCGCCCCCCCGTGACGAGCCGGTCGAACCGGTGAAGCCCGCCGACCTGCCGCTCGCCACCCGCATTCTGCTGGTCGAAGATCACGACATCAATCGCCTGCTGATGACCGAAATGCTGGAACGCTGCGGTCAGGATGTGGCGGTCGCCCATGACGGGAACGAAGCCATCGCGATGGTGATCGATTCGATCATGCGCGGGCGGCCCTATGATCTGGTGCTGATGGATGTGCAGATGCCCGATTGCGATGGCTATGCCGCCACCGGCGCGATCCGGGCCGAAGGGATCGGGCCGGGATTGCTGCCGATCATTGCGCTGACGGCCAACGCCTTCCCCGAAGATATCGCCGCCGCGCGAGCTGCGGGGATGCAGGGGCATCTGGCCAAACCGGTGGCCTTCGCGCAGCTGGTGCGGGCGTTGCAACGCTGGCTGCCGACCCGGATTGTCGAATCGAGCCAACCGGCCGCCACAACGCCCCCGGCGGCGCGCGCGTCCTTGCTGGCACGCTCTCCGCAGCTGGTCACCCGCTGGCAGGCGCGGCGGAGCGAAGCCGCAGACGCGGTGCGTGCAGGTCTGGCCGATGGCGTATTCACGCTGCCTGCGACCGGCCCGAACGCGCGCCGCGATCAGATTGCCGCACTGGCGCACAAGCTGGCCGGAACCGCCGCACTATTTGATGAGCCGGAGCTGGGTGCCTGCGCAGCGGCGCTCGAACGCGCGCTCAGGCGGGGCGAATGCGCGGCCCGGTGCGAAGCTCTGGCGCAGGATCTGCTGGCGCTTGGTGACGCGCAGCCCGGCGAAGCAGCGCGTGATGCGTCAGCATCTTAGCGCGCTGGCATAAGCGCGCGGCTGCCCGCCCGCCCGCCACGCGGTTGAGCGCGTTGGCCCCAAACGCAAACGGCGGAGCCCGAAGGCCCCGCCGCTCGCATAGGTCAGGTCTGACCTGATTGATCAGAAGTCGTAGCTGACGCCAACCTTGATCCGCCATACTGACGAACTGATGTTGACGTTGTTGTCGCGGTTGAACTCATTCAGCCCGGCAAAACCGGTAATGATGTAGCGGCCCTGCGCATCGATCCCGGAGATATTGGCAATATCCTGCAGACCGGCAAAATTGCGCCGCCGCTGCACGTTCCAGCTGCTGTCCAGCAAGTTCAGGAAATTGTCGAACGACGCAAACAGCTTGATCTTGTCATCATGACCGAACAGACGGCCCGGTCCCGGCAGTTCCTGCGACAGCGACAGATCCATGTCGTAATACCATTCATTGGAGCAGGTATTGCGCGGGATCGAGCTGCCAATATGATTTTTGGCACAGCCAAGTCCAGCCGCGAAATCGGCCAGTTCCTGCACCGCTGTCATGTTCGATGTTGGCGCGATATTCGGATCGTTGACCCCGGTTGGCAGATAAGCCAGCGCATTGTCATTACCTGAAACGCTGTCATTGAACACACCGCCACCGGTGAAGGTCAGGCTGTAGGGCCGGCCCGAACGCGCGATGAAGGACACTGACAGGCGGCTGGCCAGATCGCTGAAGAATTCTTCCTTGAACGAAAGCCGCGTGGTGATGTTGTGCCGCGATCCGAAGAACCCGCGCGAAGGATCGGGGTTCTGCCGGTCAAACGCCGCCGTCTGATCGAAGTTCGAACCAGCGGTGGAACTGAACATATTGCGCCGGTCACGCGCATGGGTCCAGGCATAGCCGAGGTTGAAATCAACCGATCCGCCAGAGGTAAACAGCCCGCCATTGAAGCGTTTGTCCAGAATGAATGAAGCAATCTGGCTGTTGGTGCTGCCTGCATTGGTGAGCATCAATTCGTCATCGCGGCTGGTGGCAAAGCACGCCGCGGTGACGCCCGAGAATACCGGGCCGGGGTTAAGCCCGGTCAGTTCGGCATTGCAGTTGGCAACCGTGGGATCGATCGCCCGGAAGATCGGGCGCCCGTCAATGGTGAAGCCGTTCAGGCCTAATGCCGGATTGACCGTCTGCGACAGATCAACAATCGTGAACGGATTGCGCATATGGCTGTAGATGTAATCGAGCGTCAGGTTCCAGCCGCTGAAAAATCCGCTGTCGGCAAAATCAAGACCGGCAGTGAAGCCCAGGTTGGCCCGGATAACGCTGGGCAGTTTGATGTCAGGGCTGATCGATTGGGTATCGCCCAGACCCGCAGCCGAACGATTGACCGCCGCCTGCACGAAGCAGCCGGGCAGACCGGTAAACTGGCCATTTACGACCACATCGATCTGGCCTGCCGGGCACGGTGCATCCTGCGTGGTGCCGGTGGCAAATCCGCGGCCATCATTCTGGAACGCATTGCCGAACCACACCAGCGGATCACCGCCGGAAAACACGCCGACGCCGCCGCGCAGCTGCCCGCCGGAAAACACCGCGAAATCATCCATGTCGTATGTCAGCGCCAGGCGCGGCATCACGATCGGATCGAGCGCGCTGAAACCGGTGTTGTTGCCAAACCCGTAACGGGCAACAAAATTCGGATTGATCGCGGGCGCGCCGCCATCAAACCAGTCAACCCTGACGCCAATAACGGCGTTGAGCTGGTCGCTGATTTCCCATTCGTCCTGCGCAAACGCCGAATAGATCGTGCGATTGAAATCGGCCGCCGCATCGACGACATTGCCGGTCGAGGAGAAATTGCCGAACGCCCCTTCGGTCGCTCCGCTGATGACGTTGGCGGGGATGGTGTTGGTCTGGTTGTTACCAGTGCCCGGTGACAGCAGCCCTGCTTCCAGATCAGCGATGTTGCGGAACACCAGCGTGCCGGTCGCGTTCTGCACGAACAGATTGAACACCGATGCGCGGTTATATTCGACACCGAACTTGAACCGGTGTGCCCCGGCTTCCAGCGTCAAGGCGGCACGGAACTGGTCGATATCGGATTGCAGATCGTTGGCCGAACGCGAATTGCCGGGGCCGGCCATCACGGTGCCGTCAATCCCGGTAGGATTGTCGATGCCGACGATGATGCGCGGGATGGGATTGGCTGATTGCGCTTCGCCCCCGCCGATCGGGTCCTGCAGATCGCGCACTTCCGAACGCGAATAGCGGATTTCTGACGAAACATTGTCGGACCATTGTGAAAACAGGCGGCCCGAATAATAATTCGACTTGGTGCCGCTGATGCGGAAGGTGTTGCGGCCGACGGCCTGCGGACTGTTGCCGGTGAACAGATCGTCCGGCAGCGTCGATCCTTCTTCAAGCCGCTGGTAGGTCGTTTCCAGCCGGTGATCATCATTGATTTGAAGATCGCCGCGCAGGAAGTAACGGTTGTTGGTGAACGGACGGCTGGTTACCAGATCGCCGGTATCGATGCCGTAAACGCGGTTGAGAATCTCGCGCACTTCGTTGAACTGGTCGACCGAAATTCCGACCTGTTCGTTAGGGAAGTTGGCGCCGGTCGGGCCATCGTCCTGCGATTGGCCAGCTTCCTGATGTTCATAGGCACCAAACAGGAACAGCCGATCCTTGATGACCGGGCCGCCGAGATAAACACCCCAGCGCTTGTCCGCTTCGATCGGAGCGACATCGCGAGCTACGCCGTCAGCAACGATTTTGTTGCCGCGCAGGCCGTTGTCCGAATATTCAAAGAAGCCGCCGAAATGATAATCATTGCTGCCCGATTTGGTGACGACATTGATCGCGCAGCCAGTGAAGTTGGCATAATCGACATCGAACGGAGCGAACTGCACCTGCGTTTCGCGCACTGCGTCAAACGGGATCGGGGTCGAACTGCGCGAGCTGAAACCGGTATCGTTGAGACCGAAAATGTCGCTCTGGCTGATCCCGTCCACTGTAAAGGCATTGCCGCGATCATTGCCGCCAAGGCAGCTGATCCGGTCGGCGCCCGAACCACCATCGTCGCGGTCCAGGCTGACGCGCGGGTCGAGCCGGATGATGTCGCGGATATCGCGGTTGAAGCTGGGCGAGTTTTCGAGCACTTCGAGCGAAAACGCGCTGCCGGGCCCGACTGCCAACTGGGTTACGCTGGCACGCGAGCCGGACACCACGATCACGCCTGCGCCGGACGATAGCGAGAACGAAACGCCTGTCGCGCCCTGAAGCGAGGTGACGATGTCATTGACCGTCTGACCTTCAAAACCATCAGCGCTGGCCGAAACCGTGTAGGGGCCGCCAACAACCAGATTGGAGGCCGAGAACCGGCCATCCGCGCCCGTAACTGTCGTGCGGGTAGCGCCCGTGCGCGTGTCGGTTACCGTCACCGTGGCTCCGGCAATCGGTTCCCCGCCGTCATCCTTAACCGTTCCCTGAACGCTCGAAGTGATCTGCTGTGCAAACGCAGGCGTGGCAATGGTGGTGGTCGCAGCAAGGCTGACAATGCTGGCCGCGAGGAGGTATTTAAGCTTCATGTGTGGAGCCCCTGAACAATGAAGAACAATGGTAACGCGGGCAGCGATAGGCCCGAACGCTTGCGGCAAAGCGACTGTTCTGTGACAGTTTGATGAAACACCATGCCCCGGAGCGCCGATTCCTTAATGCGCGCATTTCCGAACGCCAGAAGACTCTCGGAATCGTGGCATATCCGCGCAAAGGTGTTGCATCGCCGCAACGCCCTGCGATTATTTCCTGATGCGCGGTTTTAGGCGATTGCAGGCGCAAATCAGGCGAGATTGATCTCGCGCAGCCGCTGCATCAGGAAATCATGTGCGGTGATCGGCGCTGGCGGCGGAGTCGCTGCGCCCGCATCAATGCATTCGGCCAGCGGTTCGATCAGGAAATCGGGCCGGAAATGCAGGAAAAACGGCATCGAGAACCGCGCCCGCCGCGCCGCTTCCCCACGCGGATTCACCACCCGGTGCGTGGTTGAACGCAGCCGCCCATTGGTCTGACGCTGCAACATATCGCCAACATTGATCACCAGCGCGCCCGGCGGCACATCAACCGCGTGCCATTCGCCTTGACGGGTGAGCAGTTCGAGCCCGGCTTCTTCGGCCCCCAACAGCAGTGTGATGGTGTTGATATCGCCATGCGCAGCGGCGCGAATCGCACCTTCGGGCGCGCCTTCGCCCAGCGGCGGGTAATGCAGCAGCCGCATCACCGAATTGCCATCGGCAATGCTGTCCGCAAAGAAATCGCGCGGGCGGCCCAGATGCAGCGCAATCGCTTCAAGCACGCGCGCGCCGGCCACTTCGAACGCGGCAAACAGCGCGCTCATGGTTTCGCGGAAGCCTCCGACCTCGTCCGGCCAGACATTGGGCGCCATGAATTCAGCCAGCGGGTGGCCCGGCGGCAGGCTGCGGCCGACGTGCCAGAATTCCTTCAGGTCGAACACCTCGGCGTCCTTGGCCTTTTCCGTGCCGAACGGGGTATAACCGCGCGCGCCGCCGCCGCCATCGATCTTGTAGGCGCGCTTGACCGGGTCGGGCAGCGCGAAGAACGCCTTGGATACTGTTTCTGCCTGATCGATCAGTTCTTGCGGGATGCCGTGATCGCGCACCACGGCAAAGCCATATTCGCCAAAACTGCGGCCCAGTTCATCGGCGATGGTATCGAGCGGCTGGGCGAGCGAGACTGAAGCAATGTTGATCATGATCGCCGCCTTACACCCGCGCCCACGCCGCTGCCAAGAGGGTCAGGCGCGTCAAATTACAGGGGCCAAATACACCCCCCAGATTACAGCCCCCAAATTACAGAGGCAAAAACAGTCCCGCCAGCGCCGCACTCATCAGGTTGGCGAGGCTGCCAGCCGCGAGCGCTTTCAGCCCCAGCCGTGCAATGACCGGGCGTTGATTAGGAGCCAGCCCGCCCGTCACCGCCATCTGGATCGCGATCGAGGAGAAATTGGCAAAACCGCACAGTGCAAAAGTGATGATCGCCCGGCTGCGCGCGGTCAATTCACCCGCCTGCAGCGTGCCCAGATCGATGAAGGCGACAAATTCGTTGAGCACGATCTTGGTGCCGAACAATCCGCCTGCAATCTGCGCCTGATCCCAATCGGAAATGCCGATCAGGAACATCACTGGCGCGAACAGATACCCCAGCAGTTTCTGGAAACTGATATTCGCCAGCCATTCGGCGGTTGCAGGCGCAAACGGCGCGCCGATCTGATCGGCAAAGCCGACCATGCCGCCGCCAATCCCGGCCAGCGCCCCGTTCGCCAGCGCCACCAGCGCGACAAACACCATCACCATCGCGCCGACCGCCACCGCCAGTTTCACCCCGGTCTGGGTGCCTTGCGCCGCGGCTTCGATGATGTTGGCGGGGCGATGGCCTTCTTCAAAGGTTTCGGCAGCCATCACTTCGTCCGGCTTGCCGCTTTCAACCATTGCCGCAGGGCCAACCGAACTGATCCGCGCCTGCGGCAGTTCGACCTCGTGCCCGTTTTCGTCATACATCACCACGCGGGTCGCTTCGGCCAGCGAACCGGCTTTGCCGCGTGCGTGCGCCACTGCCGCCAGGCCAACGCCGCTGTTATGATCGGGAGCCAACACCGCCGGATCATCGGGCATGATGATCTTGGCCATCAATATCCCGCCCGGCGCCGACATGAACGCCGCCGCCAGCAGGAACGGCACGGCTTGCTCGCCGATAAAGCTGGCATAGGCGGCCAGAATCGTGCCCGCGACACCCGCCATGCCCACGGTCATCAAGGTGAACAACGCGGGCGCGGGCAGCGCGGCAAGATAAGGGCGCACCACCAGCGGGCTTTCCGATTGGCCGACAAAGATGTTGGCGGCCGCGCCCAGCGCTTCAACCCGGCTGATCCCGGTGATCCAGCCAATCGCTCCGCCCACCCAGCGCACCAGCCGCTGCATGATGCCAAGATGGTAAAGGATCGAGACAATCGCCGCGAAAAACACGATCACCGGCAGCGCGGCGATCACAAAGGTATTGGCAAAGGGGTTATTTTCCATCGGCCCGAATACCGATGTGATACCGATCTTGGAAAAATCGAGCAGCGCGATCACGCCGCTGGAAAGCCCTCCGATGACCGCCACGCCCACATCAGTGCGCAGCACGATCAGCGCGGTGAACGCCTGCAAGGCAAACGCCGCGCCAACCACGCGCAGGTTGATCCTGCGCCGCCCCGATGACAGCGCAAAGGCAATACCCAGAATGGCGATGACCCCGGCAAGGCTCAGAAGGATCGGCGTGATACTCTCGTTCACGGTAGCAACGTGCCCCTTGCAATGTGTGGAATAGGTAAGTGACGCAACCCCTGTTGCCCGCTGGTTGGCCCCCGCAGGCAATCATGCGGGCGTGGCAGTTTGCGGCGCGAGTTGCAAGCCGGATGACAGCGCGAAGTGCGGTAGCTGTGCCGTGACCGGTGACAGGCGCACACGCACCGCTTTTCTTTTGCGCGCGCGCTGGCTAGCAATCACGCGATGAACGACACCCCATCCGCAGCGCAAGCCGCTGTTCCACCGGCGCCAGCCAGCCCCCTTGCAAACATGCCGCTGGGCCTGTTCGTGTTCACGCTGTTATATGGCGGAATGACGGTGCTGGCGGGGGTGCTGGCATTCAAACAGGTGCAATTGTGGCCGACCGATCTGGCGGTGGAGAGCGGTATTTTCGCGTTCCTGCTGCTGGTGGTGATATCCAGCACGATGGCGCAATTATACGGACGCCAGTTCGCCCAGCGGATCGTGTGGTGGGGATTTCTGCCACTGTTGATTGCATCGCTGCTGATGCAACTGGTGTTGAGCCTGCCCGCTTCAACCGAGATGCTCGCGGGACGCGCCGATGATCTGGCCGCGTTTGAACAGGTGCATTCGACTGTGTGGCGCGTGTGGGCGGCAGGGCCGGCGGCCTATATCACCTCGCTGCTGCTCAATATCTGGATCTTTGACCGGTTGAGAGGCCGGAATAGTGGCGGCACGATTGATCTGATGGTGCGCGGCGCAATCGCCTCGGCCCTGTCGCAAGCGGTTGATTCGGTAATTTTCATCACGCTGGCGTTTTACGGGCTGTTCCCGATCACCAACCTGTTGATCGGACAGGTGATCGCCAAGGTCGTGCTGAGCCTGATTCTGGTGCCATTCCTGATCACCGGCGGGGTGAAGGCGGCCAAGTGGCTGGATGCGAAGAACGAGGGCTGACGGGCCTTGCGGGGCGCACCACAACGGTCGCAAAGCGATCTCAAGGGCGACCGCCCGCCCGCAGGGCCGCAAGGGCCGAGGATTTCGCAGCCCCGATGGGCTGCGGAAACAAAAATGGTGAGCCCGACAGGATTCGAACCTGTGACCCGCTGATTAAAAGTCAGCTGCTCTACCTACTGAGCTACGGGCCCACGCTTGATGGTCTTTGGCGCCGACCGCTCAACGGGTCGCGCCAATCGGCGGCAATCGCCCGCGCCGGGGTGAGCACAAAGGCGCGCTGGCGGAAGGCGGGGTGCGGGATGGTGAGCGCCTCTGACAGCCGCCCCGAACGCCATTCCCCGCCGCTCCACAACACAATATCGCAATCGAGCACGCGGTCGCCCCAGCGCTGCCCGCGTCGCCTGCCAAACTCGCGCTCGATCTGCTTGAGCGCCCTCAGCAGCGCGGGTGGATCAAGCTCGCTCTCCAGCACCAGCGCGGCGTTGGCGAAGCGGCGCTGCGCCGCCCCCATCGCCGGGGTGGCGAATATCGGAGAGCGCGCGGCCACCAGACCGAGCGCCGCCAGTTCCTCCATTGCCGCACGCACTACTTGCGGCGGCGGGCCATATTGCCCGCGGTGCCGGTTACTGCCCAATGCTATCAGATAGGTGCTGCTCACACGTCCTGGGCGATCCGGCCGTAAAGTTGCGGGCGGCGGTCGCGGAAAAACCCCATGCCCGCCCGGTGTCGCGCCGCGCGGGAGAGATCAAGCCGCGCGACCAGCACGCCCGCTTCCTGCGCGCCAAAGGATTCGACCAGATCGCCCCATTCGTCAGCGATGAAGGAGTGGCCATAGAACCGCTGCGCGCCGCCCTCTGGCCCCTCCGCGCCGATGCGGTTGGCCGCGACCACCGGCATACAATTCGACACCGCATGGCCGACCATCGCGCGCCGCCACATCCGGCTGGTGTCGAGATCGCTATCGTAAGGTTCAGACCCGATCGCGGTGGGGCGGGCACATTCGGGATACCATTGGTCCCAGCAGATGCCGACACCGACGCGCACCATCGCGCCATCCTCGCCCGGCACGTCCCACACCTTGAAACCATCATTGCCGGGACGGAAATAGTATTTTTCCTCATACCCCGGCCCATCGGGGATGTGGCTTTTGCGATAGGTGCCTTGCACCCCACCATCGGGGCCGATCATCGCCAGCGTGTTGTAATAGTGGTGCCCGTCGCGTTCAAAAAAGCTGGTCGGGATTGTCACCTTCAGCCGCGCGGCGAGCGCCTGCATCGCGATCACACTGGGGTGTTCCAGCGTCGGGCGGGCGAGCGCAAACAGCGCTTCATCCTCCTCGCGGCAGAAATAGGGGCCGGAAAACAGCTCGGGCGGCAGGATCAGCTGCGCGCCCTTGGCTGCGGCATCCGCCACCAGCGCGGCGACGGCGGCGATGTTGGCGGATTCGTCCGCTGAACCAAGTGGCAATTGCAGGGCGGCGACAGTGATAGCGGTCATGCCGCCGCCCCTTATAGCGATTTCGCGTTCGGTGAAACACCGAACGGCTCGGAAATCGCGGCCAACAAAGGCGCGATTATGCCGACTTCTTGAACAACAGAGTCATGCGGTCGCTTTCGCCCAGCGCTTTGAGGTCTTCGCGCTTGGTGGTCAGCACCGGGGGCATTTCCCACACGCCCTGCGGATGGTCGGCGGTGTCGTTGGGGTTGGCGTTGACTTCGCTCGCGCCGACCAGATCAAACCCGTTGATGCGCATGAAATCGATCACGTCGGCTTCGCGCAGATAGCCGCGAGTGCCATTGGCGTAAGACCACGGTGCATCGGGTTTCGCCCGGTGCTGGACGATGCCGATCATCCCGTCATCCTTGAGCAGGTCGCGCATGGCCCGGAATTCGGTATCAGCAATCCCGGCGCGCAGCATGTTGTGCATCCCGCGAATTACCAGAATGCGATCAAACGTGCCCTTCTGGTCATCGGGAATGGTTTCCAGCGTCATGCCGGAAAACCGCTCCGCCGCAAGCCCGGTGTAGCCCGCGACCTCTGCTCCGAAGCCTGCGGCCTGATCGCGGATTCGCTGCTGGCGCGACGGGTCGGACGAGGCGGTAAGCGGGTTGGCATAGATGCCGACAAGCTGCCCCTGTCCACCCAGATAATGCCCCAGCAGGCGCGAATACCACCCGCCGCCGGGCGCATATTCGCCGACCTTCATGTGCGGCGCGACATGGAAAAACGCGAGCGTTTCAGCCGGATGGCGGAATTGGTCGCGCGCACGGTCTTCGGCGCGGGTGGGGTGATTGATCGCCCCCGACAATGCCTCGGCATGGTGTTTGAGGAACATCGCCGACATCTCGTCTGGCGTCATGCCCTCGTGCATCATCGCCTTGTCCATTTGGGCCTTATCTTCCTTGCCGCCGTGATGATCGGCGATGGCGGGGGCGGCAATGGCAAACCCGCTCGCGGCGGCGAGGGCAAGAATCAGTTTCTTCATGGCGATCTCTCCTGGGATAACAATCCGGTTTATGCCCGGCCTCAAGTAGCGAAGCGGTAGGCCACAAAAACACACCAGTGGCAAATCCGGTTTCCGAGCCTATCTGTTACAGAAATCAGCGGAGATTTCGAGTGAGCAATTTGGCAACGGCAGTGATTGCGGGCGGGTGTTTCTGGTGCACCGAGGCGGTGTTCCGCGATGTGGTGGGCGTTTCCGAGGTCGAAAGCGGCTATATCGGCGGCACCAAAGCGAACCCGACTTACAAGGAAGTGTGCACCGGCGCCACCGGCCACGCCGAAGCGATCCGGGTGACGTTTGATCCCCACGCGATCAGTCTGGCAGAAATCTACGACGTGTTTCTGGGCACGCATGATCCGACGCAGTTGAACCGGCAGGGCGGCGATGTCGGCACGCAATACCGTTCTGCGATCTTCCCCCTGTCAGACGAGCAGGGCGAAGAAGCCAAGACCGCGATTGCGCGCTGGAACGCCGAAAATGGCAAGGTGGCTGTCACCACCATCGAAGGGCTTTCGGGCGGCGCGCAGGTGATGGAATGGTATCCGGCTGAGGATTACCATCAGGAATACTGGGACGGCGAAGGCCAGCGCAACCCCTATTGCCAGGCGGTGATCCCGCCCAAGATCATGAAATTGCGCAAGAGTTTTCAGAAGTATGTGAAGGATTGAGCGGAAGGGCTGCTTTCGCGGTCATTCGAAAAAAAGCTGCCGTTCTGGAAACGTTTAGAGTTTCGGACGCCGAGAGGCGTCGGAAAGTCGACGGTGCCCGAACCCGCGGTCCGCATGCGGTGAGCTATGGGGATTTCAATTCCGGTCGG
>PHEL01000075.1 GCA_002842925.1 Alphaproteobacteria bacterium HGW-Alphaproteobacteria-14
AGCCATCACAAACCTCCTTCGGCTCGCGACTCTGAATCAGAAAATCAGCCCCAGGGGAATCCCCTTAATGAGTCAGGATCAATGGGACTTGGTATTACCACTGGCCGTGCTAGAGCTGAAGAACGCGGCTTCGCAAAATGCCACCATTGCCGATGCCTACAACCAGTTGCAGACCTATCTTCACCAAATCCCCAGCATGTTCAGCACAAATGCTGTTCTGGTGACATCGGACGGGATGGAGGCCCGGATCGGCTCGATCACAGCCAACGCCGAACGGTTCATGCCTTGGCGGACGGTCAACGGGCAGGATTTCGCCCATCGCGGAACGCCCGAACTGGAAACCCTGCTGCGCGGCGTATTCACCCGCGAAAACCTGCTGGCGCTGATCCGCGATTTCATCGTGTTTGGCGATAAGGGCGAAGGCCCGTTCAAGATCATTGCAGGCTATCACCAGTTCCACGGCGCGCAGAAAGCCGTGCAGCAGGCGATTGAAGCCACCCGTCTGGATGGTGACCGCAAGATTGGCGTCATCTGGCACACCCAAGGTTCGGGCAAGAGCCTCTTGATGGCGTTTTTTGCTGGCCTTGCCGTGAAATCGCAATCGCTGGAAAATCCAACGCTGGTCATCCTGACGGATCGCAACGATCTGGACGATCAGCTTTTTGGCACCTTCGGACTGTGCCGTGACCTGATCCGGCAAAACCCCGAACAGGCGGACAGCCGCGCCGATCTGAAGCAGCTTCTCGACAAGGCGGCGGGCGGCGTGGTGTTCACCACCGTCCAGAAATTCTCGCCTGAAAAGGGCGAAGAGAGTTTCCCGCTCCTGTCGGATCGGCGCAATATCATCGTGATCGCGGATGAAGCGCACCGCAGCCAATATGGCTTTGAATCCAAGCTCGACCGCGAAACCGGGCTGCGGCGCTATGGCTATGCCCACTACATCCGACAGGCGATGCCGAACGCTTCATTCATCGGCTTCACCGGCACCCCGATTGAAGCGGCGGACATTAACACCCCGGCCATCTTCGGCGAATACATCGACGTTTACGACATCAGCCGCGCGGTTGAGGACGGCGCAACGGTGCCGATCTACTATGAGAGCCGTCTGGCCCGCATCGAACTGAGCGATGACGAAAAGCCATTGATCGACGCTGAAATCGAAGCGCTGATCGAAGATGAGTCTCTGACCGAAGCTGAAAAGATGAAGGCGAAATGGTCCGCCGTTGAGGCGCTAGTCGGTTCAGACAAGCGGCTGGCCCAAGTCGCTGGCGATATGGTGACGCACCTTGAAGCGCGCATCGAGGCGATGAACGGCAAGGCCATGGCTGTGTGCATGAGCCGCCGCATCTGTGTCGCGCTGTATGATCGCATCATCGCGCTTCGCCCGGATTGGCATTCAAACGACGATAGCAAGGGCGCGGTCAAGATTGTGATGACCGGCGCGGCATCCGATCCTCTGGAGTGGCAACAGCATATCGGCACGAAGCGACGGCGCGATGAACTGGCGAAGCGGGCGCGTAATCCGGACGATCCGCTGCGCCTCGTCATCGTCTGCGATATGTGGCTGACCGGCTTTGACGCGCCGTGCATGAACACCATGTATATCGACAAGCCGATGCGCGGACATGGGCTGATGCAGGCGATTGCGCGCGTGAACCGGGTGTTCGCGGACAAGTCCGGCGGGCTGGTGGTCGATTACATTGGCGTGGCACAGAACCTCCGCAACGCCCTCAGCCAGTATACCGGTTCAGACCGGGACAAGACAGGCATTGATGAGTCCGCCGCTGTGGCCGCGATGATGGAGCGGTGTGAGGCCGTCCGGGATTTGCTCCACGGTTTTGACTATCGACCGGGCATCGAAGGCCAGCCGCGCGAACGGCTTATTTGCCTTGGCGGGGCCTTAGATTGGGTTCTGAAATGGCAAGAATCTCAAGCGGCGCGGCAGAAGAGCGAAGAGGACAAGAAGCGGGCGCATCGGCGCTTTCTCGACATGGTGCTGGAACTGTCGAAGGCATATGCGCTGGCCTCGGCCAGCGATGAAGCCCGCGCCATCCGGGATGAAGTCGGTTTCTTTCAGGCCATCCGGGCGGCGCTGGCCAAGACCACGGCAACCGGAAAGATCAGCGAAAAGGACCGGGCATTCGCCGTCCAGCAGCTTGTTGACCGGGCCGTTGCCTCATCCGAGATCATCGACATCCTGAAAGTGGCTGGCCTCCAGTCCCCCGACATCTCCATCCTGTCCGATGAATTCCTGATGGAAATCGGGAAAATGGAGAAAAAGAACCTTGCCCTTGAAGCCCTGAAAAAGCTGCTCGCGGGGGAAATCGTCAGCCGGTCCAAATCCAACCTGGTTGAGAGCAAGGCATTCTCGAACAGGCTTGAGGAAGCCGTTGCCCGATATCACGCCGGGGCCATTTCTGCCGCCGAAATGATCCAGGAGCTGATCGAGCTGGCCAAGGACATGAAAGCCGCCCGTGCGCGCGGCGATGAAATGGGCCTCAGCCAAGAGGAAGTCGCCTTCTACATGGCGCTTGCCGAGAATGAGAGCGCCGTTGAAGCGATGGGCGACGAAAAATTGCGGCTCATCGCCCACGAACTGCTGGAGCAATTGCGGAACAACGTCACCGTTGACTGGCACCAGCGGGAAAGCGCCCGCGCCCGGATGCGGGTATTGGTGAAGCGCATCCTCAAGAAATATGGGTATCCGCCCGATCTTGCCGATGAGGCAGTTCAAACGGTGCTGGCGCAGGCAGAAATTCTGCTGCGCGAAATCAATACATGAGGTGCGAGCATGACCACACTCTTTAAGGTGCAGGATGGCCGCTTGGTTCGCGCCGAGCGCCGCGCCCTGTCGCTAGAGCGAATGATCGAGAATTGGGTGGCGGATGACCCTTCGCTGCTTGGTCTGGACGCGCTCATTATCGGTCGCCAAGTCGCTACGGATCACGGAAAGTTCATCGACCTGCTGGCTCTGGACCGTTCCGGCGGACTGGTCATTATCGAACTCAAGAAGGACCGCACACCGCGCGACATTGTGGCGCAGATACTCGATTATGCCACGTGGATTCGGACACTGACCACGCCTGCGGTCTATGAACTGGCCGAACGCCACTTGGCGGGCCGGTTGGCTGCTACATTCCAGGAACGCTTTGGCGAGCGCATCCCCGAACAGCTCAATGGCACCCATTCCATGCTCATTGTCGCCAGCGAGCTTGACCCCGCTTCGCGCCGGATCGTTGAGTATCTTTCTGAGGAACACGGCGTTGCCATCAACACCGCCTTCTTCACGGTGTTCGGTGCGGACGGGTCCGAATGGCTGACCACTGACTTCCTGCTCGATCAGGCCGCCGTCGAGGAGCGGTCAGAACGAAAAGTGCGCGCACCGTGGTCCGGCTTCTATTTCGTCAACGCCGGTTTGGGCGACCACCGCTCATGGGCCGATATGCGACGATATGGCTATGTGCAGGCAGGCGGCGGCACGTTCTACTCCGGGCGGCTGGATCAACTGAGCGCCGGAGACAAGATTTTCGCTTATCACAAGGGGGCGGGCTATATCGGTTATGGCATCGTAACCTCTCCAAAGGTGCTTGCGAGCCAATTCGAGACGGTCAGTGGCCCCCTGTTCGAGCAACCGCTGGACGGCCCTGCGATCAAAACCCGGTCAAGCGACCCCGAACTTGCCGAATATGTGGTTGGGGTTGATTGGCAGCGCACATTCGATGCGGACGATGCGCGGACCTTCCGGGGAATTTTCGCCAATCAGAATGTAGTCTGCCGCCTTCGTGATCCAGCTACCGTTGATTTCCTTGTGAACGAGTTTGGCGTTGTCGCAGAATAGTAAGCAACCAAATTCTGGTTAAGGGTGCGCCGACGACAAACAGACTATGTCAGCTCCTGCCCAACTCTTATCCTATCTGCTTGATTTAAATAGTAAATTGCGATTGACGAAAAATCGTTCCTCGTTCAATATGCTGCAAGGGACGTTGTTGCTTGTGCAACGCGTTGCAGCAGCATCAGGAAGACGGAATGACACCAGCGGAACCACCTCGGTTCATCGCCTACTTTCGTGTATCCACGGACAAGCAGGGCAGATCGGGTCTTGGACTTGAGGCGCAGCGCGCATCGGTCGAGCAATTCGTTTCCGGCACGCGTGGCGGTATCATCGCCGAGTTTATCGAGGTTGAAAGCGGCACCCGATCAGATCGACCGAAGCTGGCTGATGCTCTGCGGCTTTGCCGCATCCATAGCGCCACGCTGGTGATTGCGAAGTTGGACCGGCTCGCCCGGAATGTCGCATTCATTTCGAACTTGATGGAGAGCGGCGTCGATTTCACGGCTGTCGACTTTCCATCAGCCAACCGGCTGACGATCCATATTCTGGCGGCGGTTGCCGAGCACGAAGCGCATATCATCCGGGAGCGGACCAAGACGGCCTTGGCTGCTGCGAAGGCACGAGGCGTGGCACTCGGCGGCAACCGAGGCAATCTTGCGGGCATCGCGCTGTCGGGGGCGAGAGCCAGCGCCCGGGTCCGGCGACAGAGCGCCGAGCGGAAGGCTGCTGACCTCAAGCCAATTGTCGACGAGATGCTGGCTCGGCGCTGCTCTTATCGGGCCATGGCGGACGAATTGAATGCTCGGTCGATCCCGACGCCGAGAGGGGGGCTGTGGGGCGTCTCGCAAGTCTTCCGACTTGTCCAGCTTTCCAAGGCTGTATCATGAGCGAGGTCCGCACACCTCGCCGCAACCGCGTGACGCCATTGGGCGAGATCGTCGCGATCCCGGCCAAGGGGAGGGCAATGGGTAATCGCGGGCCGTTACTTAATCCGGACGGCACCCATGCGCGTGACTGGACTTACAAGCGTTGGATTTGCTGCCACACGGCGGAGGTCCATGGGCGCAAGGTCAAATTCGACGATCCCGTCAGCTACACACCGCTCTTCTTCACCGACGAGGCGGTCGCGCTCGCCGCTGGGCATCGTCCCTGCGGAAGCTGCCGGACGGATGCATACTACCACTGGTTGGCGATTTGGAAGCATCTCACCGGCACCTCCAAGTATGTCCGCGTGCGCGCCAGCGAAATGGATCGCGATCTTCATCGGCGGCGTATGGCTGCGCGCCGGAAGTCGCCAGTTTTCATGCGGCTCGAAGAAGTGCCGGAAGGCGCGTTTGTGATCGCGCCGATGCTCTGTGATCAGCCTGCACTTCTATGGCACGGACGTGTCTGGCCTTGGCGGGAGGGGACCTATACCGCACCGATTGAAGTTGGGAGCCGTGAGCATGACATGGCTGTGGTGCCCCGCCATGGGATCAGATTTCTGATCTGCGGCTTCCGCTTCGATCCAAATTTGGCACCAGCGGTCGGATGGTCCGCGCCCTAGGCGGGTAGGAACACCTGCGGCATCACTACAAAGTCCGTGTTTGATCAATCACCTTGCTGACTAGCAGGTTCTTCACCGTCGGGTTCAGTCGAGATATGCAAATCAGGGCGAGCGTGTATTTCACCAACCAAGCGAGCTAGCTCAAAAATCTCCAAGTCGACCCATGTAGGTGCAGCAGTGTCGATAAGTGGACGCGGTTCATTGGCAATCCATCGCAGCGCCAGACCATCCTTTTTGCGCTTCCCTTTCTCGAATATATCTCGATACCTGAGCGGCGAGATGCCAAGAAATGGCATAAAGCTGACGCGTGATGGGATTGTCCGCTCTATCTCGATTTCATTTTGATGGAGCACCTTGGCTTTGCTCTTCGGATAAGGCTCCATGTAAACGACGCGGGAAATTCCGGCAGCAAGAAGGTGCTTCGTGCAATTGTGACAGGGGAAAGTGGTGCAGTAGAGAACAGCGCCCTTCACGCTGCGCCCAAGGCGAGCCGCGTCACAGATCGCGCACATTTCTGCGTGCACTACTCGGCCATATTCAGTGAGTTCCATTACCGCCGCGCCCGAGAGGCAGCCATGGCCCTCCGGTGAACCTTGAGTTGCAGGCCGGATAAGCGCGTCAACGATGTTCGACGCGCCCCCTATTTCGGCAGCACGTTCAGAAAGCATCCCGCCAGCCTCAAGCCTTTCAAGTAAGTCTCGAACCACCTCCTTTTTCAGGACATCGTTCGGGTCTTCACCCAGTTTGATGTCCCGGAAATCAGGTTCTTCACCGTCCCAATAGGTTCCTCCGAAGGCTTTTGGCACTTCATTGCACCCTTGGGCGATCATTTCCCCCTCAGGCGTGAAAATTGCAGCGCCGACTTGCCGCGATAGATCAGTTGACCGAAGCGATGCAGACTTCGCTGCATACATCCCATATTCTGACTTTGTTGGGCCGATGTCTGCTCTCCCGAAGAGCGCATTCACAAACCGAGATGTCATTGCGGTCATCTCGGCTTTGCTAACGCCATCGATGAACACATCAGCGAGATGAAAAGTGTCACGCAGATGCTGGCCATGACTATCTATTTCTTCATGCTGATCACGGTGCATTAGCTGTTCGGATCGAGCGCTAATTTCATGTTCTGGCGTATTAAACGGAAGGGATTTCGTTAATTTCGTCTCAAGAATTTTCTTTCTGCTTTCGGCAGAACCATAAGCAGAGATCAGAATAAACTGCTTACCGTATACCTTACGAAGTAGCCTCACTTCCTCAGGTCGCTTGAGTTGGCGAATGACGTAGGCCGTGCGAGGTTGAACCTGCTCTTCAGGCGGGGTGGTGCTCTCAACCTCTTGCTCGCGGGCGGGAGAGCTAGCCGCAACGGAAGCACGGTGGTTCCGAATAGCGCGGATCGCAAATCGCATGAGCGTATCCGCAGCGCCATATTTTCTGCAAACCTCGCTCGCATGGTTCATTTTGAATTCGATTTCGGTCCCGAAATCCGAACTTTCAGGCTTGGCGACCGACGTCTCGACCGAAGCAATCTCTCGGGTAATATGGATCGGGATCGCTGAGTAACCTACTGTCGCTAGGCAGTCAGCAAGTGTCTGATTAATCTCTTCAATATCAATACCGAGCGGCCCGGCGATGCCGATCACTAGCTCCGGAAAACGCACTGCATCGAGATCGTCCGACATGAAATTGAACTCTCAAAAAATGCTTGATGGGATGGACTTAGCATGTGTCGCGGGGCAAGATCATGCAAGGGCTTGGGAGAGGAGGCTGCAGTGGACGATCAATCTGTTCGAGCGAAGCGTATTCTTGATGAGGTTTCCTCAACTGCGGACCGTTTAGCGAGGCGGATGGGCGGCGAGTTCGTTTTACACCCCGACATTGCTATGACCATCGCTCCGTCGGGCACCATCGAGAGCGTGAAAGCGCTCCCTCTTTAGCGTCACCTGCTTTGCTGGCGATCTATAGGCCAGTCGAAGGTTTCACGGTCCCGTTCACAAAGGCAAAGCCGCCCTTTTGGTGCTGCCACCTCACAGCACACTGGCCGTCCGTCGTCTGCGGCAATCACGCAGAATAGTGCCCTGCATTCAGGATCGATTGGAACTTACTGCTAATCCGTGCCGCCTAGGCCGATGGTCCTAAGAGTGGTCCTGAAACATCAAATTCTCGGGCAAAAAATGCTGAAAAATCAATTGCAAAATTACTGTGCGCACCTTCCTGTCGGGTGCACCAAGGCCTTGTCCGCTACTTCTTTCGGGAATCCTGTCTTCGCTGCCGCCCACCCCGCGGTCCGAATCCAAAAAATTCGGGGTGGCCCGCCTTTGCCGCTCGCCCTAAACGTCTCCGCATGACCACCGCCCTCGACACGCTGACCGACAAGGAGCGGGAGACCCTGCGGCTGATCCTGCGCGGGCATGATGCCAAATCCTCGGCACGCGAATTGGGGTTGTCGGTGCACACCGTCAACGAACGGCTGCGCGATGCGCGGCGAAAGCTCGGCGTCACCAGCAGTCGCGAGGCGGCGCGGCGGCTGCTGGCGGAGGAGGGCGATACCCCCGAATTGCTGGGGGACAAGCCTTTGGGGGATGCGCCAGCGACAGCAAGTGAGGCACCAGTGACGGCATCCGCTACCCGGCGGTGGGTGAGGCCCGGCCGTGCCCTTACCTCGATCGGAGTGATTGCCATGTCGTTGTTTCTTTTTGCCTTGTTGCTCCCTGCCTCACCGCTGTCGCTGCTTGCCCCTGCTCCTGTGGCGCCACCCGCTTCCGCCGCCGAACCTTCGGCCAGCGCCGCCGCGCGCGCCGCCGAGGATTTCCTGATGCTGGTCGACGAATCGCGCTGGGCCGAAAGCTACGCCGCCACCGGCGCGCAGTTCCGCCGCCTCAATACGCTTGCGGTTTGGAGCGAAGTGTCCGAGCGCGTGCGACCGCCGCTCGGCAAGGTGTTGACCCGCGATCTGGTCGCCAACGAATTCGTCCCCGCCCCGCCCGAAGGCTATCAGCTGGTCAAGTTCGCCAGCAGCTACGCTAACGGCACCAACCAGGTCGAAAGCGTTTCCCTTGAGTGGGAGGAAGGGGCTTGGAAGGTGGTGGGGATCGTGATCGGTTGAGGTAGGCAGGTCGAGGGCAAAGCCGGTGGTCGATCCTGCGATTGCCGTTTAGCCCCGCCTCAATACATATGCTGGCCGCCGTTGATGCTCATGGTTGATCCGGTTGTAAATCCGCCGTTCTCGCTGGTGAGAAACGCCACTCCGCGGGCGATTTCTTCGGCCATGCCGAGCCTGCCGACGGGGATTTTGGCGACGATCTTTTCGAGCACCGCAGGCGGCACGGCGGCGACCATATCGGTATCGATATAGCCCGGTGCGATCGCGTTGACGGTCACCCCGAATTTCGCGCCTTCCTGCGCCAAGGCCTTGGTAAAGCCATGAATTCCGCTTTTGGCAGCGGCATAATTCACCTGCCCGTATTGCCCCGCCTGCCCGTTGATCGAGCCGATGTTGACGATCCTGCCCCAGCCTCTTTCGCGCATTCCGGGGAAGGTCGCCTTGGCCATGTTGAAGCACCCGCCAAGGTTGATGCGCATGACATCCGTCCAGTCGTCAAAGCTCATCTTGTGCAGCGTGCCGTCGCGGGTGATCCCGGCGTTGTTGACGACGATATCGACCGGGCCGTGATCGGCGGCGACCTGGGCGCAGCCTGCCATCGCCGCTTCGTGATCGCCCACATCCCACTTGTAGGCAGGGATGCCGGTTTCCGCCGTAAAGGCGCGGGCCTTTTCCTCATTCCCGGCGTAATTGGCGATGACCGTGTGGCCCTGGCGCTGGAGGCGTTTGCAGATCGCCGCTCCAATTCCGCGCGTTCCTCCGGTAACGATGGCAACCCGGCCCATAGCATTCTCCCCTTGTGTGCAAGTCTTATGACAAGCAACCTAGCGTTGCCGTAGCGTAAGGGGAAGCGGGGAATAGCTATGCGCGAAAACCGGGGTCAAGCGGTGTGCAAGCAGGGGTCAAGCCGCAGCAAACAGGGGCCTAGGGTCAGGACCTGTTAACCCCACCTTCGAGGCGCCGGAATGGCGAACATATCGGACGGATATTCGTGCCGGGAAGGCTGTTTGCCTTTCCAAGCGAATATCTGATCGAGATGGAAGCCATTCCGGCGTCCCTGCGGGATTTGACCAGAACGGCCCATTGCGGCGTCGGATCGGCTGGAAATATCGACATATTCCTGCGCCTCTCCTTCTTGCACTGAGCCGTTCTGCCTCAAACCTCGAAGGCGGGGTTGACAGGTCCTGACCCTAACTGGCACCTGGTCGGGGCAAGCGCGGGTCTGGCAGAGGGGTGAACCGGTCAACCGTGCTGACCAGCAATTTGCAGCCGATCAGAACTTGATCTGGGTGCCGACGTAGACCGCCTGGCTATCCTGCACCGAATTGGTCAGCGGATCGAGCCGTTCGCGTTGCTGCGAATAGCGCA
>PHEL01000076.1 GCA_002842925.1 Alphaproteobacteria bacterium HGW-Alphaproteobacteria-14
TCCCTCCATGACGGCACATCTCGGCAATGCAAGAAACCAACCGGCAGACAATCCACTTATCCGTTGCCGATCTCTGTGCAGACAAACCGGGCCACCTCTCCTTCGCCTGGTTCCACCCCACAGGGCTTGTTGCCTGCCGTTACCCAGGGTGTCGACCGATGACAAAATCCGTCCCGTTCATGTCGCGGCCCGAATTCCTCGCAGGCTCCCCTCTGGTCAATGGCCAGCCCATAGCAGGCCCGGGCGCCACGCTTCCCATCCTGAACCCGGCAACCGGGGAAACGATTGCCACCCTGCCCCTGCTTGGCGCACGCGAAGCGGAGCTGGCGATAGCCAGCAACGGCGCAGCGCTTGGAGCCTGGCGCACGCGCGCCGCAGCCGAGCGGGCCGGCATTCTACAGTCCTGGCACGCCTTGGTTGCGCAGAACCGTGAGGATCTTGCCTTGCCGTTGACGGCCGAGCAAGGCAAGCCGCTGGCCGAAGCCCGCGGCGAGATCGACTATGCGGCTAGTTTCATCCAATGGTTCGCAGAGGAAGCCAGGCGGGTTTATGGCGAAATCATTCCTGCGGCGGCAGATCGCCGGAGCATGGTTCTCAAGCAACCTGTCGGCATCGTCGGTGCAATTACACCGTGGAACTTTCCCGCCGCGATGATTACCCGCAAGGTCGCACCGGCGCTAGCCGCCGGCTGCACGGCTACACTCAAACCATCCGAGCTGACTCCTCTGACCGCTTTCGCGCTCGCCCTGGAGGCAGGGGTTCCGCCGGGCGTGTTCAACGTCATTGCGGGCGATGCCCCCGCGATCGGTTCTGTCTTGACAGGTCATCCTGACGTAGCAAAATTTACCTTCACAGGCTCCACCGCAGTCGGCAAATACCTCACTGCGCAATGCGCCTCAACGCTCAAGCGGGTGTCCATGGAACTGGGCGGGAACGCGCCGTTGATCGTGTTTGACGATGCCGATATCGACCAGGCGGTCGCCGGTGTCATCGCCTCCAAGTTTCGCAACACCGGCCAGACCTGCGTGTGCGCCAACCGAATTCTGGTGCAAGACGGGATCCATGACCGGTTCGCCGAGGCGCTTGCGGCCAGAGTCGCGGAGTTCCGGGTTGGCAACGGCCTTGAAGGGGACACCGATCAAGGCCCGCTGATCACACCTGCCGCGTACCAGAAGGTCCGAGACCATGTTGACGATGCGGTGCGGCACGGCGCCCGCATCATCACGGGGGACCAGCACCATGATGCTGGTGAGCTATTCCACCAGCCGACCGTGCTGGTGGGGGCGACCGAGGCCATGCAGCTGGCCGGCGAGGAGACCTTCGGGCCGGTCGCGCCGCTATTCCACTTCAAATCCGAAGCCGAGGCGCTCGCCTTGGCAAATCGGACTCGCTCGGGCTTGGCAGCCTATGCCCTCACGAGCGACATGGACCGGTTCTGGCGCGTGGCCGAGGCCCTCGAGTTCGGCATGGTGGGCGTCAATACCGGCATAGTTTCGAACGAGACAGCGCCGTTCGGCGGGATCAAGGAATCCGGTTTAGGGCGGGAGGGGTCGCGCCACGGGATCGCGGAATTCCTGGAACTCAAGACGATAAGTCTCGGTCTGTCCGGGCAAGTGCAAGCCTGACGTTTCGAGAACTTCCGGCATGCCTGCGGAAGTTATTTTCCCTTGCTTAATGTCTAATGTATTGCGTAATGGCGGAGGGAGAATGGATCTGGAATGGCCGCCAAGCTTGACATCGCGCATGATGCCCGCACCTTGGCGCCTGCCGGGGGGCGCTGCCGAGTGAAGCGCATTGTCGTCGCCCTCACCGGAGCGACCGGTTCAGTCTACGGGCTACGCCTGCTTGACATGCTCAAAGACCAGGGCGGCTGGGAAACCCATCTGGTCATGTCGCAAGCAGCCCTGCTCAACATCCGCGAGGAAATACCCGATGGCCGCAGGGTGATCGAGGCTGCCGCCGATGTGGTACACAGTGTTCGCAATGTCGGCGCCAGCATCGCCAGCGGCTCATTCTTGTGCGATGGAATGGTGATCGCGCCTTGTTCGATGCGGACCCTGGCCGCCGTGGCCAATGGCCTGTCCGACAATTTGATCACCCGCGCGGCCGACGTCATGCTGAAAGAGCGCCGCAGACTGGTGCTGATGACCCGTGAAACCCCGCTGAACCTGGCGCACCTTCGCAACATGGTCGCCTGCACCGAAATGGGAGCGGCGATTTTTCCGCCTGTGCCGGCCTTCTATGCCCGGCCAACCGGACTCGACGATATTGTGGACCACAGCTGCATGCGCGTCCTCGATCTGTTCGGCATCCACCGCAATGCAGAAGGCCGGTGGCGGGGGCTGACCAACGAGGGCGCCGATGCAACACCGGTTCCCGCAAAGACCGAAAGGCAGGAATGATGACTTGGAACGTCAAGCGGCGCGAAGTGCTGGGAGCCGGAGCCCTGGGGGCGACTGCAGCGGGACTTGGTGGCCTGTCCGGCCCGGCCTCGGCGCGGAATCGGTTCGTGACCGTCATCGAAGAGAGTGCCGTTCCCGAAAGCCGGCAGTTCGCCTCTGCCTTTGCCGATTTCGGCACGGCAGCGCGGATCATTCGGATTGACAGGTCGCTCGGCGGCCTGCTGCACGAACTTGGAAATACCGCGGGGCTGGTCGTCGGGCTGACCTCTGATCCGGCCGCAATGATCGCGAGCCAATTACTGGTCGAACGCGGGGCTAACCCGCGCATGGTCTGGAAGCATCACTATGCGTCGGGCCGCTGGCACCATCAGACCGAGAGCTCGCCACGCCTGCTCGAACACGCCACGCATGCGTGGCCTGTGGCAGTGGCACATGAGGCGCACGATGCCATCGGCGGTAAGCCCGGCCACCCCTCCAACACTTGCTATTCAGGCACCTGCGCACTCGCGCCCAGCAGCCCCGGCATGCTGGTGTCGTGGGTTTACGAAATCGGAGGACTTCAGTCGTGAGCCGTATTGTTCCCCAAGGGGTCGAAGTCGCTACTTTCTCCAAGGCACTCGACGAGTTGGCCGCAATCATCGGCAAAGAATGGGTGTTCGTCGATAACCTGCCGCTGTCGGCCTATCGCGACGCCTATTCGCCGCTCACCGATGGCGAGATGCTGCCGTCGGCTGCCGTCGCACCCACTGGTGTCGAACAGATCCAGAAGATCCTCAAGATTGTAAACACCTACAAGATCCCGATCTGGACGATCGGGACCGGTCGTAATTTTGCCTACGGTGGCCCGGCCCCTCGCCAGACGGGCTACGTGATGCTCGACCTGCGGCGCATGAACAAGGTGATCGAGGTCAACGAGAAATATGGCTATGCGCTGGTCGAACCGGGCGTGTCCTATATGCAGCTATACAGGCACCTGCGCCAGATCGGCAGCAAGCTATGGATCGACCCTGCTGCACCCGCTTGGGGCGGGGTAATGGGTAACGCGCTTGAACATGGGGCAGGTTACACCCCCTATGGCGATCATTTCATCATGCAGTGCGGGATGGAGGTCGTGCTAGCCGATGGCGAAGTGGTGCGCACTGGCCAGGGCGCGCTGGCCGGCTCGAAGCACTGGCAGGTGACCAAGCACGCGGCAGGGCCGCAGTTTGATGGGATGTTCACCCAGTCGAATTTCGGCGTGGTGACCAAGATGGGCATCTGGCTGATGCCCGAACCACCCGGCTATAAGCCGTTCATGATCACCTACCAGCGCGAGGAGGATCTCGAGGCAATTTTCGAGATCACCCGCCCGCTCAAAGTCAACCAGATCATTCCCAACGCCGCCGTCGCGGTCGATCTCCTGTGGGAAGCCTCGGCCAAGACCACGCGGCGCCATTACTTCGACGGAAAGGGCCCCCTGCCCCCGTCGATCCGCGCCAAGATCGCCTCGGATCTGCATCTTGGGATGTGGAACTATTATGGCGCGCTCTACGGCCCCCCCCCGGTGATCGAGAACAACTGGAAGATCGTCGAGGAAGCCCTGATGAGCATCCCCGGGGCCAAGGTCTATTTCGACCGCGAGAACGATCCCGCCTGGGACTATCGCGTGCGGCTGATGCGCGGCGAACCGAACATGACCGAATTCAGCATCATGAACTGGATCGGCGGCGGCGGGCACATTAATTTTTCGCCGATCTCCGCGCCAAGCGGTTCCGAAGCACTGGCCCAGTACAACCTGATCAAGCAGCGCTGCCACGACCACGGCTTCGACTACATTGGCGAATTCCTGGTTGGCTGGCGCGACATGCACCACATTCTGATGATCATGTACGACCGCGCCGACGAGGCGATGCGCAAGAGCGCCCACGATCTGTTCGGCCTGCTGGTGGATGACGCGGCAGAAGCCGGCTTCGGCGAGTACCGCACCCACCTCGCGTTCATGGACCAGATCGCCAAGACCTACAAACACAACGACAACGCGCTGTGGGACCTTCATCACCGCCTGAAGGACGTCATGGACCCCAACGGGATCTTCTCACCGGGCAAGCAGGGCATCTGGCCCAAGGCCATGCGCCCGCCCGCCTGATCGACGGGCGATTCAGTTCGCCACACGCAAGGATTGAAGCACGATGAAAAACCTGGATCACTGGATTGGCGGACGTTTGGTTACGCCCGGGAGCGGTGCCTATTTCGACGATCTCAACCCGATTGATGACAGCCGCTACGCAAGGGTGGCAGCCGGCAACGGAGATGATGTCGACTGTGCAGTCGAGACGGCCCATCAGGCCTTCCTTAAACACCGGGACGTGACTGCTGCGGTGCGCGAAGGATGGATGGCCAAGGCGGCGGAGATCATGGAACGCGACGCCGCGCTGTTCCAGGACGTTCTGGTCGATGAAATCGGCTCGCCGATTGCCAAGGCCGGTTTTGAGACTCGCTTCGCGGTCAGTTTCTTGCGGGCCGCGACTGGGGTTCCCCGCCGCGTCCGGGGTGAAACGATCCCCTCTGACACACCAGGCCGGTTCAGCATGAGCTTGCGCCAACCGGTCGGTGTGGTGGCGGGCATCACCCCGTTCAACGTGCCGCTGATCAAGGGCATCAAGCAGTCGGCCATGGCTCTGGCGACAGGCAACGCTTTCGTGCTCCTCCCTTCAGAAGCCGCCCCCCGCGTCGCCGATCTGCTCGCCGCACTGTGGCGCGAAGCGGGGGTTCCGGACGGCCTGTTCAACGTGGTCTACGGCAACGGCGCGGAAATCGGCGATGTCCTCACCGGACACCCCAAGGTTGCCTCGATCACCTTCACCGGTTCGTCGCGGGTGGGCAAGCACATCGCCGGGATCGCCGCGAAATCCCTCAAGAAATACACCCTCGAACTCGGCGGCAAGAGTCCGCTGATTGTCTGCGCCGATGCCGATCTCGAAAAAGCGGTCGGGGCCGCGCTGTTCAGCATCTTCATGTACCAAGGCCAGGTCTGCATGGGTGCTTCGCGCATCTATGTCGAGCGCCCGATCTTCGAGGCCTTTTCCCAGGCCTTCGCCGCCGCGACGGCGAAGGCCAGGATCGGCGAACTGCGCGAACCCGGTACCATGCTGGGGCCGATCATTTCCGAACGCCAGCGCGAGCGGGTGCGTCGCCACATCGACGATGCCCGCACCAAGGGTGCCGAGGTGCTCGCTGGTGCCGAATGGAGCGGTAACAGCTGTGCAGCCACCGTGCTGAGCGGCGTAACCTCGGACATGACCGTCTTTGCGGAGGAAACCTTTGGCCCGGTCACTTCACTCTACCCGTTCGACACGCTTGAAGAAGCAATCGATTTGGCGAACGACACCGAATACGGCCTGAGCGCCTCGATCTTCACGCGCGATCTCGACAAGGCGCTGCACTTTGCCCAGCGCGCCGAAGCCGGGATGGTCCATGTCAACGCCCCGACCCTCCACGACGAACCGCATGTTCCTTTCGGCGGGATCAAGGCTTCTGGCTTCGGGCGCGAAGGCACCGAAGCCGATCTGGAAATCATGACCGAATGGAAATGGGTAACGATCCAGTCCGGGGCGGCCGGTCCCGGGGGGCATTGAACAGCCGTGAAGAAAGAAGCGGACATGAATGACCTCGCCAAACGGGCCCGCGAGATTACTTCGCTGCGGGATTTCCTCGCACTGCTCGAGGAGGCCGGTCAGGCGATCACGTGGAGCGAGCGGGTCATGCCCGAACCCGACGTGCGCAATGTAGCGGTCGCAGCATCGCGCGATGCGAACGGCGCGCCGGCAATCGTCTTCGAAAACATCGCCGGCTACCCTGGCAAGCGGACTGTAGTGGGCGTGCACGGTTCATGGGACAATATCGCGCTGCTGCTCGGTCGTCCCAAAGGCACGACAATCCGCGAGCTGTTCTTCGAAATCGCCGGTCGCTGGGGCGATGCCGATGCGCAGATAAGCTACGTCCCGGAAGCACAGGCCCCGATCCACGAATGCCGGGTCGAATCCGGGATCAATCTCTATGACATCCTGCCAGTCTATCGCATCAACGAATACGATGGTGGATTCTTTCTGGGCAAGGCCTCGGTTGCCTCGCGCGATCCGGAAGATCCAGACGATTTCGGCAAGCAGAATGTTGGCATCTATCGCCTGCAATTGCAGGGGCCGGACAGCTTCACGCTGATGACCATTCCCTCCCATGACATGGGCAGGCAGATCATGGCGGCGGAGCGCACCGGGTTGCCGCTCAGGATTGCGGTCATGCTGGGCAACCATCCCGGCTTGGCCGTATTCGCCGCAACTCCGATCGGCTATGAGGAATCCGAATATGCCTACGCTTCGGCGATGATGGGTGCGCCGATCCGGCTGACCAAGTCGGGCAACGGCATTGACATTCTTGCCGACAGCGAAATCGTCATCGAGGCAGAAATGCAACTGGGCGAACGAGTGCTGGAAGGACCGTTCGGCGAGTTTCCAGGTTCCTACAGCGGGGTCCGGAAGGCGCCAATCTTCAAGGTCACGGCGGTATCGCATCGCCGGGACCCGATCTTCGAGAATATCTACATCGGTCGCGGCTGGACCGAGCACGATACCCTGATCGGGCTGCACACCTCGGCGCCGATCTATGCCCAGTTGCGCCAGAACTTCCCCGAGGTCACCGCGGTCAACGCGCTCTACCAGCACGGACTAACCGGGATCATATCGGTCAAGAACCGCATGGCCGGGTTTGCCAAGACCGTGGCGCTGCGCGCGCTGAGCACGCCGCACGGCATCATGTACCTCAAAAACCTGATCATGGTCGATGCCGATGTCGATCCTTTCGATCTCAACCAGGTGATGTGGGCTCTCTCGACCCGGACCCGCGCCGACGACATCATCGTCCTGCCCAACATGCCGGCCGTGCCGATCGACCCCTCGGCAGTCGTCCCGGGCAAGGGTCATCGTCTGATCATCGATGCGACCAGCTACCTGCGTCCCGATCCGATCGGCGAGGCGCATCTCGTCAGCCCGCCGATCGGTCCCGAAATCGACGAACTGAGCAAGAAGATCAGGTCCATGCAGGGAGGAACTTCGGCATGAGCGGTACGATTTGCCCGCGCTGTTCAAGCAGCGACGCCGTCTCGGATTGTCAGGGCATGGAAGACGGAACCGTGATCTGGACGATTTACCGCTGCGTGGTCTGCTGCTTCTCGTGGCGCGACAGCGAGCCGCCCAGCGCCATCGGCTTGGGGGTCCGTTCGGCCGCCTTCGCCGTCGATGCCGCAAATCTCGATCACTATCCAAAGATCCTCCAACAGTAGGCAAGCGGAGAACCAATTATGACCGATCAAGCTCGTCAGACAGCCGCGCTGTCCGCAATCGAGGCCTCTTTAGGCGCTGCGGCGGTTGACAGAAGCCCGCAGACACTCGCTCGCTATGCCACGGTCGGGACGTCCCCAATCGGCGTCGTGCTGCCTGCCGATGAAGCCCAACTCGCCAAGGCTCTGGAACTGGCCAAGGGCGCAGGCGCGGTGCTGCAGCCCGTATGCAACGGCGCCCATGGGCTGGAAAAGGTCGGGCTGGACAAGGTGATCGTGCTCGATCTCCAACGGATGAACCGGATCCTCGAAGTCAATGGCGAACTGGCCTATTGCCTGGTCGAGCCAGGAGTTACTTTCCGGCAGCTCGACACCCACATCAGGGAAAAGGGCATCAAGCTGTGGGTCGATCATTCCGGCAATCCCGATGCGAGCGTTGCCGCAAGTTTTGTCGGCCGCCACCCAGGCCACACGCCCTATTCGGACCATTATCTGATGCAGTGCGGGCTCGAGATGATGCTCGCCGATGGGAAACTGGTCCGCACGGGCATGGGTGCGATGCCCAAAAGCACCTGCTGGCAGCTGTTCAAGTTCGGTTACGGCCCTTGGGTAGATGGACTGTTCACCCAGTCGGACTTCGCCGTCCCAACCAAAGTCGGCATGTGGATGATGCCCCAGCCGCCAGCCCACCAGACGTTCTTGGTTTCCGTGCCTGACGAAAACGGGCTCGCTGCTCTGTTTGACGTGCTCGGTCCGCTCAAGCTCAACATGGTCGTGGCAAACGGCGTCGCTGTAAGCAACGCCCTGCACGAAGCCGCACTGCTTGGCAGGAAGCGGAGCGACTTCAAGGGTCAGGGGCCTATGGCGGCGAGCGCGATCAAGGCTGCGGGCGAATCGCTTGGACTGGGGTATTGGAACCTCTACGGCGCGCTCTACGGCCTTCCCGGCAATGTCCCGATCTTGTGGGACATGGTCAAAGGCGCTTTCTCGTCGATTCCCGGGGCCCGGGTGATAACAGACGGCAAAGAAATCGATCCCGGACTGTGGGCCTGGCGGATGGGCACGATGACCGGCGCGGTAGCGGCGCCACCGGCCAATGTCGCAGCCTGGAGAGGCGATCAGGCGCTTGCCGCCAATCCGGTCAGCCCGGTTGATGGCGAGGAGGCCATGCGCCTCTACGAGCTGTCGCGCGATATCTGCGCCAAAAGCGATTTCGATCTGGTCAGCGAAACGGTGGCCATCTGGCGTTCGGCCAATCACCGGCAGGTTCTGCCTTTCACAGCCGCGCAGGGTGAAAGTGGTGTGCGGGCCCGTGGATGTGCCGAAGCCCTGATTGCCGCTCAAGCCGAGGCTGGTTTCGGCCAGATTCTAGCTGAGCCGGGCATGCGCGCGCCAGTGGACAGGACTTTCGAGTCTGGAGGCCTTTCCGTTTTGCACGCCCGGGTCAAAATGGCGCTCGACCCGACCGCCCTGTTCGCATCGGCCTGAAGCCGCCTGCGCCTTTTTGAGTTGGAGGCATGATGAAAAAGCTGGCAATTTTATCGCTCGTGGTTGTCCTTGGTGCCTGCAGCAAGGCACCGAATGCGGAACAACCCGACGGCGAGGAAAACTATGCGCTAAATTGCGCCGGGTGTCATAATCCGGGACCAGGTCATCCCGCGACCATGCTGCTCGAGCAACTGGGCCGACCGGTTCCCGCCCTGATCGGTCGCAAAGATCTGGAACTCGACTATTTGCGGTCGGTGGTCCGGCAAGGGCTCATCGAGATGCCGCCGTTCCGATCGACCGAGCTGAGCGACGAACAGATCGAAGATATTTACAAATATATCAAGTCAGCAGAGCCGCCGAAGCAGGCACCGGCATTAGCGCCTGAATGACTTACCGGCTGATGCCGGTAGGATCATGCGGAGTGGCTGAAGCCTCCTTTCCGATATGCCGGTCGAGGTAAGCCATGACAACGTCTTCGGTGATGTTATACCAAGTCCCATTGATTAGAACCCATGCGCCCATTGGCGCAGGCCGATGGACATGATGCGCCACGGCTGATCGACGAGTTTGTTCCAGGCGAA
>PHEL01000077.1 GCA_002842925.1 Alphaproteobacteria bacterium HGW-Alphaproteobacteria-14
CCGACCGGAATTGAAATCCCCATAGCTCACCGCATGCGGACCGCGGGTTCGGGCACCGTCGACTTTCCGACGCCTCTCGGCGTCCGAAACTCTAAACGTAACCCGCCCTCCCCCTTTTCGATCGCCATGGGCGCAAAGCCGACTTTGATCTCTTGCGCTCGGCCACCACCGCAAAAAGCCCGGAACCTTGCGGCTCCGGGCTTGCTTTCCCGCTTGGGGGGAGCGGGAGGAGTGCAGGATTACCGCAACAGCGACAGCACGTTCTGCTGCGACTGGTTGGCCTGTGCCAGCATCGCGGTGGAAGCCTGGCCAAGGATCTGCGCCTTGGCGAGCGCGGTGGTTTCAGCCGAGAAATCGGCGTCCATGATCCGCGAACGTGCGTCGGCCAGATTGGTCGAAACATTGGTGAGGTTGTTCACCGCCGATTCCAGACGGTTCTGGCCAGCACCCAGCGTAGCACGCGAGGTCGAGATCGTCGCGATGTCAGCGTCGATATCGGCCAGCGCGGCGCGCGCCGCAGTGCCATCAGTGCCGGAGACGTCGAAGGAAGCGGCCGCACCGCCGCCCGAAGTCAGCGCGGTCAAGTCGGCAAGTGCAAGGTCGACCGTATCAACATCATTCGCACCGGCAAGGATAGTGACCGATGTGGTCGTGCCGTCGAACAGGGCAACGCCGTTGAATTCGGTATTCGCCACGACCTGGCCGATCTGGGCGGTCAATTCGTCGACTTCGATCTGGATGCTGTCGCGGTCGGTTTCGCGGAAGGTGTCCGAACCCGCCTGCACGGCCAGTTCACGAACACGCTGGAGCATGTTGGTCACTTCATTAAGCGCGCCTTCAGCGGTCTGGGCCAGGCTGATGCCGTCATTGGCGTTGCGCACGCCCTGCGCCATGCCGCGGATCTGCGAGGTCATCGAAGCGGCAATGGCAAGCCCGGCGGCGTCGTCGGATGCGCTATTGATACGGCTGCCGGTCGACAGGCGTTCCATCGCCGAACCGAGCATGTTGTTAGCCTGAACGCCAGCATTGGTTGCGCGCAGGGCCGAGATATTGGTGTTGATCACAGACATTGTTCAAACTCCCGAATGGTCATGCAGGACGAACAGGCCCGTCGCTGCTGGCCAATAGAGCGGCTGCCCGCCAGGATGTTTAAGCCTGCCGGATTATCATTGTGTTTCATTGACCTGCAAGCACCCATCGGTGCCCTGCGGATCGGGGTGCGGTGTTTGCATTCGCTCATCACCCCCTCGACTAGGTGATGCTACGGGGGCTTAAATTTGCCATATCTGCAGCGTCCCGGCGGCATTGTTTTGCCGTTAACTCACCACAGGGGCGATCATGACAACACCAGCCAGCACCGCAGCGCGCGCCGATACCGGCCATACGACGCTGATCGGGATGACAGTGCCGCTGATGGGCGGGCGCTGGCAGCGTGACCGGATCGTGCTGGGCGCACCGGCGGGGCGTGCGGGTGCCGGGATGATCGCGATCGACCTTGCGCATTCCGATACCCCCGCGCTGGCGCTGACCGGGCCGCAGCGCGCATCGCTGAGCTATGATCCCGCGGCGCTGCCCGATGCGCGCGCGGCGTTGATTGCAACTTCGGCGCAGGGCGGCTGGCCGATTGCGGGCGATCCGCAATCGCTGGCGCTGCTGACGCTGGCCGAACGGATTGCAGCGAGCGAGATCCCTGTGCTGCTCGAAGGGCCAACCGGCACCGGCAAGGAAGTGCTGGCGCAATTCATCCACCGTCTTTCGCCGCGTGCCGATGGGCCGTTTGTCGCTGTCAATTGCGCGGCGATGCCCGAAGCCATGCTCGAAGCTTTGCTGTTCGGTCACAAGAAGGGCGCGTTTACCGGCGCGACTGATGCGGGTGAAGGATTGTTCCGCGCGGCGGACAAGGGCACGCTGCTGCTCGACGAAATCGGCGAATTGCCGCTGGCCTTGCAGGCCAAGCTGCTGCGCGCGTTGCAGGAAGGCGAGGTCTTGCCGCTGGGCGCAACCCGCCCGACCTCGGTTGATGTGCGGGTAATCGCCTGCACCAACCGGCATCTTTCTGCCGAAGTCGAGGCCGGGCGCTTCCGTGAAGACCTGCTGTATCGCCTCAATGTCTTCCCCTTGACCCTGCCCGCGCTGCGCGACCGGCCCGGCGATATTGCCGCACTCGCTTTCGGGATGCTGCTGCGCCATGCGGCGAAGCCTGGGCGGCCGGGGTGGATCAGCCGCGCGGCGCTCAGCCTGCTTGAAGCGCACGCATGGCCCGGCAATGTCCGCGAGCTGGAAAATGTCATCCGCCGCGCAATTTTGCTGGCCGATGGCGCGGGAGTGATCGCGCCTGAACATATCGTGTTTGACACCGCCGTGCGGCCAGTCATCGATAACAGTGCGGGCGAGGCCCCGGCGCGGGGCATGATGGCGCGTTCGCTGTCGGACGTGGCGTTCGCGTCAGAAGCGCGCGCGATCCTGGAAATGCTCGCCAATCATGCCGGCAACCGCGCCGCAACCGCACGCAGCCTCGGCATTTCCGAACGCACCTTGCGTTACCGCCTTGCCTCGATGCGCGGCGCAGGGATGCTCGCCGCAGGAGGCGCAGCATGAACGCGATCGGGTCGGGTTTTGGCGTTCAGGATGTGATGGCGCTGCGCCAGCAGGTGCTGGAGCGCAGCAACGCCCTGCGCGAAGTGCGCGCGGCGAGCGAAAACGGGCAGGCGCCCGATGCGCTTGGCGCGCCAACGCAGGCCCCCGGCGCGGGCTTTGCCAGCACGCTGACCACAGCGCTGGACAAGGTCAACGCGGTGCAGATGCGCGCGGGCGATATGCAGGTCGCCTATGAACGCGGCCAGGTGACTGACATCGCGCAGGTGATGCTGGCGCGTCAGGAAGCGGGCGTCGCGTTTGAGGCGACCTTGCAGGTGCGAAACAAACTGCTGTCTGCCTATCAAGATATCATGCGGATGGGGGGCTAACCAATGGCCGATACTGACCTTGCTGTGCCTGCTGCGCCTTCCGGCCCGGCTGACTGGCGCACGATGCTACCGCCGCCACTGGCCGCATTCATGCAGCAACCGGCGCTATCACGCGCGCTGCCGACACTGGCCGGGATGGGCGCGCTGGCCGCAGCAGGGTTGCTGTGGATGAGCATTTCTCAGGGGCCTGACCGGCTGCTCTATTCGGGGCTGTCCGACGGCGAACGCGCCAAGGTGGTCGAAGCGCTCGACGCAGGCGGGATTGGCTACACCATCGACAACTCCACCGGCGCATTGTCGGTATCGGAGAATGATCTCTACCGCGCGCGGATGCTGGTTGCCAGCAATGCCGGGATCGCCGCACCCGAAGGCGCTTCCGAAATGCTCGACGCGATGCCGCTTGGCACGTCGCGCACGCTGGAGGGCGAACGTCTGCGGCTGGCGCGCGAACGCGAATTGATGCTGACCATCCGCGAGATCGACGGGATCGAAAGCGTCCGCGTCCACCTTGCCACCCCCGAACGATCGGTGTTCGTGCGCGAAAACAATCCGCCCAGCGCGTCTGTCATGACACGGCTGGTGGGCGGGCGCAGCCTGTCGCAAAGCCAGGTCGAAGCTATCGTCAATCTGGTTGCGGGGTCGGTGCCCGGCCTGAGCGCGGATGCAGTGCGCGTGGTCGATCAGAATGGCCGCCTGCTATCCAACCCGCGCGAGGAACAAGGCCAGGGCCTGATGCTTCAGCGCGAATTCGAAGCCAAGCTGCGCGAACAGGTCGACAGCCTGTTGTTGCCATTGCTGGGCGAAGGTAATTTTTCTGCGCAGGTGCAGGTCGAACTCAATCAGACCGAAGTGACTTCGGCGCGCGAGACTTACGAGAAAGAAGGCGTCGTCCGCAATGAAAGCGAACGCAACAGCGCCCGCACCGGCGCAGCGCCGGTAGGCGGGGTGCCCGGCGTTACGGCCAATGTTCCCCCGCCCGATGCGCAGCTGGTCGATGGCCCGCCGCAGCCGCAGGCCCCGGTTGCCGATACCGGCCCGACCGACACCGAAACCGCGACCCAGCGCAGCTATGAACTGGGGCGCGAAGTTGCTGTCACCAGTTCGCGGCCCGGCGGATTGACCAAATTATCGGTCGCGGTTGCGGTCAGCGATGCGGCGCTGAAAAAAGCCGCCCCGATGACCGCCGCCCAGCTTGAAGCGCTGGTCAGCGCCGCCGTGGGTGCCAGTGCCCAGCGCGGCGATCAGGTGGAAGTGGTGGCGAGCAAGTTTGAACCCGCCAATCTGGAACCCCCTGCCTTTTACGAAGAACCGTGGTTCGCGATGCTCGTGCGCTATGGCACGGCGCTGATCGCGGTGCTGCTGGTGCTGCTGCTGGCAGTGCGTCCGCTGATTGGCAAGCTGCGCGGCAAGGGTGAACGCGCTGCGTCTGCCGATGGGCCTGCGATTGATGACGCGGATGATCGCACCCCCATGCTCACAGCGCAGGGCAGGGGTGCCGCGATGGGCGATTTGCCGCAGCAGGTCGAACTCGCACGGCGGCTTGCGGTGAGCCAGCCCGAACGCGCGGTCGAAGCCTTGCAGCGGATGCTCGAAGCCCCAGCCTCCGCCACCCCCGAAGCGAGCGCATCATGAGCGCACAGGCCAATATCACCGCAGCCCCAGATGCGGCAGCATCGCCTTCGCTGCTCAACCGGATCGACCGCGCGGCAGTGTTCCTGATGCTGCTGGGCGATGATGAAGCGACCGGGCTGCTTGCCCGGTTATCGCCCGGCGAGCTGGAAAAGATCGGCGCGGCGATGATGGCACTGGGCGAGATCGACCAGCACCGCATGGCCGAGGCCTTGGCCGATTTTGTGGGGGAGGCGGCACGCGAAATGCTGCCCCAACGCGGGCGCGGAGATCGGGTGCGCACGCTGCTCGACAAGGCGCTTGGCCCCACGCGCGCGCAAAGCATGATGCAGCGGATCGAACCCGATGCGGCCCCGCGCAGCCTGGAAATGGCGCGCTGGCTGGCGCCGACGGTGCTGGTCAAACTGATTCTGGATGAACACCCGCAGGTGATCGCCGCGCTGATGCTGCTGATAGACCCCGAACCGGCGGCCGAAGTGCTGGCGATGCTGCCATCCGAACTGCAATCGCTGGTGGTTGAACGTGTTGCGCGCAGCGGCGCGATTTCAGCCCAGGCGATTGCCACGATCGACACGCTGCTGACCCAGCGCATCGGCGCGACCTTTGGCACCGCCGCGCTGACGCTGGGCGGCCCGCGCGAAGCGGCGAACCTGATCAATCTGGCCGCAGGCGAACTGCGCCACACCGTGCTGCCATCGATTGCCGGTCGCAATGCGCCGCTGGCGGAACGTATCGAGGAAGAACTGTTCACCTTCGAAATGCTGTTCGAACTCGATCCGATGGCGATGGGCCGCTTGCTGCGCGATGTCGACAGCGAGAAACTGGTCGATGCGCTCAAGGGACTCAAGGAGGACGAGCGCACGCCCTTCTTCGCCGCGATGTCGAGCCGCGCGGCGGACGGGGTCAAGGACGAAATCGAAATGCGCGGTCGCCTCGCCAAGAGCGAAGTGGCGGCAGCACAGCGTGCCATCGTCGAAATTGCGCGCGGGCTGGCCGATGCGGGCGAAATTGTGATCGGGAGCGGCAGTGGCGAATTCGTCTGAGTGGATGGGCGCGCTGGAACAGCCGCGATTGGCGCAACCGGGTTGGCTGGCGTTGCTGGACGAACCGGCAGAGTTCCGTGAGGCATTCGTGTTTGGCGCGGCGCAGCCTGCCGCGCGTGCCGATGATCAGCTGGAACCCGCGCCTGACACCGGCGAGGATGCGCTGGCCCGCGCCTTTGCCGATGGGCAGGCCGCCGGACGTGCGGTGGCTGAGGCCGAGGCGGAAGCGGAGGCTGCGCGCCAACGCGCGCTGCGGCTGGCGTTTCGCACGATTGATGAAACCGCCCGCGATGTGCTGGCCGATGATCTGGCTGAAACGGTGATCGCGCTGTGCGAAGCCGCGCTGGCCGACTGCGCGATTGACAAGGACGCGCTGTTGGCGCGCTGCCACGCGGCGGCCAAACGGATTGGCGGCGCGGCAGAGGCGCTGACGCTGCATCTTCACCCGGATGACCTCACCACTCTCGATACCGCAGCGCTGGGGGGCTGGCAGGTCATGCCCGATCCGGCGTTGGATCGCGGCGCAGTGACAATCGCCGGGCCGGAAGGTGCGGTCAGCGATGGCCCTGCCGAATGGCGCCGTGCGATTGCCGCAGCGGTGCGCGGATGATCGGAGAACTGCAACTTGACCTGGCGCGGATGCGCGCCGCCCCCGTGGCGAGCGGGCCGGTGCTGACCGGGCGGGTGGTGACTTGCGATGGCGGCTTGATCGAAGTCGCAGGCCTGCCGCTGCCGGTCGGTTCGCTGGGGGCGATTGAAAATGATGCGGGCGCTGAATGTCTGGCCGAAGTGATCGGCTTTCGCGCCGGACATTCGCTGATGATGCTGCTGGGCGATGCGATGCTGCTGCATCCGCAAGCGCGGGTGCGCGCGCTGGGCAATCCGGGCGAAGTGCGGGTTGGCCCGGCGCTGCTGGGCCGCGCGGTGGATGCGTTGGGCGATCCGATCGATGGCGGCCCGCGGCTCGATCTGAAACAGGCATGGCCGCTGGCCGGCAGGCGCGAAGGCGCGCTGGAACGTGCCAGCGTGCACGTGCCGTTCGATTGCGGGGTGCGTGCGATCAATGCGCTGGCGACGATGGGCGTCGGACAACGGCTTGGCATCATGGCGGGATCGGGCGTCGGCAAATCGGTGCTGGTCGATACCATCGCGGGCCATGCAGTTGCCGATGTCATCGTGGTCGCGCTGATCGGCGAACGCGCGCGCGAGGTGTCCGATTTCGTCTCGCGCCACATGGCCGGGCATCGCCGGGGCGGGATCGTGGTGGTCGCAGTGCCTGCCGATCACGCCCCCAACCTGCGGCTGCGCGCGGCGCAATATGCCAGCGCGATTGGCGAATATTTCAGGGCGCAGGGCAAGCGTGTGCTGCTGATCCTCGACAGCCTGACCCGCGTGGCCCACGCCGCGCGCGAGCTGGCGCTGGTGCTGGGCGAACCGGGCGCGGCACGGGGCTATCCGCCCAGTGCGCTGGCCGCTGTTACCCGCATCGTCGAACGCGCGGGCAATTCGGCGCGCACCGGCGGGGCGGTGACCGGGATCTATACCGTGCTGGCCGACGGCGATGATAGCAATGATCCGGTGGTCGATACCGCGCGCGCGATATTGGACGGGCATATCGTATTGTCGCGCGCGCTCGCCCAACGCGGGCATTATCCGGCAATCGATGTGCCGGCGAGCCTCAGCCGGGTGATGGACGATCTGGTGCCACCCAATGTTGCCGCCGCCGCGCAGCGCCTGCGGGCGTTGATCGCAGCGCGCGAAGACAACCGCGATCTGGTGCTGATGGGAGCTTACCGTGCGGGCAGCGATGCGCTGCTGGATGAGGCCTTGGCCTTGAGCGGCGTGATCGACGCCTTCCTCACCCAGACGCGCGGCGCGGCCGAACCGCTCGCCGCCAGCCATCAGGCGCTGCTCAGGTTGATGGCGCCTGGCGATGCGTGAGGCCCGCCGACTGGCGCTGATCGAACGTCAGACGCTGATTGCCGAAGTCGCGCGCAAGCAGGCGCTGCGCGGACTTGCCGAGGCGTTGGAGGCCGAAGCCCGAAGCCATGCGCTGGCAGACAAGAGCAAGGCCTTGGTCGCCATCAGCGCGCCAATGCCGGGAACAACCACCGGGGCGGCGCTGACCGGGCGGGCGGCGTTTACCGCCAGCCTGACGCAGCTCGCCGCCACCGCTGGCAACGCTGCGCACGATGCGGCGCGCCAAAGCGTCTGGCAGGCCGAAACTCTCGCCAAGGCCGAAACCCGCACCAAACGGCTGGCCGAGCGCGAGGCCGAGGCGCGCGCGGCGCTGGATGCGACCAAGGCGCGGCGCGCGGCCGAGCACGAGGCATCGGCGCTGGCACGCAAGTTGCAAAGCAAGTGAGCGGCCTGACCCGCAGAAGATAGGATAATGCGATGATCCCGTTCCTGCCCGAACTTTCCGTCTCCCCCGGCCCGCTGGCAGGGGCAGGAGCGATGCCACTGGCACAGCCGGGCGCAGGGTTGGATTTTGCCGGATTGCTGAGCGCCGCGCAGCCCGCAGCAGACACCGCAACGCAGCGCAATGCTGGCGCGGCCCTGATTACTCCGCCTCTGCCCGAATTGACCGCGCTGCCCACCGCGCGCCTGCCGGGCGGCACGGGTTTGCCGGAAGGTGGCGCAGTTTTGCCGGATCTGGCGGCTCCAGCCATTACCGATGCCGAGGCCGTTTCGGTGGCGCAGACGCCCGACAACCCTGCCCTGTCCACCCTTCCCGACGCCGCACCGCCCACCGCCGCAGTGCCGATGGCACCAGAGGCTCTGAAACAACCCGAAGCGGCCCCGGAAGGCCCGTCTGATGCGGACACGGATAGGGAAGAACCGGAAACGGGCCAGCCTGCCCCCGCCGCGCCGATGGCCCTCGCCGCGCCGCTTGTCGCGGTGCTTGTGGCTGCGGCCAATCCGCCCACACCGGTGCCAGTTTCCGCTCGCGCAGCCGCGCGCGCCGGGGTGCAGCAGGACGCGGCTGCCCCGCCCGCGCAGGCCGAGGCGCAGCCGTTGCCCGAACGGGCCGTTTTGCCTGATACGCTAGGCAACGCAGCGCCTGCGCCCGCGTCAGCCTCAGCAGCAGTGCTGACCGAACCGGCGCCCGCTCCTGCCGCTGCCACTGCGCCCGCCGCTCAGGCCGCAACCGCCGCTGCCGCCCCGCTTGCCTCCACGCCCACTGCCATCCCGGTGGCAGACAGCGCCGAACCGCGCGCGCCCGCACCGCAGCAGGAAAGCACCATCGCGCAGGTGGGTGAGCTGCGTGAGGCTTTGCGCGCCGCGCGCCCGGAAATGACCTTGCGCCACGCTGAATTCGGCTTTGTCTCGCTGCGGGTGGACGCCGCCGGTTCGGAAGGCTGGCGCGCGGTACTGGCCAGCCGCGATCCGGGGTTCGTCCCCGCGATCCAGGCCGCGCTGGCCGATCGTGCGATTGCTGCAACCGCCGACACTGCGGGCACAAACAATAACGCGGGCCACAACAGCGCGCAAAACGGCCATTCCGATCAACGTTACGGGCCTTCCCCTAATGGGGGGCAAGGGTCGTCTCAACCATACCTGGCGCAATCATCGAACCGCGACGAGGGCAGCCAGCAGCAGCCGCAACAGCGCCAACCGCGCACCACCGATGCGGTGGCAACGCGCGCCGGTGATGCTGATGCGCAGCACGGCGACCCCCGTCAACGCGGCGTATTTGCCTGACCGGGCAATGACGAACAGGGAGTTAAGTGCGCATGTCCAAGACCAAGGACAAACCCGACAAGGACGGTGAGGACGCCAGCAAGAGCGGTAAGTCCCGTAAGGGCGGAATGATGAAGATCATCATCGGCGCGGTGCTGCTGCTCGGCATCGGCGCGGGCGGTGCCTACGGCGCCTTTGCGATGGGCCTGTTCGGCGCTGACAGCGGTGCGCACGAACCCGACGAGCCCAAAATGGTGCTGAAAGGCGAAGCAGACCCCTACTCCGTGCCCGGCGCAGATCCGGCGAAAGATGGCGCCGCGCCGATCTATGGCGAAGGCGGCAGCAAATATCGCACGGCCTATTATTCGTTCGAGGAAAGCTTCACCTCCAACCTCGCGGATTCGCCGGGGCTGGTGCAGGTCGGTCCACCCGCCGCGACGGCCGCGTGCTGCAATGGGTGCAGAACCATGAACTGGCGATCCGGTCAGCGATCCTGACGCAACTGGCCGCAACCCCCGAAGCCGAAGTCTATGATGTGGCCGGCAAGGAACGCCTGTCCAAGCGCCTGACCCAGGCGATCAATGATGTGCTGGAGGAAAACGAAGGCTTTGGCGGGATCGACGCGGTGCATTTCCGGGGGTTCCTGGTCCAATGAGGATGGCTCACGATTTCGCCGCAGCCCGTGCCGCCGCGCAGCATTGCCCGGAACTCACCGGGCATGGGCAAGCGCGCGGCCCGCGCCCCGAAGAACGCACCGAATTGCTGACGGCATGGCGCCGCAATCTGGCGCGGGCGCTGGCCGATGATCTTTCACCGCTATTGTCGGATGACCGGCTGGACGTGACCATTGGCGAACCCGATCCGCTGACCGGCGCAGCCGCGCTGGAACGGATTGGCGCGCTTGCCGCCAACAGCCTGCTGCGGGTTGGGGCCAGGGGCGGGGCAAGCGGAGAAACTGCACTGCTCAGCTTTGACTATGCCACCGCGCTGGCGCTGACCGACCGTTCTTTCGGGGGTGAAGGCAGGACGGCGGACAATGCGCCCGAAACACTGCCACGGTCAGCCGCGCTGATGGTGGAGGAAGCAGCGACGATGATCGCGCAGACGATGACGCGCGTCAGTTATGGTGATGCGCCGATCCCCGCAGACGCGGCCGCGCGCGGCGAAGTGATGATCCGCAGCGAAAACGCCGCACGATTGAAACCCTTTGCCCCCGATGCGGCCTGTCTGTTGTTTACGCTGGTGATCGCCAACCAGCAGGGTTGCACATGGCGCGCAAGCCTTGTGGTCACGCCCGAACGGATGGACCGGCTGCTGCCCGGCGCGGCGCGCACCCCGCGCCCGCGCGCAGACCGCAGGCCCGCCACGGGCACCGCCGCGCCGTTCGCCAATGTGCCGTTGTCGCTGCACGCGGTGCTGGCCGAATTCGATCTTTCGCTGGCCCGCTTGCAGACGCTGAGCCCCGGCGATTCGATCCCGCTTACCATGGGCCGTCAGGTGCCGTTGATGGTGGGCGAACAGGTGCTTGCCTACGGCAGTATCGGCACCGCCGATGATCGCATGGCGATCCGCCTGACCCGTATCCCCGTTCCCGCTTTCGCAGAAGGTGCCGTTTCATGAGTGCTTTTCAACCCGCTGGCCAAAGCCAGTTTGCGCATCGTTTTGGCGATGTTGCCGTGCGCCTGTCAGTCGAACTGGGCCGCACCGAATTGCCGCTGCGCGAAGTGCTGATGCTGGGCGAAGGCAGCACCGTGCCGCTTGACCGGCTGACCGACGAATTGCTCGATGTCACCGCCAATGGCCGCGTGATCGCGCGCGGCGAAGTGGTGGCAGACAAGGGCCGGTTCGCCCTGCGGATCGTGGCGCTGGTGGGTGAGGATGGGCAGGATATGTCGCCCGCACCCTCCGCCGCCGATGCCTCCGCCGACGCGCCCAGTGGCGCGGCCGACGCGCTCTGATCGGAGCTGGGCGATGGTCGAATATATCCTGCGGCTCGCGCTGCTGCTGCCGCTGCTGGGCGGGCTGATCTGGGGGAGCATGTGGCTGACCCGCTTCCTGCAAACCCGGCTGGCGGGCACCCCCGGCGCAGGCGCGCGCGCGGGCGGGCGGCATCTGCAACTGGTTGAAACCAGCCTGATCACACCCGGCATGAAACTGGCCGTGGTGCGGTTTCATGATCGCGACATCCTGCTTGGGCTTTCGCGCCAAGGCATTGTGCGGTTGGGCGAAGCGCCCGCGACCTGCGCGGAGACAGAGTAATGCGCGCCCCGACAATGCTACGCGCGGCACTGGTGTGTCTGGCCGCGTTAACCATGTTTTTCGCGCCGCTTGCGGCATCGGCCGCCGCGCCTGCGCCTGATCTGGTGTCGGCGGGCATCGGCAGCGCGATTGAACGGGCGCTGGGCGATTCCGGCGCGGGTGAGGATACCCCGCTAAGCCTGTCGCTCCAACTGCTGGTGGTGATGAGCCTGCTCACCATCCTGCCAGCGCTGGTGCTGATGATGACCAGCTTTCTGCGCATTCTGGTGGTGCTGGCGATCTTGCGGCAGGCATTGGGCCTGCAAGGATCGCCGCCGGGACAGGTGCTGGCGGGCCTCGCGCTGTTCCTGTCGCTGTTCGTGATGGCGCCAACGCTCGACCTGGTGAACGCCAACGCGGTCGCGCCCTATGCGGCTGGCACGATCAGTGCCGATGTTGCGATTGCGCAGGGCGGCGAGGCGTTCCACGCCTTCATGCTCAACCAGACGCGCGAAACCAATTTGATGATGTTCACCGACATTGCTGGCGGCGGCACCTTTGCCAACGGCAAGGACGTGCCATTTTCGATCCTGCTCCCGGCATTTGTCACCAGCGAGCTGGAAACCGCGTTCCAGATCGGGTTCATGATCTTCCTGCCGTTCCTCGTCATCGATCTGGTGGTGGCGAGCGTGCTGATGAGCCTGGGGATGATGATGCTATCGCCCACGATCATCTCGTTGCCATTCAAGCTGTTGTTGTTCGTGCTGGTCGATGGCTGGGCGCTGCTGATGGGCTCGTTGGCGATGAGTTTCGGATGATGGGCGAAGATGCACAACTGCTCGCGCTGGCGGATCAGACGCTGTGGGTCACTGCGCTGATCGGCGGGCCGGCGCTGATCGCGGCGCTGGTTGTCGGGCTGGTGGTCGGGATCATTCAGGCGGCAACATCGGTCAATGAACAGACCCTCAGCTTCATTCCCAAACTGGCGGTAACGGCGCTGGTGTTCGTGGTGCTGGGCGCGGCGATGATGGGGCTGCTCGCCGATTTCATGCGCGAGATCATGGCGCAGGTCGCCGGGCTGTCGATGTGACGCCATGAACGTCCTCGATTTCGGGCTGGGCAGTCTTGAAGCGCAATTGTGGCAGATCCTGTTCCTGTCGATCCGCTGCGGGGCGGCGCTGATGGCGGCGCCGATGGTGGGCGGCATGGCGGTGCCCGCACCGGTGCGCATCCTGCTGTCGATCGTGCTTGGCTTCTTCATCGCCACCTGGGTGCCATTGGCCCCCGCGCCCGAAATGTTGAGTTTCGCCGCCGTGCTGGCGGTGCTGCACGAAGTGCTGGTGGGAACCGCGCTGGGGTTTGTGCTGCAACTAGCGTTCTCGATCCCGCTGATTGCGGCAGAGCAGATTTCGGGCACGATGGGCCTCGCCATTGCCACCTCGATCGACCCATCAAGCGGGGCGCAATCGGGCGCGCTGGGGACATTTTTCGGACTGGTGTTAAGCCTGCTGTTCTACGCCATCGGCGCGCATCTGCTGTGGTTTGAATTGCTGATCGAAAGTTATCGCCTGCTGCCTGCGGGCGAGTTCGGCTTCGGCGCGTGGCAAGCGCAGAACGTCGCTGCGTTCATGGGTTATGGCTTTGCCACCGCAGCCGCGATTGCGCTGCCGGTGGTGCTGGTGCTGCTGCTGGTGCAGGTGCTGACCGGCCTGCTGGCGCGTTCGGCCCCGGCGTTGAACCTGTTTGCGCTC